>NZ_JCBDHG010000012.1:0-283342 GCF_059834185.1 Vibrio sp. R10-SG3-ISO10
ATAAAGCCCGAACATATGTTCGGGCTTTATCTGTTTGCTGAGAATAATTTCCCAGTCTAACGCCTAGCCAGACGTGTTTTTATTATCTTGGTGCAAAAGTCGTTCATTTTTGTGTTTGTATAAACATCACCAGTAAAAATGCATTCTAAATATGACCTGTAAACCTGACTAATTACTAATCAGTCAGTCTCATTGCGTGCACTAATAATATTTCAGTCAGCAATAAGTTCAATTATAATCATCCTCGATATTAATTAAAAAAATAAAAAAATATCAAAACTAAAACAATTTCTTTTTAAAACAAAAACATAAGCTTAAAACCACATAAGTTTTAGTTTAACTAAATACAGGGACACTTGGATGAATTTTATTAAATTCTCCCCTAAACACATCAGGCTAATATGCAACGCTATGGGTTTGATGTGTTTCTTTTTGCTTGCTTTTCATACACACGCGAGTCAACACGACATATATAAAATTGGAGTCATGGTAGGACATACCTCAAAAAACAGCTCCAAGTCCAACACAGAGAAGATATGCATCCTTAAAAGTACAACAGATACGTTAACCAATACGTCTAAGGATGTTTCTGTAATATTTGTAGAAAACAACCGTTCGGCAAGTGGTAGTGCGCAAGCTGCCTTAGAGTTGATAGAAAAAGATGTGGATATAGCCGTTCTTCCACTGCTGTCAAAAGAAGCAGAAGCGGCTTCCGCCTTTCTGACTGAAGCCAAGATTCCATATATCACTTCCGCAACAGCAATGGAGGTCATTAAAGACACGAGTCTAGGTCTGTCTATAATGCCATCAAACTTATATCAGGCAGAAGTTCTGGCATCTTATTACTTGGCTCAGAACAACATGAATACTCTGCATATCGTCAATGCTCAGGCGAACCGATATTCAACAGAGGTATCAAAAGAGTTCTTACGCTTAGTGCTGACACAAAATCCCGAAATAGATGTACAAGTTCATCAGTTTACCTTTGAGTCTCAGAAAGAGATTGCTCAGAAAATAGACTCTGGAGATGTTATTTTCGCTCCACTCTTTAATCCACACATTGCCTCTTTCTATCATGAACTGGCGGTGACCGACAAAGAAAGCCTAACTATTTTAGGGCCCGACTCCATTGGCGGAAGGAAAGAGTTTTACGACATCATTGAGCAAGTTTCACCGAACATAAGCGTAAAGTTCCTAAAAAACTGGGATGGAGAAGTTAAAGGCCCCAACGAAAAACTGTTTAATTCCTATGCCAATACTTACTGCCCATTCGAATATACGTCATTTCTCAGTGCCTACTCTTTTGATCTAATCCAACTCATCGAGAGCCAAATTGACCAGCTCTCGACACTGCAAGATAAAAAACAGGCAATAAGTGTGCTTAAAAGTTCGAAATACAAAACCGCGATGGATGGTAAATCCATTGATATTAGCAACACAGGCCACAATAAAAAGCCAATGTACCTTTATCAGGTTACTAGCCAAGGCAATCAAAAAGTAACCACACTTTACGTCAATGAGAGCTCAGATGATAAATAGACGATTCACGGCTTCTCAATTGCTGGCAGTCGTTGGAACTCTGATTTTAGTCAGCCAACTGTGGCTGATAATCAGCAGTTTACAACTAGCAAAAAAGCAAGCACCTAATCACGATTTAGCCGGCGCATTAATCGTTGCTTGGACAAAAACAGATTCATTTTTAGATGATGTTTATACATTCAATATTCCTGGTATTAAATCCAGCCTCGAAAACTTCCTAACCGCTTATGAGAAATCAAACATCAATGCAAAGATGTGTATACAGGTCGCTGTGAGTAGCTTTTCTGTTGATGACCGGGACGTTTCTGAGCACTGTACCAAAGGCACCTCAATCGCTGAGCTTACTTCGAACGCCTCTCAGATAACCCTTCACTCAGGCTCTGTTCCGATCACTGTCGCGAGCAAACAGCTTGCTGCCGTTAGCTACTACTTGAGTCAAGGTAAAGATTTGACGTACAGCGGAGTCAGCAGCTCGGTTATCACATCCATAGTATTTGCTGAAATGCTGCTAATTGGTTCATTGGTTTGGGTGGCAAAATGTTTGCTCAGTCAAGGTAACAACAACCGTCAAACAGAAACTGCTCCTCCCCTAGACACACCGAGTGAAAAGCAGAATCTAAGCAACATACTGAAGATAATTAACAGTAACAAACGGGCTTTCGCTATTAACGAAGACATTACGTTAGTTAACTACAAGCACCCTTACTCTGAGGTGATCTACAAATCGGGTCTATCAACCAAAATTAAATGTTCACTCACCGATCTTGAGCAGTCGTTTCCAATTCCTTTGGTTCGGCTAAACCGCTCGACTCTGGTCAAGAAAGAGCTTTTTGAGAGCGATGAAAATATCGATATCAAAACCAATAAAGATGGCCACACTGTGAGCATCTGGATCAAAGGTAAGGAACATGAACTTAAAGTAAGTAGTCACTATCAAGACAACTTAATGCATTTAATTTCAAGAGGAACCTAAACTTGAAAACAACCTTAATTACTTGCGCGACGAGTGGAATGGGCAGCGCTATTGCTCAATCAATGTCTGGAAAGCTCATTCTTACTGGAAGAAATCATGAAAAACTAAGCGCACTATGTTCTGGTCTAAAGACCCCTTGTGAAGAGGTGTCTCTGGATTTCACTTGTGACGAAAGCATTGAGCAAGCGGCTTTCGCAATCTCAACTCATGAGAAGCTCGACCAGATCGTGTTTATCATCCCCAGAATCCCTCCCTCTTCAGAGCTATTTCCTGACAACGAGACTTGGCAAACCCTATACCAAAACTTCTTTATCCGCCCATTAAGTTTAATAAAATATCTGATGGAAAATGATCGCCTTAATCATGGTGCTAAGATCGTACTGATATCGGGGTTAAGTAGCAAAAACGCACTTACAAACTATAGTACCAATAACTGTCTTCGCTCCGCTTGGCTAGGGCAAGCTAAAACCATGGCGCTCGTCCTCGGAGAAAAAGGAATATCAGTCAATACGCTGTCACTAGGCGGAGTTATGACTGAAAGCTATACCAATAAGATGCACAACAAAGCGCAACAAAACGGTGTCAGCTTTGACCAACAAATAGCAGAAGAAGTCAGCAATATTCCGCTAAAAAAATACGCATCGGTTCAAGACGTCGTAGACGCTGTTAGCGCTTTACTTGGCCCACTAAGCAACCATATGACCGGACAGAATATTCTATTGGATGGCGGGTTCTTCAAAGGTTATTAGGGTCTGTTGACCTTTTGCGGTTAAATTTTGTTCGAGACAAAAGCGTTTTAATCGCGGCGAGAGGTTTATAGCCTAGTCATTCTAAGCAAAACACCTCTCAACAAAGAGTAAAACGCTTTTAGCCGAACCCTTCGGGCAGCGTTTGTGGCTCCTTTCTGCTGCGTTATCGGCTTATCAGGTAGAACAACTACAATTCAAAGCCTCTGCCTTGCATTAAGAACCCACAAACTGCTGCAAAAATCAGCTCAAAAGGTCAACAGACCCTAGTAGCTGTCACATTTTCGACATTGTTTGCTGCTAGTGTCGCGAGAAATTGCCGTATCAGAATAAGGGAACCTAACCATGTCCAAACCTTTGTACGTATTCGATCTAGACGAGACCTTAATCAATGCCGATTGTGCGATGATTTGGAATGAGTTTATGGTTGACAAGGGTGTCGCAACTGAGCCGGACTTCATCGAAGAAGACCAACGTTTAATGAGTTTGTATGCCGAAGGTAAGTTAGATATGCAAGACTACTTAACCTTCTCTATGGCACCGTTAGCTGACATGCCTGTTGAACAGGTGAATCTGTTGGTAGAAGAATGTGTAAAAACTCGTATTCTAGATAAACAGTTTCCTCAGTCTAAAACCTTAATCGAGCAACTATCTCGTGATGGTATTGATATGCTGATTATCTCTGCCAGTGTGACTTTCTTAGTTGAAGCGGTGGGCCGTCACCTAGGCATTAACTCCGCACTTGGTATCGATCTCGTTTCAGAGGCCGATCATTACACCGCCAAGATACAAGGTGTACCAAGTTATCGTGAAGGCAAAGTCACTCGCTTAAAGCAGTGGTTAAAAGAACGTTCAGAGTCGTATTCTGAACTGCATTTTTTCACTGACTCAATCAATGACTTACCACTGTGCCAATACGCTGATTACGCGTATTTGGTCAATCCATGCCCTCGTTTGAAAGCACACGCGAACCAACCAAATTGGACCATACTTAATTGGGGTTAACGCCAAGGTTTTGCTTGAACACATCACAATGGAATAACCCAAATCCAAAGAGCAACCTAGTGTTGCTCTTTTCTCTCTCCTACCCCAAACATTCACTAGGCAAAATCTAAATGCCAGTTTTCCTTTACTAAGTCGTATTTATTCAACTTTTTTAGCACAATCTCGTATAATTTTTATTCAACAATATAAAACCTTATCTTTCCTTGGTTGTTATTGAACAAGCAAAGCAGGATAATGTCAGGATCGGAATTTCTAAATTATATAACTATGACCGAATATCTTTTGTTGTTGGTCGGCACTGTGCTGGTCAACAACTTTGTACTGGTGAAGTTTCTGGGCTTATGTCCATTTATGGGTGTGTCTAAAAAACTAGAAACCGCTATCGGAATGGGGTTAGCGACAACGTTCGTTTTGACCTTAGCCTCCGTGTGCGCGTATCTCGTAGAGAACTACATTTTAGATCCGCTCAACCTGCAATATTTGCGCACCATGAGTTTTATTCTGGTGATCGCGGTAGTGGTTCAATTTACAGAGATGGTAGTACATAAAACTAGCCCGACTCTGTATCGCCTATTGGGTATTTTCCTTCCCCTGATCACCACTAACTGTGCTGTTTTAGGTGTTGCGCTACTTAACATTAACGAAAACCATAACTTTATCGAATCGATCATCTATGGTTTCGGTGCGGCTGTTGGCTTTTCATTGGTACTAGTGTTGTTTGCCTCTATGCGTGAACGCCTTGCCGCTGCTGACGTCCCTATGCCATTCAAAGGCGCATCAATTGCGATGATTACCGCTGGATTAATGTCTCTAGCATTCATGGGCTTTACTGGTTTGGTGAAACTGTAATGAGCTCAATACTAATCGCAATAATCGCCATCGCGGTTCTCGCCGCTATTTTCGGTGCGATCCTTGGTTTCGCTTCAATTCGCTTTAAAGTTGAAGCGGATCCTATTGTTGATCAAATAGACAGCATTCTGCCACAAACCCAATGTGGTCAGTGTGGTTATCCAGGATGCCGACCATACGCTGAGGCTATCGCCAATGGTGATGAAATCAACAAATGTCCTCCAGGTGGTCAGGCAACAATAGAAAAGCTTGCGGACCTAATGGGAGTCGAAGCAACCGACTCGGCGCACGACCTTGAAAACGCAGTAAAAACCGTTGCATTTATCCACGAAGATATGTGTATTGGCTGTACTAAGTGTATTCAAGCCTGTCCAGTAGACGCCATTGTGGGTGGGACAAAAGCACTTCATACCGTGATTAAGGACGAATGTACTGGGTGTGATTTATGTGTTGCTCCTTGCCCAACAGACTGTATTGAAATGATTCCTGTAGAAACCACTACAGCGAGCTGGAAGTGGCAGATGGACGCCATTCCTGTTGTTGATATTACCGATTCTGCGGCCAAGCAGAACAGCGGGAGTTAAGGACTGGTATGCTGTCATTAATCGAACAAATCAAAACTGGCGCCTTGTGGACTTTCCCGGGTGGTGTTCACCCAGTTGAAAACAAATCTCAGTCGGTCAGTCATGCACTTTCGCGCGCGGCTATTGCCGAAGAAATTGTCCTGCCGGTCAAACAACACATTGGTAAACCTGGCACTATTACGGTTGAAGTTGGCGAGCAGGTACTTAAGGGTCAGTCACTGACTAAGTACGACACTAGCTTTATGCTGCCTGTGCATGCGCCAACTTCAGGCACTGTGGTTGCTATTGAACCAAGAACCACTGCTCACCCTTCTGGTTTAAGTGAAATCTGTATTGTTATTAAGCCTGATATGGCTGACAGCTGGATCGAACGTGATGGCTGGTCTAATTATGCTGAGCGCACTCCTGACGAACTGATTGAAAAAATTCGCCAAGCTGGTGTATCCGGTATGGGTGGCGCAGGTTTCCCAACGGCGAAGAAAATTCAATCCGGTCTGGCAAGAACAGAGATTCTGATCATCAACGCTGCAGAATGTGAACCCTACATTACTGCCGACGATATGTTGATGCGTGAACATGCCCAAGAGATCATCCAAGGAATTGAGATCGTTGAGCATATCCTCAAGCCGAAAATAACGGTTATTGGCATTGAAGATAACAAACCTGAAGCAGTCAAAGCGCTACAACAAGCCGCAGAGCACAAAGACATCGTCATCCGCGTTATCCCGACTAAGTACCCTTCAGGTGGTGAAAAGCAGCTGATCAAAATCCTGACTAACAAAGAAGTGCCAAATGGCGGTATTCCTGCAGATATCGGGATATTAGTGCAAAACGTTGGCTCACTGCATGCGATTAAACGAGCGGTTTGCGATGGCGAACCACTGATAGAACGTATCGTGACATTAACCGGTGATACCTTTAAACAGCCAAGAAACGTTTGGGCGCTACTTGGCACGCCAGTGCAGGCTCTGTTGGATGAGTTTAGTTACAAAGCAGATAAGAAATTACCGCGCCTAATTATGGGCGGTCCTATGATGGGCTTTACCCTGCCTCATGCACAGGTGCCAATAACCAAAACGTCCAACTGTATTCTGGCTCCCACTCGCAAAGAGATTTTACCGAATCAATATGAAATGGCGTGTATCCGCTGCGGTCAGTGTGCCGAAGCCTGCCCTGCCTCTCTTCTCCCTCAGCAACTGGTTTGGCATGCCAAAGCAGAAGAGCTTGATAAATGTGAAGAGCTGAACATTAAAGATTGTATCGAGTGTGGTGCTTGTGCCTTCGTTTGTCCGAGTGAAATCCCACTGGTTCAATACTACCGCCAAGCAAAAGCTGAGATCCGTACTCGTAAAGAAGAAGCAGAAGCGGCAGAGCGCGCGAAGATTCGTTTTGAAGAGAAGAAAGCACGTCTTGAACGAGATAAAGCCGCTCGCGAAAATCGCTTCAAAAAAGCCGCAGATGACCGCCGTAAAGAGATGAAATCTTCTGGTGGCGATGATGCAATTGCAGCCGCCATTGCGCGAGTTAAGGCACAAAAAGCCCAACCAGCCACAGAAGAGAAGGCCGTTAAACCTGCTGTTGCTGCAGCGATTGCAAAAGCAAAAGCTAAACAAGCAGAAGCGATGCAAAGCGGTCAGGCTGAGCCTGATAACAGTGAAATGGCCAAGCTGCGTGAAGAACGTAAACGTCAAGCGAGAGAGCGTAAAGCAGAGAAAGCACAACAATCTGAACACACGTCAACAGACGACAAAAAAGATGCCGTCGCTGCTGCGATAGCGCGAGCTAAAGCGAAAAAAGCGCAGCAAGCTGGCTCTGACGGCGCTCAAGCACCCGCTACAGATAAAAAAGCTGCGGTCGCTGCAGCAATAGCCCGAGCTAAAGCGAAGAAAGCGCAAACAGAAGAAACTGACCAAGTGCCACCAGCTGAAGATAAGAAAGCTGCTGTTGCTGCCGCTATTGCGCGAGCGAAAGCACGTAAAGCTGAGCAGCAAACTCAATCTGAGCCTATTGAGCAAGCGCCTGCATCAGAAGCAACTGGCGAAGATCCTAAGAAAGCCGCCGTTGCTGCCGCTATTGCGCGAGCTAAAGCACGTAAAGCCGAGCAACAAACTCAATCTGAGCCTGTTGAGCCTGCGCCTGCTGCAGAAGCAACTGACGAAGATCCGAAGAAAGCTGCCGTTGCTGCCGCAGTTGCACGAGCAAAAGCACGTAAAGCCAAGCAGCAAGAGCAATCTGAGCCTGCTGAGCAAGCGCCTACTGCAGAAGTAACAGAAGAAGATCCTAAGAAAGCTGCCGTTGCCGCCGCTATTGCACGAGCAAAAGCACGCAAAGCCGAGCAGCAAGCTCAATCTGAAACTGCTGAACAAGCGCCTGCATCAGAAGCAACTGAGGAAGATCCTAAGAAAGCCGCAGTCGCCGCCGCTATTGCACGAGCGAAAGCGCGCAAAGCAGAGCAACAAGCTCAATCTGAAACTGCTGAACAAGCGCCTGCATCAGAAGCAACTGAAGAAGATCCGAAGAAAGCTGCCGTTGCCGCTGCTATTGCACGAGCAAAAGCGCGTAAAGCTGAGCAGCAAGCTCAATCTGAGCCCGTTGAGCAAGCACCTACTCAAGAAGTAGCTGAGGAAGATCCGAAGAAAGCTGCCGTTGCCGCCGCTATTGCACGAGCAAAAGCACGCAAAGCTGAAAAAGAACAACAAAAACAATTTGAGGAGAAAGAGTAGTGGCCTTCTTTATTGCCAGCTCACCCCATGCGCATAGTCGCAGAAGCACTCCTGATCTAATGAAGTGGGTGGCGCTTTGCGCTTTGCCAGGATTGGCAGCACAAACCTATTTCTTTGGCTGGGGCACAATAATCCAGCTTATTCTTGCGATTGTGATCGGTCTGGGTTTAGAAGCCTTGGTCATGCTTGCCAGAAAACGTCACCCAATGTCAGCACTACGTGATAACAGCGCCTTAGTCACTGCTTGGCTGCTTGCTATTGCGATTCCTCCGCTGTCACCTTGGTGGATCATTGCCATCGGGCTTATTTTCGCGATTGTGATTGCCAAGCATCTCTATGGTGGTATTGGTCAAAACCTATTTAACCCAGCGATGGTCGCTTATGTGGTACTGCTGATCTCTTTCCCAGTACAGATGACAAGCTGGATCTCTCCAAATGAACTGCAAGCAACGGCGATTTCGAGTGGAGATGCTTTTTCGCTGATCTTTACCGGATTTAACCTAGAAGGGCTTTCTCTCCAGCAAATCCGTACTGGTATTGATGGCATCACCATGGCAACACCTCTGGATGCCTTTAAAACAGCCTTGACGACGGGCAACACAGCTAGTGAAGCTTTAACCCAACCACAATTTGGTAGCCTAGCCGGTATCGGCTGGGAGTGGGTCAACCTTGCTTATCTTGTTGGTGGTCTCATTTTGATCAAGGTACGAGTGATCAATTGGCATATTCCAGTGAGCTTTTTGCTAAGCCTGACGCTAATCAGCAGTCTATTCATGATTTTAACTCCGGGAACGACGGCGTCACCACTTATTCACCTTCTGTCTGGTGCAACCATGCTTGGTGCCTTCTTTATTGCCACTGATCCTGTCTCTGCTTCAACGACAGTTAAAGGGCGATTGGTGTTTGGTGCATTTATCGGGGCGATGGTATTTATCATCCGCAGTTGGGGCGGCTTCCCTGATGGTGTGGCCTTTGCGGTATTGCTGGGTAATATGTGTGTACCTCTCATCGATTACTACACCAAACCAAGAACGTACGGTCACTAAGGTTTCATCATGTTAAATGCGATTAGAAAAAATGGTGTGGTTCTAGCGGTGTTTGCCTGTGCTTCGACAGGTGTCGTAGCGCTGACCAACTATTTAACTAAAGATCAGATTCAGCTGCAGGAACAAAAGCAGCTGCTTTCGGTGCTCAATCAAGTGATTCCTCACGAAATGCACGATAACGATCTTTATCAAGCTTGTACCTTAGTCAGTAACCCGGCTCTTGGCGCAGACTCACCGATGCCTGTCTATATGGCAACCATCAATAATGAACCATCAGCTTTAGCCATCGAAGCCATTGCACCGGACGGCTATAATGGTGCTATCAAAATTATTGTCGGTATCCAACAAGACGGAACCATTACCGGTACGCGGGTCTTAAGCCATCAAGAAACACCTGGGTTAGGTGATAAGATAGATTTACGTATTACCGACTGGATCCTCGGTTTTGCAGGTAAAACTGTCAGCGAAGACAATCTATCCGATTGGAAAGTGCGTAAAGATGGTGGTCAGTTTGATCAATTCACTGGGGCGACGATTACTCCTCGCGCTGTGGTGAAAGCGGTAAAAAATACTGTTGAGTACGTTAATACCCATCGCGAAAAAATATTGGCACAGCCACTAAACTGTGGAGGCAACCATGAGTGAGCATAAGACCTTAATAAAGAACGGCATGTGGGACAACAACCCTGCTCTAGTTCAATTGCTAGGCTTGTGTCCATTACTTGCTGTTTCATCGACCGTGACCAATGCTCTTGGGTTGGGAATTGCTACCCTACTCGTTCTTGTCGGTTCAAATGTGACCGTTTCATTGGTGCGAGACTATGTACCGAAAGAAGTACGTATCCCTGTATTCGTAATGATCATCGCAGCCCTAGTAACTTGCGTTCAATTGTTGATGAATGCCTACGCGTACGGCCTGTACCTTTCTCTGGGTATTTTTATTCCTTTGATCGTAACTAACTGTATCATCATTGGTCGCGCCGAAGCCTTTGCGTCAAAGAACGACCTACTTCCTGCTGCACAAGACGGCTTTTGGATGGGGCTCGGAATGACCAGCGTACTGGTCGTCTTAGGGGCAATGCGTGAAGTTATTGGTAACGGAACGTTATTTGACGGTGCAGACCTGCTACTCGGTGAATGGGCAACCTCATTACGAATCGAGGTGTTTCAGTTCGACAATAGCTTCCTGCTCGCCCTGCTTCCACCAGGTGCTTTCATCGGCGTCGGATTGCTCATTGCCGCGAAAAATGTCATAGATAAACAGTTAGAAGCTCGCCAACCGAAACAACAAAAACAAGCCATTGAGCGAGCTCGGGTGACCAATCAATAACAACAGTTTGAGCGTATCGCATCAAACGAAGCACTGGAAAGCAGCCTCAAATGAACAAAGATAAACGACGATTAATACTGGAGCGACTGAGGGAAAACAACCCTAACCCTCAAACCGAGTTAAATTGGAGTACACCTTTCGAATTACTGATTGCGGTACTTCTCTCAGCTCAAGCCACTGACGTAAGCGTGAACAAAGCGACAGACAAGCTATACCCTGTCGCTAACACCCCACAAGGTCTTTTTGACTTAGGAGTTGATGGCGTAAAAGAGTATATTAAAACTATCGGTCTGTTTAACTCAAAAGCTGAGAACGTCATTAAAACCTGTAAGATCATACTCGAACAGCATAACGGCGAAGTCCCTGAAAACCGTGAAGCTCTCGAAGCGTTACCCGGTGTTGGACGTAAAACAGCAAACGTAGTGTTGAATACCGCTTTTGGCTGGCCAACTATCGCTGTGGACACGCACATCTACCGCGTTTCAAATCGTACTAAGTTTGCAATGGGTAAGAATGTCGACCAAGTAGAAGAGAAACTGCTTAAGGTCGTACCTAAAGAGTTTAAGTTAGATGTACACCACTGGCTAATCCTACATGGTCGCTATACGTGTGTTGCGCGTAAACCGCGCTGTGGTAGCTGCATCATTGAAGACCTTTGCGAATACAAAGAAAAAGTTTATCCAGAAAATTAGGAGAGCACGACAATGTCAAATGGACGTATCCTGCACACCATGCTTCGCGTCGGTGATCTAAACAAATCAATTCAATTCTATACTGATGTAATGGGCATGCAGCTACTTCGTACCAACGAAAATAAAGAGTATGAATACACTCTGGCTTTTCTTGGTTATGGCGATGAGTCTCAAGGTGCAGTCATTGAGCTAACGTACAACTGGGGTACAAAAGAGTATGACTTAGGCAGTGCCTTTGGTCATATCGCTATTGGTGTTGATGATATCTACACAACATGCGACGCAATCAAAGCGGCGGGTGGTAATGTGACTCGTGAGCCAGGCCCAGTTAAAGGCGGCACAACTCATATTGCGTTCGTCAAAGACCCTGATGGCTACATGCTAGAACTCATCCAAAACAAGCAAGCATCAGCAGGCTTAGAAGGCTAGGGTCTGTTGACCCTAATTATCATTTCAAGTGATGTTGAAAATGGGACAGTATCACACTGTCCTATTTTTTTAGCTTTACTTGATAATAATTATCATTTAATCTCAAGCCTATTCGCGGTTAGGAGATTAGAACAATGGGCATCCAAGAGTGGGAGAAACATACCTTACTAGCAGACATGGCAATGAACGATGAAGATCACCTAAGAGGTATCCTTCATTATCAGCAAGCGCTTACGCTAAGTGAACGTATTGGAGACACCGAAGAGATCGATGTCGAAGATCGTCTAATGATTTCTGTAATTTCTTGCCACAATATGGCGATGTTTTGGCGTAACGTCGGTGATGTAAAGTATGAGCTAAAATATCTCCAACTCGCTTCTGAGAAAGTCTTAACTCTAGTACCACAATGTCCGAATACAGACTGCGACGCGTTTATCGACTCTATGGGCTGCTGTAAGAAGGCTCTGATTGAGTTTATGAAAAGACATCCCAATCCCAAGATTGCCCAGTTGGTACAAGATATCGATACCGCAACCAACTGTAACCTCATTGCTAAATTCCGTTTGAACTAATACCAATCGGGATAAATAGGTGTTCAGATAATTGCGCAGGAAAAATCGCTTAGAGCAAGGCATAGATTGCAGCTAGCTAGTAAATCTACCTTCAAAATCTATAACGACGCTATCAGCGATTTTCACCAGCAAGAATGAACAGATATTTATTTGGGTTGGTATATGCACACCAATCGGAATAAAAAAGGCCAGATACTATCTGGCCTTTCTCATATCCAATAGAAATTAAATTTGCGTTCTACCGAGCGAAATAACCACTCGTCGGTTTTTATCTCTGCCAATTGGTGAAGCATTGTCATCGATAGGACGTCGACGACCATAGCCTTGGACCTGAATTCGGTCGTCAGGTAGACCAAGAGATTTAAAGTACTCTTCTAGGACGTCAGCGCGGCGCTCAGAAAGACTTTGACTGACACTTTTACCATCTTCCGCATCGGTATAGGTCGACACCAATACCAAATCGATGTCTTGATTATGCTTAATGTACTCGGCAATTTGTGCCAATCGTTTCTGTGACTGTTTATTGAGTTCGACACTAGTACGATCGTAGTGCAGAATTGTAAAGGCAATGTCTTCAAAGCTGTATGGAAGCAGGTTGGCAACACAGTCGCTAAACACATTATACGATTGTTGGAACAGCACTGAAGAAAGGGCGACTTCTACACGTTGATCACGACTTCGCCACTCTTGATAGCTGAACGTTGGATAACGACCTTTCTCCAACTCACCCAAAATGTTCCAAGCGGTTTGACCACCGACATAGCCATCAAACTGTTGGAAGAAGCGGATGGTGGTCAATCTATCAGCACTGTCGCCAGGTCTCCAAGCGGGTGGCATGGAGATCAAGCTTACATCGCGAGTCTGTCCCATTGGGCGCTTCATCTTAAGCTCAAAATCGAGGTTGATTTTTTTGCTCGCATACGACGAAAAAACCGCATCGCCATAATTCGGAATAGGATGAACAAGACGGCATTCTAGTGGCGTATTGGCAACCATTTGCCACATGGACTGCTGAGGTTTGGCCACATAGTGTTTCTCCAACGCTAACGCATTGGGAGTAAACGCTGTTATTGCCATTGCAATACTAGGAGCCAACCACTTCTTCATAGAATACTTCATCTCTTAACTCTATTTGGGCCGCTATTTTTGCCACCCGATTACCTTCACAAATATCAATGCAAAAATCCCGCCAACTGATTTGTATAGGACAAATTACCAATGATTCATTTTCAATCAGCATTAACGGTTTTTCTCGCTTAAAGAATCTGCAATAATGCCTGCCCTGTCACATAATTTTAAGCACACATGACTATTGAAAACGAAGCATTGACGCTAAAAAAACGATTTCGCGGCTACTTTCCTGTCGTTATTGACGTAGAAACTGCCGGGTTCAACGCTAAGACCGATGCGCTACTCGAAATCTGCGCCGTTACTTTAAAAATGGACGAAAACGGCGATCTTGTCCCTGCCTCAACCATTCACTTTCATGTCGAGCCATTTGAAGGCGCTAACTTAGAAAAAGAAGCTCTCGAATTTAACGGCATTCGAGACCCGTTTAGCCCACTTCGTGGCGCAGTGACAGAATCTGAAGCTCTCAAAGAGATTTATAAGTTGGTGCGCAAAGAGCAAAAAGCCGCAGATTGTAGCCGTGCAATTATGGTAGCTCACAATGCAAATTTCGATCACAGCTTCGTGATGGAAGCGAGCGAGCGTAGCAAGCTTAAACGCGTCCCTTTTCATCCCTTCGCAACGTTTGATACTGCAACGTTAAGTGGTTTGGCCTATGGTCAAACAGTACTGGCTAAAGCATGCAAGACCGCTGGGATGGAGTTTGACAATAAAGAAGCCCACTCTGCTCTATATGATACCCAAAAAACGGCAGAGCTCTTCTGCGGTATCGTCAACAAATGGAAAGCCCTAGGTGGTTGGCCGTTGATTGATGCTACTGAAGAAGAAATAAAAGAATTAATGTAAACACAACACACGAGTAAATTATGAACCCTGTTGTCATTTCTGTATGTGTCATGCTTGCCTTAGCACTGATGCGCGTTAATGTCGTCGTTGCACTGACATTTAGCGCCATTGTAGGTGGTTTGGTTTCTGGCATGGAACTTAATGAAGCGGTTGCTGCCTTCGAAAGCGGGCTTGGAGGCGGTGCGACTATCGCACTTAGCTACGCCATGCTTGGTACTTTCGCTGTTGCTATCTCCCGTTCTGGAATTACCGACCTTTTAGCAAATAGCGTTATCAAACGTATCCACGGCAAAGAGAATGCGTCAGCTTCAACTGGCCTAAAATACGCTGTGCTGATTGCTTTAGTGTTAGTCACTATGTCATCGCAAAACGTAATTCCTGTCCACATTGCCTTTATCCCGATCCTCATTCCGCCTCTGTTAGGCGTGTTTGCCAAGCTTAACCTAGACCGACGTATGATCGCCTGTGTGCTTACCTTCGGTTTGGTGACACCTTATATGGTTCTACCTATTGGTTTCGGTGGTATTTTCTTAAACAACATTCTGCTAAAAAACCTGCACGAGAACGGTCTGGAAAATGTTGTCGCTAGCCAAGTGCCAGTCGCAATGCTACTTCCTGCGGCTGGAATGATTTTTGGTCTGCTTACGGCGATTTTCTTTAGCTACCGTAAGCCTCGACAGTACCAAGAAACAGAATTGACTCATGTTGAAGAGAACCCTAAATCAATCAACAAGAAAAACATTCTTGTAGCTGCGGCAGGTATCGTCGCTGCATTGAGCGTACAGCTTTCTACTGGCTCTATGATCATCGGTGGTCTAGCTGGCTTTATGGTATTTACTTTTGGTGGTGTTATTGCATGGAAAGAAACGCACGACGTCTTCACTAAAGGTGTTCACATGATGGCGATGATTGGCTTCATTATGATCGCAGCAGCAGGTTTTGCCGCGGTAATGAAGCAGACGGGTGGCGTTGAGTCGCTAGTTGAAGCGCTATCAACAAGCATTGGTGATAACAAACCGTTAGCTGCCCTGTTAATGCTGGTAGTTGGCTTATTAGTGACTATGGGTATTGGATCATCATTTTCAACCATTCCAATCCTAGCGACCATCTATGTGCCTTTAGCGGCTGCATTTGGCTTCTCACCAATGGCAACTATCGCGTTAGTCGGCACAGCGGCGGCGCTTGGTGATGCTGGCTCTCCGGCTTCAGATTCAACGTTAGGTCCGACATCAGGTCTAAACGCTGATGGCCAACACGAACATATTTGGGAAACGGTAGTACCGACCTTTATCCACTACAATATCCCATTGATCGTATTTGGCTGGATTGCCGCTATGGTGCTGTAGCTAATCTTTGCCACCTTATGGCACATAAATATAAAAAAAGCTGACATCATGTCAGCTTTTTTTTGTAGGTTCTATCAGCTCGTTACTACTCTGCTTGTTCAGCAACTGCTGCAATAACAGGCACCATATCTTGTAGTAACGCCTCTTCTACCGGCTTACCCGCCGAGTCAGTGACGTTAATTGAAGTACGGTTACCAAGGTCACCAAGTAGGAAAGTATAAGTTCCCGATGCTAGTCCCATTGGTTTCACGCCAATTTCAGTCCAAAACTCGTCATCAGGCGTCGCATACTTCGCTTTCACAGTACCTTGAGACTGATTACGCTCTTCAATAGTAAAGCCCATCTCTGGAAGTAGCGTTGGCAGACGTAACCAAAGTACATTGTATGGTGTACGAGCAATAATAACTGGGAAGCCACTGCGGTCAGAGCCCATAGAGATAGGGATCTGCTTCACTAACTCTTGCGCTTTACGCGCCGCTTCTTCACGAAGATCTTGGTCATAGCGTGCAGTCACTAAGTTCGTCATCAACGCGTTATAACGCTCTTTGTTGGTCGCGGTAACAGGCACCTGTTTACCACCTTCACGCCAATCGATCAGGGAAATCTTGAAACCATGACGGCCACCAACCAAGATACGTTCGATTGCATAACGTGAACCTACTTCAACCTCTTCGTCTTCTTCAGTCCATGTCACCCAATCGGTTTCTAGCCGCGTGTCTGTCTGCTCACGAACTGCTATGCCCTGCTCTTGAAGCATCTTCAAGGCAGTTTGCCAAACTTTATTAAGCTCATCTTCACGAAGTAGCCAAAGCGTTGTTTCACCTTGTTTGCGTTCAGCACGCGCGCCTGGGATTAGCTCTAGAATTTGCTGAGGAGAACGAATATCAACCTCTTTACCAATTCCTCCCGTGAAGTTACCTTGAGGAATATCGTAGTTGGTGTAGAACTGAGGCGTAGCACCATCGGCTAGCTGCCACTCTTTTAAAGGTGGCGTGTTCAAATATTCGAAGTCATCCTTTGCCTGACGACGCTGCGCTGCGCTGCCTGAGCAAGCACTTAAAACAAAAACAGCTAGTGAACTGACGACTAGCTGGTGAGACAATTTCATTGAAACTCCTGATACATACATGCCGGAGTGGTTTCACTCCGGCAATCCATCTTTAAATTTAGTAAATGCAAGCTTCCGTCATTGCTTGTGCCACAATTGGGCGGGCATTTTCAGACAGCTCTGTCAGCGGTAAACGCAGACCACCGTGTTCAATTAGACCTAGTTTATGCGCGGCCCACTTCACTGGAATTGGGCTTGACTCTACGAATAGGTTTTTATGCAGCGGCATTAAACGTTGGTTGATGATTTCTGCTTCTTCATACTTGCCTTCACTCGCAAGTCTGAACATTTTCGCCATATCTTCAGCGGCAATATTGTTGGTAACAGAGATAACACCATTACCACCTTGCTTAACAAATTCTAGGCCTGAAGAATCATCGCCACTTAGTAAGATAAAATCTTCGCCACAAAGTTCACGATGAATTGCAATTCTGCTTAAATCACCCGTCGCATCTTTAAGTGCAACAATGCTTTCAATCTCAGCAAGACGCGCAACCGTTTCTGGCAGTAAGTCTACCGCAGTTCGACCTGGTACGTTGTACAGAATTTGTGGTACATCGCTCTCTTCTGCGATCGCTTTGTAATGCTGGAACAAACCTTCTTGAGTCGGTTTGTTGTAGTAAGGAGTCACGCTTAAACAACCTGCGATGCCAGAGTTGTTTAATAGGCGGCTGAAAGTCACCGACTCATGAGTCGCATTTGCTCCTGTTCCTGCAATAACAGGAATACGGCCTTCTGCAAACTCAACCGTCTTCATTACCACCTTGACATGCTCTTCAATCGTCAGCGTCGCCGATTCACCAGTGGTACCCACTGCAACGATGCCATCACTGCCCGCTGCTACATGGTACTCCACCAGTTTCTTCAGGCTCACGTAGTCTACTTCGCCATCATGATTAAACGGTGTAATTAACGCTACTATACTTCCTGAAAACATGTCTTTCTCCCTAATTTAGATACTAATCGCATGGTACTGTAAGGCGATTGATGAAGACAAGCACTTAAAGCCGCTTAAATCACCTAAATGAATGAATATTTATCAGATGTTAGAACTTTGGCAACTTACTCCTTTCATTTCAGCCCGTGTCAGTATCAAGTTAGGAATTAACCGAGTGCGACGAGTTAGACTAAAATACGTTCAAAGCTAGATAGAAAAGCGCACAGAGGCCATTTTTCTGCCAAACAACTGTGCTAAGCTATCTCATTAATAAACCTAACTTTGATAGAAGTGACCCTATGACTCAACATCTGGTGATTACTGCGGTAGGAACAGATCGCCCAGGCGTATGCAATCAAGTTGTACACCTGGTCACTCAGTCTGGATGCAATATTGTTGACAGTCGTATCGCCCTATTTGGCAATGAATTTACCCTTATCATGTTACTCACGGGCAACAACGCGGCAGTGACTCGCGTTGAAACCACTTTGCCACTGCTTGGTCAAGAGCATGATCTGATCACCATTATGAAGCGTACTTCTACTCACGCTCATCTTGATAATACCTACACCTTAGAGGTGTTTGTCGAGTCAGATGACAAGCCGGGGCTGACCGAAAAGTTCACCAATTTTTTCGCCGAGAAGAACATTGGGCTTTCGTCACTCAGTGCGCAAACCATTGATAAAGAAAAAATCAACTCTGAAAACGATCAGTTCCATATCGCGATTACTGCGACAGTAGACTCTGGTTGTAATCTTATGCAACTGCAAGAGGATTTCGATACTCTTTGTCAAAAGCTAAGCGTACAAGGCTCACTAAATTTCTTAAAAAACAGCCAATAAAAAGGAATCTCAATGAACACGCTCACAGCCGGTGCACCAGCGCCAGCCTTCTCTTTACTTGACCAAAATGGCGAAACCGTCTCTCTAGGTGATTTCAAAGGTAAAAAAGTACTGTTTTACTTTTACCCTAAAGCCATGACGCCTGGGTGTGCCGTTCAAGCGCAGGGCCTACGCGATGTGAAAGCAGAGCTTGATGCTCACAATGTTGTCGTTTTAGGTGTTAGTATCGACCCAGTTAAACGCTTGGGTAAGTTTATTGAGCGCGATGAACTTAACTTCACTCTTTTGTCTGATGAAGACCATGCGGTTGCTGACCAGTTTGGCGTTTGGGGCGAAAAGAAGTTTATGGGTAAGGTTTACGATGGCCTACACCGTATTAGCTTCCTGATCAACGAAGAAGGCGTGATTGAGCACGTCTTCAATAAGTTCAAGACAAAAACACACCATGAAGTAGTACTAGATTACTTGAACGACAATAAGTAACTAGCTTTCCCTAATAAAAACGCCAGCATTATCGCTGGCGTTTTTATTTATTGGGAGCAACAGGCTTACTAAACAATAAACTTGTTTAGGATGGCATCTTGCTCACGAACATTTTCAGTTTGAACCTGCATAGCCATGTTTGCTTCTTCTGCTGAATCCGCGACTTGAGTAGACAGATCTTTAATCTTCACTGTATTGCTGTTGATCTCTTCAGCTACCAAGCTCTGCTCTTCAGCTGCAGATGCGATCTGCATGTTCATATCACTGATACGTTGAATCGCTTCGCGAATGCGCTGCAATGCACCATCGGCCGCTTGTGCTTTGTCTACCGCATCAACCGCAGTGTTTTTACTTTCATTCATCGCTGCTGATACCGAGCTAGCACCTGCTTGAAGCTGTTCGATCATGCTACGAATTTCTGTCGTTGATTCTTGAGTACGCTGCGCCAGAGTACGGACTTCATCTGCTACTACCGCAAATCCGCGTCCTGATTCGCCGGCACGCGCAGCCTCAATCGCCGCATTCAGTGCCAATAGGTTAGTCTGGTCAGCGATATCATTGATAACTTTTAAGATAGTCTCAATGTTGGCTGTTGCCGATTCAAGGCCTTGAACCTCTTCGACAGCTTGATCAATACGTGAAGAGAGCATATCTATCGAGTTAGTCGTATCACTCACTACCGATGAGCCATCTTGAGTCGCATCATCCGCCTCTTTCGCCGCTGCAGCTGCTCCTTGCGCATTATTTGCTACTTCGGTCGCCGTTACCGCCATCTCGTTCATCGCGGTCGCTAACTGCTCTAGCTCTTCAAGTTGACTACGCATTGCGCCTGCAGAATGCTGCGCGCCGACAACGGTCATCTCAGTGCCACGTAGGATTTCTGCACCAATCGCTTTCGATTGCTGAATCTGCTTCTGCAAGGTTTCAGTAAAGGTATTGAATCCTTCCGCTAACTGGGCGAACTCTTGATCAGTATTGGTATCCAAACGCTTAGTTAGATCGCCTTGACCTGATGCCACATCCTGAATCGCATCGTTTAGAGTCGCTAGGGGCTTCATCAGTGCTTTGATTAGGAAGCTAAGGACGACCACGCTGAGTATCACACCAATTACTACGTATAGGATTGAGCTGTTGCGCATATCAGCAACGGCAGCAAAAGCGATGTCTTCGTCAACAACGGCACCGATGTACCAGTTTTCTGAAGGAACTTTGGTAAAGTGAACAAGTAAGCGCTGACCATCTTGTTCAAACTTCTGGTTGCCTTCCTGAACTTTCGCTTGCGGCAAGTATTTGGTTAGGTTTTCACCATTGTTTTCCGCTTGTGGGTGAGCAATCGTCGTACCGTCTGCCGTTACAATGAATAGGTAACCGGCATCAAGGAGATTCACGCTGTTGACAAGATCAGCCAAACCACCTAATTCCATATCGTAGAACATACCTGCCATAAACTGACCATTCTCTTTCACTGGCGTACCAATAGAAATGATCACTTTCTTCGAAGAGACATCCACATATGGGTCAGTAACAACTAACTTACCCTGTGCTTTCGCATCTTTAAACCAAGGGCGTACACGAGGATCATAGTCAGGACCAGCTTCCCAACCATCATCATTTTCGACAACGAAGCCATCTGCCTCGTAACCATAGCCCACTGCGAGGAAACTTCCCTTTAGCTCTGGTTTTTCAAGAATCTGTTTCACAAGCTGTCGATTCTGAGGATCGAGCTCAAGAACTTCTGTCGTAGATTGAGCGAGAGATTTTTTACTCTCCATCTCTGATACGACTGTATTTTTCACCCCTTTAACCATCTCTGTGAGACTAGTATCGACGAGCGCTTCGACTTCCTGCTTTACCGTGCTTAGCTGTTGAATCGACAACAGGGTTACGGTTACCAGCAATAGCGCTGATGAAGCCGCAACGATTTTTTGGCTAAATTTCATATTTTCCCTCAATTAGTCAGCAAGCTTTTTGTTATTGTAATTAGTATAGTTATCGTCCCGGATAACGTTTACTTAAGAAATTTCTTACAATTCACTGCTTAAGTAAATTCTATTACTGCTCAAAATGCCAACTAGAGCACAAATAAAAAGCCCTAAAGCAGAAACTTTAGGGCTTTTTATGTAATCGTTTGCACTTGCCGAGACTATCTATGTCGGGACTTCATCATCATGACTTGGCAAAGCATTCCATACTGCTTTAACCAAAGTGGCGAGTGGAATCGCGAAGAACACCCCCCAGAAACCCCATAAACCACCGAATACAAGAACCGCCACAATAATCGCGACAGGGTGTAGGTTTACCGCTTCGGAGAATAAAACCGGAACCAGAACGTTGCCATCAAGAGCCTGAATGATGCCGTAAGCAATCAGCAGCCAATAAAACTGTGGCGTTAAGCCCCATTGGAACAGGCCAACAATTGCTACAGGTACCGTTACCGCCGCAGCACCAATATAAGGGATCAATACAGAGAAGCCGACCGCCACAGCCAGTAGCACTGAATAACGAAGGTCAAGGATGGCAAAGGTGACATAACTGACACCACCGACAATGAGAATCTCCATCACCTTACCACGAATATAGTTGGAGATTTGCTCGTTCATTTCATCCCAAACTTTAGTTGCCAAACGACGGTTGCGCGGTAAAACACCACTGGTCATATCCAGCATTTCGTCTTTATCTTTGAGCAAGAAAAAGACTAAAAGTGGCACTAAAATCAAATAAACCGCCAAGGTGGCCAAGCTTACCAGTGACGCAAGTGAGCCCTTCACAACAGTCTCGCCCATCACAATCACTTGGTTTTTGGCGTTTGTGACAAGTGACTCTACGATTTGAAAGTTTTCTAGTTCTGGGTAACGGTGTGGCAACTCGGCGATAAAGGCTTGCAACCCGCCGTACATGGTTGGGATATCATTGATTAAGTTACCAACCTGCTCCCAGATCGTCGGCACCAAACCGAAAATGGCGACTAGCATTAGGCTACTAAAGCCGAGGATAACAAGAATAACCGCCAGTGTTCTTGGAATACCTAAGCGAGAAAGCTGCACCACAGGCCACTCAAGCAGATAAGCAAGCACGATTGCCACCAGCAACGGTGCAATCAAATTGCCGAAGAAGTAGATCGTAATAAAGCCGAAAAGAAGAATCGCAACAAGACTTACGGCGTGTGGATCAGAAAAACGTCGCTTATACCAGCGACTTACCATTTCAAACATTCAACATACTTCCTTTGGTTTTGTAGCTCGACTGACTTGCATTCGATAATAACCATCCTTCTCTTCACAGATTAGTTCAAATAAGTGTTTTTGAAGATACTGAGTAATATCTGCGAAAGAACTGGAATCAGAAACCAACAATAGAATTTGCTCTCCGGCAACCAAATCTTTTGTGTGACGCTTAGCAAGTAACAGTGCCATAGGGCAACGTTCTTGGCGTAAATCCAAAATATTCGGTTCCATTCTTTCGCTCGATGCTTATTATTACGGGTAGGTATTGTATAGTGTTTTTTTGCAGGCGTCAGTGCAAATAGTTGCGTCAAGCTCACGACTGTTACCTAATGGTGAATGAATGTTTTCACATTCACCGAATGAATCACTTATCGAATTGGAAACCATCTCTGCGATATGGTGTCCAAGCGTATACCCGTCTTGTTAAGATAAGCTTAGCAAGGATGAAAAAATCAACGGAGTATTACCTGTCCAATATGTTTAAACATACGCGATCACTCGTTTGTCTTTGTCTCGCCACCGCATTAAGCACTCCGGCTCCAGCACTTGCAGACAACCTCAATCTTCCCGATATCGGCACGGCAGCTAGCGGCACTTTGACTATCGCTCAAGAGTTGCAGTACGGTGATGCTTATATGCGTATGCTTCGTAACAGTTCACCGATCATTAATGACCCGGTACTGAATGAATATATTGATAGTTTAGGTCATCGCCTTGTCGCCAATGCGTCTGATGTGAAAACTCCGTTTACCTTCTTTATGATTCGCGACCGAAATATCAACGCATTTGCGTTTTTCGGTGGTTATGTCGCGCTTCATTCTGGCCTGTTTCTTTATGCCCAAAGTGAAAGTGAACTTGCTTCTGTTGTTGCGCACGAAATCGCGCACGTTACCCAGCGCCACTTAGCACGAAGCATGGAAGAACAAGCGAGGCGTTCACCAGCGACATTGGCCGCTTTAGCAGGTTCTTTGTTACTCGCGATTGCTTCACCGCAAGCAGGTATGGCAGCAATAACCGCAACCACTGCGGGTAATATGCAAGGTCAAATTAACTATACTCGCAGCAACGAAAAAGAAGCTGACCGATTTGGTATTAGCACCATGGCGAAAGCAGGCTTTGATGTAAACGCAATGCCGAGATTTTTTGGCCGCCTAGCCGATGAGTTCCGCTACGCGAGTAAGCCACCGCCAATGCTGCTGACTCACCCGCTACCTGAAGATCGTATTACCGACAGCCGTGCCCGCGCGCAAAACTACCCCGCTCGTCGAGTTGACCCTTCGTTAAACTACCACCTTGCTCGCGCTCGTGTGGTTGCTCGCTATACGGGTATCGAAGGCAAAGCTGCTCTAGATTGGATGAATCGAAAAGAGAAAAGAGCGCCAGAGAACATCAAACCTTCTCTTCAATATGGCAAAGCCTTAGTTTACTTAGACACTAATCAACTTGAAGAAGCGCACACCATTTTACAAAGCCTATTAAAGCTTGATGCTTATAACCGTTTTTATCTGGATGCGATGTCTGATCTCTATATCGCAATGAAACAACCCGAAAAAGCCGAGCAGATGCTGAAGCGCTCTTTAAAATCGGCACCTAACAATGCGGTACTGACGATCAATTACGCTAACGTTTTGATGGAGCAAGATAAAAACGAAGAAGCGATAAAAGTGCTGCAGCGTTATACCCATGATAATCCAAAAGATGTGAATGGCTGGCACTTGCTGTCTGAAGCCAATATTCACCTAGGTGTCAGTGACGAAGACTTAGCCGCACGCGCTGAAATTCTCGCGCTAAAAGCAAATTGGAACAAGGCAATTCAGTATTACACCCAGGCTAGCCAAATCGCTGAGCTGGGAAGCTTGAAGCAAGCAAGATATGATGCCCGAATTGACCAACTGATGGTTCAAAGGGATCGTTTCTTAGCTTTACAATAATAAATGGAGAAAACTCTATGTCAGTCGTGATTTATCACAACCCTCGATGCTCTAAAAGCCGTCAAACACTGGCTCTGTTAGAAGAAAAAAACATTCAACCAGAAATCGTTAAATACCTAGATACGCCACCGAGTATCGATGAACTGAAAACACTGATGGTTCAACTGGGTGTTTCAGAAGTCCGCGATATGATGCGCACCAAAGAAGATATCTACAAAGAACTGGAACTCAAGTCTGCGGATGATGAGACCTTGTTTAAAGCCATGGTTGAAAACCCAAAACTGATTGAGCGCCCTATTGTTGTTGCGAATGGTAAGGCGAAGCACGGTCGACCACCGGAGCAAGTACTAGACATTCTATGAGTTGCCAAATCGTCGTCTTGTATTACAGTCGGCATGGTTCGACACAAGCTATTGCCCGGCAGATAGCAAGAGGGGTGGAATCCATCCCTCAGTGTGAAGCGATTTTGCGTACGGTTGATGAAATTGAGGGCGAAAGCTCCGCGGATGATCCGATCATCACGCTCAGCGAATTAAAGCGATGCCATGGCCTAGCAATGGGTAGCCCAGTTTGGTTCGGCAATATGGCGGCTCCGCTTAAGCATTTCTGGGATAAAACCACCTCTGCTTGGGTATCTGGAGACCTGATCGACAAGCCTGCGTGTGTGTTTACCTCCTCATCAAGCCTGCATGGCGGTCAAGAGACCACGCTGCAAAGCATGATGCTTCCCTTGTTGCACCATGGCATGATGATTATGGGTATCCCATACTCGCAGCCTAAACTTCATACCACGCAAAGTGGTGGTACGCCATACGGAGCGACATCAGTGAGTGCGAACGGTTCGACACTCAGTCAAGATGAGATTGAACTATCGCAGCAACTGGGTAAACGCTTAGCCCGAACTGCTTTAAAATTGAAGGACCAATAATCATGCAAGAGATGCAATCAACAACTAAGCTTTATCGTCTATTGGCTCTGTTTGGTAATCTTGCTCTACTCGCTTGGATCATGATTTGGCAGCTATCGCTTTCTCCGCATCCACATATCAGTAGTACCACGCTAGCGATTGCTTGGGCAGTTCCTCTATTGCTTCCATTACCGGGCATTTTAGCCGGAAAGCCTTACACTCACGCATGGGCAAACTTTGTTTTAATGCTCTACTTCCTGCATGGATTTACGATTTTGTACGTCGATGACGGTGAACGTTGGCTAGCGGTTGTTGAGCTTGTTCTTACTACGCTGGCTTTCTTTGGCAATATTCTTTACGCCAGAGAGAGAGGTAAAGAGCTAGGAATGAAATTGAAACGATTGTCTAAAGTCGAGAAAGAAGAAAAAGCACGCTTCGAGTCGGAATAAATGGATAGCCAGATTTTTATTCTGGTTGAGATAAAAAGGGTCTGGAATTCCAGACCCTTTCTCTATTTGTTACTGCTCGCTGATAACTTCTTGCTCAGTAATCTCGCTGTCCGTTGAGGCGTCTGTTTGAACCTCTTCAGCAGTCGGAGCAACATACGGCTTACCTTGCCACTCAAACAGCAAGATCATCTCTGTCGGAATCACTTCTGGTGCAGCTTCAATAGCCTGTACCGGCTCAAAAGTTGTCACCTCATTAGCTTGAGCTAAGTTATCACCCTCGACAGGTAATGCCTCAATAGAAGGTTCAATCACTTCAGGAGCGATAACTTGCGGCTCATCCGTGACACTTTCAAGCTGAGTCACATCACGCATACGGCGCACTTCTTGTTCAAACTCTTGTTGAGTAGACAGTAGGTGCACGTTGAATGTCACTTGATTGCCTTGAATTTTAAGGATATCAATCGATGCCACTGAACTTAGCTTCTTCAGTTGGTTCTCTAAAGTAAAAAAGCTCACTGCATCATTGAGCTCAGTAAATCGAACTTTTACCGCTTCTGAAGACTCACTTGCAACCACAACCGCGCTCTTCTTGGCATAGTAATCACTGATCTGGTTAATCATTTTATCCGCAGCATCAATACCATTGTTAGAACCAGCTAAAGGAGCCTGACGAGTAACACCAATTGAAGCAGGACGCTGATCATATAAGGTCCATCTTAAGCTATTGCCTTGCGCTTTCACCACCAGCACACCATCAACTGGATAACGCTGACTCGCTTGGCCTACAGGTTGAATGAAACCACCCCACAAATCAGAGACGGCAACACCAGTGATATCATCAAAGTCACCGACAGGTACTGTGAGTGGCAGGCCGCGTTTTACCGCTTGCTGCTTCATTTGGTCTAACACCAATGAGGGTGAATGTTCCCAAATGATGTTGCGATCCGCTTGCCCTTCTTCGACTAACCAAACCAATAAATTCGCGCGAGCGGCAGGCCAAATCGGCAACTGAGCTTGACTCAGTAATGAACGAATATGAGGCGCACTAAACACCATGCGTAATGATTGCTGTTCATTGACTTGACCGTAGCTAAGTTGAGCTACGTATTGAGAACTCTGTTTTAGCGCCTTTTGCACCACTTCATTGGACACTGCATTACGGTCCCCTGAAGCACGCACTATCACTTCTTTCATGCCTTCAGCTCGCGCTTTGGCATCGGCATTGTCAGCCGCTTGGTCTAATACAACTTCCGTTTGGTACAGATCGACATTGGTTAAAGCCAATGCAGGTAGAGCGACCAGTCCCAAAATGAACAAAGCTAGATGACGCATACACTTCCTAAGATCAGTTTCTTACACGTTAAACGTTGATGATAAGCAACTATCGAGACTGGAGCAACTAAAGGTCAAGAAACTTGGCTTGATTCTAAATTTCCCCTCACAGTGTCATCACATTGACGAATAGATAAATAGTGAATTATTTGATCCAGTTCAGATTGCAAACGATTGGCATAATGATAAAATCCCGCGAATTTTATTTTTGTTGAGTAGTTTCATACTGCTTTTAGCTTTGCCACATAAAGGAATAACCCATGAAAAACGCCATTCAAGGTGCGCAGATGTTGTTTGTCGCATTTGGTGCTCTTGTATTAGTTCCATTGCTGACAGGATTAGATCCTAGTGTTGCTCTATTTGGTGCAGGTGTCGGAACCCTTCTATTTCAACTTGTTACCCGCCGCTCTGTCCCTATCTTCCTTGCCTCTTCTTTCGCTTTTATCGCTCCTATCCTTTACGGCGTTCAAACTTGGGGCGTCCCTGCGACCATGGGTGGCCTAATGGCAGCAGGTTTTGTTTACGTTGCGATGGGTGCACTGATCAAAGTACGTGGCGTTGAAATCATTCATAAACTACTTCCTCCGGTTGTGGTTGGCCCTGTAATCATGGTTATCGGTTTGGGTCTGGCTCCAGTCGCAGTCAACATGGCGCTGGGTAAGGTAGACGGATCTCAAGTCATCGACGCAGACGCTTCACTGGTTATTTCAGTGGCTTCGCTGCTTACCACGATTGTTTTAAGTGTGTTCGCCAAAGGTTTCCTAAAACTAACCCCTATTCTAGGCGGCATTGTTGTTGGCTACGCACTGAGTCTTGGCTACGGCATTGTCGATTTTACACCAGTACATGAAGCGGCTTGGTTTGCTCTACCAAACTTTACAACGCCTGAATTTAACATCAACGCGATCCTATTTATGATTCCGGTCGCGATTGCTCCGGCTGTAGAACACGTTGGCGATATGCTGGCAATTTCGAACGTGACAGGCAAAAACTACATTAAAAAACCAGGTTTACATCGCACGATTACCGGTGACGGGGTGGCGACTATCGCTGCGTCAATGGTTGGTGCTCCGCCAAATACCACCTACTCTGAGGTAACTGGCGCAGTCATGCTGACCAAAGCGTTTAACCCAGTCATCATGACATGGGCTGCAGTAAGTGCCATTGTTCTCGCATTAGTCGGTAAACTCGGTGCTGTGCTACAAACCATCCCTATGCCTGTTATGGGTGGCATCATGATCCTATTGTTCGGTTCGATTGCGACGGTAGGTTTAAACACGCTGATTAAGAACAATGTTGACCTTCACAAGTCTCGCAACCTAGTCATCGTTGCTATTACCCTAGTGTTTGGTATCGGTGGTATGGCTTTCGGTATCGGTGAGTTCAGCCTACAAGGTGTCAGCCTGTGTGGTATCGTGGCGATTCTACTTAACCTAGTTCTACCAAAAGATTTGGGCGAGAACCACGTCGTCGATAATGCACAGATGGAAGAAGAAACGAAGTAGAATCGAGAATCGAGAATCGAGAATCGAGAATCGAGAATCGAGAATCGAGAATCGAGAATCGAGAATCGAAGTGTTTTGAGGGTTGGCGTTTTGCGTCAACCCTTTTTTGGAAAACTAGAAAACTAGAAAACTAGAAAACTAGAAAACTAGAAAACTAGAAAACTAGAAAACTAGAAAACTATCGTTGCTCATCTTTACTTAAAGAGTAAACACCTATTTTCTCGCAGGGCGAAGCCCGATCTCGCTTTCTATAGCGAAGCGTTCCCGAGGACGAAGTCCGTTCCAGAATCCCGAAGGACGAAGTCCGTTCCCTAACCCCCTACCCACACAACTCAGCAAACTGACCGCGGGTTAGGCTTGCTAAATCTTGCGGTGATAACTCAATTTCCAAACCTCGCTTACCCGCACTGACACAAATCGTTTCTTGTCCAATGGCACTTTGATGAATAAACGTTGGTAGAGACTTTTTCTGTCCAAGTGGGCTGATGCCGCCCACGACATACCCTGTGGTTTTCTGCGCTATGTCCGGATTAGCCATCTCTGCCTTTTTGCCTTTTGCCGCTTTGGCTGCCTGCTTTAGGTTGAGCTTCTGGTCAACGGGGATCACCGCAACCGCGAGGTTTTTCGGCTCTCCATTTAAGCAAAATAGCAAGGTTTTGAAGACCTGTTCAGGGTTTTGCCCAAGTGCCTCTACCGCTTCTAAACCATAGCTTTCGGCTCTAGGGTCATGATGGTACTGGTGAATGGTGTGAGCAATTTTTTTCTTCTTAGCGAGATTTATTGCAGGAGTCATACTCCCTCCAACTTTAGACAAACAAAAAAGCGCTGCTCATTTGAGCAGCGCTTTAGCTTAAAGACCGTTATAAGTTGGTGTCAACTTACTTGTAAACAATCTCACCTGATGGTGCGTATTTGTTCACGTCGATTGGGCTGTTTGACTCTAGGTACTCTTTTAGTACTTCGGCATCAACGAAACCAGTGTTAACAAAACCTGGGTGACCCATTAGTTTAGGGTAGCCGTCACCGCCTGATGCGTTGAAGCTAGGCACTGTAAAGCGGTACGTTTCATCTAGGCGAAGCTGTTTACCACCGATGAACACGTTTGAAACTTTACCATCAGCAACTGTCATCGAGATACCTGCGAACTGAGCGTACGCACCAGAGTCTACTGGCTTAGTTGCAACAACGTTTAGGTAATCCATCACTTCTTGACCAGACATGTCTGTGTAAGTCAGGATATTGCCAAATGGTTGTACCGTCAGCACGTCTTTGTATGTCACTTCACCCGCAGCGATAGAATCACGCACACCACCAGAGTTCATTACAGCAAAGTCAGCTTTCGCGCGCTCCATATGAGCCGTTGCGATTAGACGACCTAGGTTAGTCTGTTGGAAACGAACTACGTTACGGTCACCTTCCAGCTTCCCGTTAGTTTCAGCAATCTTAACGTCTAGCTGCGCTTTACCTTTTTCTTGGTAAGGGCGTAAGAACTCTAGCAGTTCAGTATCTTCTGCGATCTCATCTTCGATAAGAACACGCTGTTTCTTACCATCAATTTTAACCTTTTTCTTCAGGTTAACTGGGATTAGGTCGTAGCTCACCATTTGTAGCTCGCCGTTACGGAATTCGTAATCAGCACGGCCTACATATTTACCCCACTCGTGCGCCTGAACGATGTAAGTGCCGTTTTGTAGGTCTGGCTTACACTCATCAGAAGGCTTGAAGTTTTTCTTAACAACGTTTGGCGCTTCCATACATACAGGTTCTTGCGAGTGACCACCAACGATCATATCTAGAGAACCTTCATCTAGGTAACGAGCTAGTGCTACATCACCTGGCGCGTTTACGCCACGCTTACCATCTTCGTAGTGGCCCATGTGAGTAACCGCGAAGATAAGATCTGGTTTTTCAGTTTTCTCAAGCTCAGCGATTAGCTGCTTCGCTTCTTCTTTAGGGTCACGGAAATCGATGCCACCGATAAATTCTGGGTTACCGATTTTCTGCGTATCTTCTGTCGTTAGACCGATAACGGCAACTTTAATACCCTGTAGGTCAAACATCTCGTAAGCCTGGAACATACGCTCGCCAGTCTCTTTGTCGTAGATGTTTGCAGAAAGCATTGGGAAGTTAGCCCACTCTTTCTGTTTCATTAGAACTTCAAGAGGGTTATCAAACTCGTGGTTACCAAGTGCCATTGCATCGTAACCAATTTTGCTCATGCCTTTGAAATCTGGCTCAGCATCTTGTAGATCTGACTCTGGAACACCAGTGTTGATGTCACCACCAGATAGCAGTAGCGAGCTACCACCTTCTGCAGCGATCTCTGCACGAAGCTCATCAATCAGTGTTTTACGAGCAGCCATGCCGTACTCGCCGTATTTGTTCTGCCAGAAGCGACCGTGGTGGTCGTTAGTATGTAGAACAGTCAACTTATAAGTTTTGTCTGCTTCCCACTCGTGTTGTGGTGCCGTTGCACAACCAGCTAGAGTTGCCAGGATAGCTGCGCTAATAGCGCTTTTTACGATCAGGCCTTGCTTCATTGTCATACCTTTTGAACTTTTAGGGGTTTCCACTGCTTTTTTATACTGCTCTCTGTGAATAGACAGACTTGGAAAATAACAGGCTGATAGAGCAGTAAAACTTGAACTAGTTTAAATTAAGGTGACGAAAGTGACACTTGAATTTCATATTTATGATGACTGGATCACTCTTAATAACCATTAATCATGTAATAAATGCCCAGAATTACACAGGCGCAAATATAAGATCACAAGCAAACGTTTGTCTGAGAGAAATAACGTTTTAAGCGCTATTGTGACTTAGGTTATTTAATCAACATAAAAGGCGAACTTCGTGAATGTTAACAACCAAACACAACCACTTTTCGTTATGTTATAACAAAACAAATGTCGAGAAATTAATTTAGCAAGGGCAACAGGATTAGAATTTTCATCGGATAATCAGGAGCTAAACGAGTGCACAATTGTTATATTATAACAACTTTAATTTATTTGATTGTAGACAGGTGATTAAGGGCTATTAATTGATGAAGAACCAAGAACAAAAAAGCCAGCAAATTAGCTGGCTTGTTTAAATTCAATATTGAGCACTACTTAATATCGATATGGTCAAAACCTTTGATCAGATCATCAAGTGCTTTCATTTGCGCTAGGAACGGCTCTAGTTTATCCAGCGGCAAAGCAGATGGACCATCACAACGGGCTTGATCTGGGTTCGGGTGTGCTTCGATAAACAGACCTGCAATACCTGTCGCTAATCCCGCTTTTGCTAGCTCAACAGTTTGCTCACGGCGGCCACCAGAAGCAGCACCAGAAGGGTCACGCATCTGAAGTGAGTGTGTTACATCAAAGATGATTGGGCTACCGTTGGACGCTTTCTTCATGACGCCAAAGCCAAGCATATCAACGACTAGGTTGTCGTAACCATGGCAAGAGCCACGTTCACATAGAATGATGTTCTCATTACCACACTCGCTGAACTTGTCGACGATGTTACCAACCTGTCCTGGGCTCATAAACTGAGGCTTCTTAACATTGATCACTGCACCTGTTTTTGCCATTGCTTCAACAAGGTCAGTTTGACGAGCTAAGAACGCAGGAAGTTGAATAACATCAACCACATCAGCCACTGGCTGCGCTTGTTCTTCAGTGTGAACATCAGTGATGATCTTAACGCCAAAGGTGTCTTTCAGCTCTTGGAAGATTTTCATCCCTTCCTCTAAGCCAGGACCACGATAAGAGTGCACAGAGCTACGGTTTGCTTTATCAAATGACGCTTTGAATACGTAAGGAATACCTAGCTTTTCTGTGACTTTTACGTAGTGCTCACAAATCTGCATTGCAAGATCGCGCGATTCTAGAACGTTCATGCCTGCAAACAGCGTGAATGGCTTGTCGTTCGCTACTGGAATATCACCAACGTGAACAATTTTCTGTTCCATGTTCTTCTCTCTATTTCGATGTCGTGCCAGCTCCGAAGAGATGGACTTAATGTAAGGTCACCTGAGTTTCACTCATGGCGTTGACTTGATTCTTGAGCAGCTCTGCCGCTGGGTCATCAGGGCACTGGTCGATAAAATACTGATAATCACTCAATGCAATTTGATGACAATCAAGCTGCTGATAAATAAATCCACGATCGCGAATTTCATATGGGTCATCAGGGACAAAGGTCAACGCAAGATCGGTACACTTTAACGCCAAAGTATAGCGCTCTTCTCTAAGCAGAGCACTTTTCAGTAAGGCTAACCATCGACCAATGACCGTTGGGTTATCCGTCTCTAATAGGTGCTTCGATTCTAGCTTAGCAAGCGGGCCTTTGTGACCGATTAACCAAGCACCAAGCGTATGCTCCGTCACATACTCCCCATTGAATGGATTAATGTACAGCGGCTTCTCACCATACCACTCAAGCTTAACAAGAAACTGAGTTGGAAAAGTTACCCCTACTAGAGGAAAGCCGAGTTTACGGGCAATATAGAGTAAAATTGCCCCTAAGCTGACAGGAATGCCTTTACGGGTTTCAAGCACTTTATCGACAAAACCATTTTCTGAATGGAAATAGCTTTCTCTATCACCTTGGAACCCCCACTCGTAGTAGAAGAGACGCAATAGGGATTCAAAGCGCTGCTTGTCGTTCACTTCATGAACCAGAGCAAGTTCAGCTTCTTGTACCAGCCGACTTAACTCTGCTTCTGCCCAATGGACTTGGGTTTGAGGATTGATCGCTTTATTTAACGCCAGTGCACCTTCAGCAAGCTCCATGGCGTCAAAGTCTTCATCAAATAACTCAAGCATATGGGTTGTCATAACCTCGTTAACCAAAAAATATTATCCAAAGAACATCGGCGTCTTAGTGACAGCAACTTTACCTGCCATCGCTAGCCATCCTAATGCACCAAAGAATGAGAAGGTTCTTAGCAGCTTATTCTTGCCAAGTTTTAGGGCGAAGAAACCAAGTGCAATATAAGCCAAGACACAAGTAATCTTTTCCGTCAGCCAAGGTGCAGCTGGGGTAAATGGAATAAAACCAGTAATGAAGATCAATCCAATACCTGATAACAGTAAGCACGTATCATTAATGTGCGGGAATACTTTGAAGAACTTCTTTTCTAACAGTTGTGAATTCGCCATCATCATGGCAAATCGTACCGATAATAATGTAGCGCTGATGGCGATAGTGAGCAGGTGAAAATGTTTTAAACCTTCGTACATTGATAGTCTCTCTTACTTCAGTGGTGGTATTGGCCGATAGTTACTCGGTCGTTGTCACCATAGTCCTTGTAGGTTTCCACTCGATCGTAGCCAAGTGATAATAATAAGTTCCTTACCGCCTCACCCTGTTCAAATCCATGCTCGAACATCAGCCACCCCTCATTGATGAGATAGGATCTCGCTTGTGTTGCGATGTGTCTGATGTCTGCGAGACCTTTCTCTTCAGCCACCAAAGCACTTAACGGTTCAAAGCGCACATCTCCTTGAGTCAGATGTGGATCTTCTTTCTCAATATAAGGAGGGTTGGATACAATAAGAGCAAACTCTATGCCACTGGGTAGAGGCTCAAACCAACTACCGGCTAAGAATTGGGTATTGGTTAAGTTGAGGGCTGTTGCATTAGATTGAGCGAGTTGCTGGGCATCTGTTTTAAGGTCTACCCCCCAAACATTCCGGCTTGGAAGTTCAGAGGCTAACGCCAAAGCGATCGCACCTGTCCCCGTCCCTAAATCGAGGATATCTCCTTGATTTAATAACGCTTTGTCCAAAGCAACCTCAACCAAGCGCTCTGTATCTGGTCTTGGAATCAGAGTCGTCGGCGAAACTTTCAGCGGCAATGACCAAAACTCACGTTCACCCGTGATGTAGGCAATCGGCTCACCGTTTAATCTACGCTGCAATAGATTTTGAAAGTCACTAAGCTGCTCAGCCTCAAGAATTTTGTCTGGCCAAGTCAACAGAAACGAACGGGGTTTATCTAAGGCGTGGCAAAGAAGCACCGCGGCATCAAGAGAGGGCGAATCACTGCCACTCTCCTGAAGTTGCTGTACGGCCTTTTTTAGTGTGCTTTCAACACTGCTGTCAGCCGACATGGGTTTAGTTGTTCTCTGCTAGCGCAGCTAACTGATCTGCTTGGTGCTCCTGAATAACCGGATCAATCAAGCTTGAAACCTCACCTTCCATCACTTCGTTTAGACGATAGATGGTTAGGTTGATACGGTGGTCTGAAACACGGCCTTGAGGGTAGTTATAGGTACGAATACGGTCACTACGATCACCAGAACCTAGAAGGTTACGACGTGTATCTGACTCTTCCGCCGCACGCTTCGCTTCTTCTGCTTGAATAATACGAGCCGCGAGAACAGCCATCGCCTTCGCTTTGTTCTTATGCTGTGAACGTTCGTCCTGACACTCTACAACTGTACCTGTTGGCAAGTGAGTAATACGAATCGCCGAGTCAGTGGTGTTAACGTGCTGACCACCCGCGCCTGATGCACGGAATGTATCGATCTTAAGGTCTGCCGCTTTGATTTCTGGAATTTCCGCTTCTGGAATCTCTGCCATAACAGCTACGGTACACGCAGAAGTATGAACACGACCTTGCGATTCTGTTGCTGGAACACGTTGTACACGGTGACCGCCCGACTCAAACTTCAATACGCCATATGCGCCATCACCAGAGACTTTTGCGATCATCTCTTTGTATCCGCCATGCTCTGCTTCATTTGAAGACATCACTTCTACGCGCCAGCCTTTCTTTTCAGCAAACTTGCTGTACATGCGGAACAAGTCGCCAGCGAAGATACCCGCTTCGTCACCACCCGCACCCGCGCGGATTTCTAGGAAACAGTTGCGGTCATCATTAGGATCTTTAGGTAGCAGTAAGATTTGTAGTTCGTCATTTAGACGTTCAATCGTCTCTTTCGCTTCTTTGATCTCTTCCTGAGCCATTTCGCGCATTTCTTCGTCATCTTCTTTTGCCATCTCTTCAGCAGCAACCAGATCTTCTTGCGCTTGCTGATAAGCTTGGAAACACTTAGTGACTTCCTCTAGCTGAGAATACTCTTTTGATAACGCACGGAATTTGTCTTGGTCACCGATCACATCAGGATCGCCAAGTAGATGTTGAACTTCTTCGTAACGCTCAACCAGGGTTTCTAGCTTAGTTAAAATAGAGGCTTTCATAGTTTTCTTTAACTCAGGGGTCTAATGAAGTCTGTCACTCTTATACCTAAGAATGATCAAGACCTAAACTTTGTCTAATAGTAGCAAGCCTTGCAGGCTCACCTTTCTCGGCGGCACTTTGCAGTGCACGGGTTGGCGCATGAATCAACTTGTTGGTTAATTTATTACTCAGCTCTAGCAGAACTTTTTCTGCATCCGCACCCGCTGCGAGAGACTGTAAACTTTTATTGAGAAGCTCTTCTCGAATGTCGTTCGCTGACTGACGGTACTCTCGAATACTGTCGACAGCTTGCAGAGAACGCATCCACGACATAAATGCCGCACTTTCTTCACTGACGATCGCTTCCGCTTGAATCGCTTCGATTTTTCTCTGCTCCATGTTGCTATCAACAATAGTTTGCAGGTCATCAACAGAGTAAAGGTATGCGTCATTTAGCTCACCCACTTGCGATTCAATATCACGAGGAACAGCAATGTCGACCAACAGCATAGGTTGGAAACGACGCGCTTTTAATGCTGTTTCGACCATCCCTTTACCAATAATTGGTAGTGGGCTGGCGGTTGAACTGATCACGATATCTGCACGAGGGAGATGATCGGGAATTTCAGGTAAACCAATAATTTCAGCGCCAAACTGCTCGGCCAAAGGAAGCGCGCGCTCCTTAGTACGGTTTGCAACGATCATCTTGCTACAACCATTGCCTGCTAAGTGCTTGGCCACCAATTCAATGGTTTCACCCGCGCCAACCAGTAACACCGTCGACTTCTCTAGCGATTCAAAAATATGCTTTGCGAGAGTACATGCCGCATATGCAACAGATACGGCGTTGCCGCCAATGTCTGTCTCAGTACGCACTCGCTTAGCAACCGAGAAAGCTTTTTGAAACAGCTTCTCCATTGCCGCGTCCACTGCCTTACTTTCTCTTGAGTCAGAATAGGCTTGTTTCACCTGTCCTAAGATTTGAGGCTCACCCAGCACCAAAGAGTCCAAGCCACACGAGACTCGCATTAAATGACGAATCGCAGCTTGTTCCTCATGGATATAAAGACTGGGTTTAAGATCTTCAGGACTAACTTGATGAAACTGACTTAACCAATCAATGATTTTGCTCTTGCCGCCACTTTTCACATCACAATAGATTTCGGTGCGATTACATGTAGACACAATCACACTTCCATTTACGTTTTGGTTTTGGCCGAGCTGGTCTAACGCTTCAGGTAACTTTTCCGGGCCAAACGCGACTTTTTCACGAAGTTCGACTGAGGCCGTATTATGGTTGATACCTATAGCAAGCAAAGACATGTATCGTTGGTTCTCTGAATCAGACAATGGACAAATAAGGTCGGAATTTTACTTGATGCCCCCGTTTATTGAAAGGGGAATCAGGATATGTTTTCTTGAGTTCGTGATTTCAATGATATAGTGAGCAGATACTTTGGCTAAAACTGGATAAATAATCAGCAATGGTGAAACATTTTCGATCTATTTTTCTCTTGCTCGTCGGCACACTATTTTTGCATGGCTGTGCGACTATTGACAGCACCACCAATGTCGAGTGGCAAACTCATCAACAACGTTTAGCCACCATTCAAGATTACCGAGCCAATGGCAAACTCGGCTACATTGCACCCGAGCAAAGACAGTCACTTAACTTCCAATGGGCTCACTCGCCGACATTAACCCATTTAAGAATGACCACCTTTCTCGGTCAAACTGCGCTTAACCTAAAATCCACTCCGGATGGGGCTAGCGTCGAAACTTATGATGATCAAACCTTTTACGCTTCAAGCCCAGAAGCCTTGATTAAGCAGCTGACGGGGCTAAACATTCCTGTCGAGCAACTCAATGATTGGATGTTAGGTCGACCAACTCAAGCCGATGACTACCAATTGAATGAAACCAACACCCTTGCATCTTTAACCAAGCAAGTGGGCGCCCAAGTATGGCAGCTCAGTTACGCCAGTTATCAAGATGTGCTAATCGACGGTATTGCTCTCCCATTACCCAAAAAAATGAAGCTCATACAAGGCGATATCTCTATAAACATCATTATTTCGAAGTGGAATACAAACCAATGATCTCGGAAACCACTCACTGGCCTTCTCCAGCAAAACTTAATCTGTTTCTTTACATCACCGGACGCCGTGACAACGGCTATCACGAGCTGCAAACCTTATTTCAGTTCCTTGATCATGGTGACGATCTCACCATCACCGCCAACAATACCGGCGAAATTACCCTATCACCACAGATCCCAGGTGTTGCCCTTGAAGATAATTTGATCTGGAAAGCCGCAACCGCTCTGAAGCAAAAGTCTGGTTGTCCTTTCGGCGCTCATATTGAACTTAATAAGGTTCTTCCTATGGGAGGTGGTATCGGTGGAGGGTCATCAAACGCTGCAACGACGCTTGTCGCCCTTAATCACCTTTGGCAAGCAGACCTCTCTGAAGATGAACTGGCAGAGATCGGACTAAAACTTGGGGCGGATGTCCCTGTCTTTACTCGCGGATTTTCAGCGTTTGCGGAAGGTGTCGGTGAAGAGCTGACTCCTGCAAAGCCCGATGAAAAATGGTACTTAGTCGTCAGACCTAATGTCTCGATTGCCACTGTTGATATTTTCACTCACCCCGATTTAACGCGAAACACGCCAAAACGAACACTGGCAACCCTTCTTGACAGAGATTACGGAAACGATTGCGAAAAAATTGTTAGAATGCTGTACCAAGAGGTTGATAAGCAACTTTCTTGGCTGCTACAATACGCGCCGTCGCGGTTGACCGGGACGGGATCATGCGTTTTTGCCGAGTTTTCGAGCAAAAATGAAGCTGAAACTACCCTCGGGAAACTGCCAGACACTGTCTCCGCATTTGTCGCTAAAGGCAAGAATATTTCACCTTTATACGAGACACTGGCTAAGTATCGCTTAGCCCACTCACAATCTATTTAAAAACTGGACGCAACCCTGAGGTTTCCACCGTGCCTGATATGAAGCTATTTGCTGGTAACGCTACACCTGAACTAGCCCAACGTATTGCTGATCGTCTATACATCTCTCTTGGTGATGCTACTGTTTCTCGTTTTTCTGATGGCGAAGTCGCTGTTCAAATCAACGAAAACGTACGTGGTAGTGATGTTTTCATCATCCAATCTACTTGTGCACCAACTAACGACAACCTAATGGAACTTGTAGTGATGATTGACGCAATGCGCCGCGCTTCAGCGGGCCGTATTACAGCAGTTATCCCTTACTTTGGTTACGCTCGCCAAGACCGTCGTGTACGTTCTGCTCGTGTGCCAATCACTGCTAAAGTTGTTGCAGATTTCCTTTCTAACGTTGGCGTTGACCGCGTTCTAACCATCGACCTTCACGCAGAACAAATCCAAGGCTTCTTCGATGTTCCAGTTGATAACATCTTCGGTACACCTGTACTGCTAGAAGACATGGAAGCTCGCGGCCTAGAGAACCCAGTAGTGGTATCTCCAGACCTAGGTGGCGTTGTTCGTGCTCGCGCAACTGCAAAAGCACTAGGTGACATCGATATTGCTATCGTTGATAAGCGCCGTCCACGTGCTAACGTTTCTGAAGTGATGAACCTAATCGGTGATGTTGAAGGTCGCGACTGTGTGATCGTTGATGACATGATCGACACAGGCGGTACGCTATGTAAAGCAGCTGAAGCGCTAAAAGAGCGCGGTGCTAAGCGTGTATTCGCTTACGCAACTCACGCAGTATTCTCAGGCAACGCAGCTCAAAACATCGGTAACTCAGTGCTAGACCAAGTTATCGTGACTGACTCAATCACGCTACCTAAAGAGATGGAAGCAACAGGTAAAGTTACTTGTCTAAGCCTATCTCGCATGCTTGCTGAAGCAATCCGTCGCATCAGCAATGAAGAGTCAATCTCAGCGATGTTCAACTAATCGCCTCTGCGGTTAAATCGAATTGAAAACACCCCTTCTCGGGGTGTTTTTTTATTTGTGCTTATTGCTCGTCTCGCCCGAGACAAGAATTGTATGCTATCATACCGCGCTTTTTGAGATTCCAAGAGAGATCCTAACCTTGAGTCAACAAATTAAACTTCTTGTCGGTCTTGCTAATCCTGGGCCTGAATATGCCAGAACTCGACACAATGCGGGGGCATGGGTAGTAGAAGAACTCGCACGTATTCACAACGTCACTCTAAAGAACGAAGCCAAGTACTTTGGAATGACAGGACGAATTATGGTTAACGGTCAGGATCTCCGTTTGCTTATCCCAACCACTTTTATGAACCTCTCAGGTAAATCTATTGCTGCTTTGGCAAAGTTTTATCAAATTAAACCAGAAGAGATCATGGTTGCGCACGATGAGCTAGATTTACCACCAGGTGTCGCTAAGTTTAAGAAAGGCGGTGGCCACGGTGGGCATAACGGCTTACGCGATACCATTAGTAAGCTTGGTAATTGCAAAGATTTCTATCGCCTTAGGATCGGCATTGGCCATCCTGGGCACAAAGACAAAGTTGCTGGATTTGTATTAGGCAAAGCTCCAGCAAAAGAACAAGAGCTTCTTGATGCAGCGGCAGATGAATCTGTCCGTTGTCTAGACATCCTGATTAAAGATGGTCTATCAAAAGCGCAAAATCGTTTACACACGTTCAAAGCTGAATAAGGTTACTATCATGGGTTTTAAATGTGGCATCGTTGGTCTACCAAACGTAGGTAAGTCAACTCTGTTTAATGCACTCACTAAAGCAGGTATCGAAGCGGCAAACTTCCCGTTTTGTACTATCGAGCCAAACACAGGCGTAGTACCTGTGCCAGATCTGCGCTTAGACGCACTAGCAAAGATTGTTAACCCACAAAAAGTACTACCAACCACAATGGAATTCGTTGATATCGCGGGCCTCGTTGCTGGTGCTTCACGTGGCGAAGGTTTAGGTAACAAATTCCTAGCAAACATCCGTGAAACTGACGCGATCGGCCACGTTGTACGCTGTTTTGAAAATGAAAACATCGTTCACGTTGCAGGTAAAGTATCACCAATCGAAGACATCGAGGTGATCAACCTAGAGCTTGCAATGGCTGACCTAGATTCTTGTGAGCGCGCGATTCAGCGCAATGCTAAGAAAGCTAAAGGTGGCGACAAAGACGCGAAGTTTGAACTGACCGTTCTTGAAAAGCTACTTCCAGTTCTAACTGAAGGTGGCATGGCGCGTACCGTTGAGCTATCTAAAGAAGAACTAGCAGCAGTGGGTTACCTAAACTTCCTAACGCTTAAGCCGACTATGTACATCGCTAACGTTAACGAAGATGGTTTCGAGAACAACCCGTACCTAGACGCTGTACGTGAATACGCAGAGAAAGAGAACAACGTCGTTGTTGCAGTGTGTGCAGCAATCGAATCTGAACTTTCTGAGCTTGACGATGAAGATCGTGAAGAGTTCCTTGCAGATATGGGCATCGAAGAACCGGGCCTTAACCGCGTGATCCGTTCAGGCTACGAGCTATTAACTCTGCACACTTACTTTACTGCTGGCGTTAAAGAAGTTCGCGCATGGACGATCCCTGTAGGTGCAACAGCTCCGCAAGCTGCAGGTAAGATCCATACTGACTTCGAGAAAGGCTTCATTCGAGCTGAAGTTGTTGGTTACGATGACTTTATCCAGTTTAATGGCGAAAGCGGTGCGAAAGATGCAGGTAAATGGCGTTTAGAAGGTAAAGATTACATCGTAAAAGATGGCGATGTTGTTCACTTCCGTTTCAACGTTTAATTTACGCCCAAGTCATTGACTTTAAAAGCCAGCACTTACGCTGGCTTTTTTATTGCCCTTTAACAAAGAAACAAATTAACTCTTCCAAGTGATGTCAATTTGTTATCAGTTTTCGATCATTAACACGCCTCTTTGTTTAAAAAGAAACCGAACGGTTGATTTCTGAGGATTTATTCAAAAAAACTATTGACGGCTTTGCCTCAACTTCGCATAATGCGCGCCGTTCCCAACGATAAGGCAACGAATCGGAGAGAACAAAAATATGGTATGGCTACGTAGCTCAGCTGGTTAGAGCACATCACTCATAATGATGGGGTCACAGGTTCGAATCCCGTCGTAGCCACCATTCCTAAACACTTTTCTTTTAAAGTCGTTAGGAATTGATGCGGAAGTGGCGGAATTGGTAGACGCACCAGATTTAGGTTCTGGCGCCGCAAGGTGTGAGAGTTCAAGTCTCTCCTTCCGCACCATATTTTATAGCTTTTTTAGCTATGCCTGCAGGTCTATCGCCAAGCGGTAAGGCAGCGGCTTTTGATGCCGCCATTCCCTGGTTCGAATCCAGGTAGACCTGCCACTATTTAAAGTGCTGAGCCTAATTAAAAAAGGGCTTGTCACTAAGAGCTAGAGAGTTTATATTGTCTCGCTCACGAGTGGCTACGTAGCTCAGCTGGTTAGAGCACATCACTCATAATGATGGGGTCACAGGTTCGAATCCCGTCGTAGCCACCATTTACAATTTCATATGGCTTTTACCAATTAGCGGTATGAATACAAAATTGATGCGGAAGTGGCGGAATTGGTAGACGCACCAGATTTAGGTTCTGGCGCCGCAAGGTGTGAGAGTTCAAGTCTCTCCTTCCGCACCATTATTTGAAGTCTCTTTAATTAGAGCACTGCAGGTCTATCGCCAAGCGGTAAGGCAGCGGCTTTTGATGCCGCCATTCCCTGGTTCGAATCCAGGTAGACCTGCCATTCTAACGTCTAGTTGATTCTCCAATTATCAGCTAAGACTAAAAATTGATGCGGAAGTGGCGGAATTGGTAGACGCACCAGATTTAGGTTCTGGCGCCGCAAGGTGTGAGAGTTCAAGTCTCTCCTTCCGCACCATCATTTGAAGTCTCTTTAATTAGAGCACTGCAGGTCTATCGCCAAGCGGTAAGGCAGCGGCTTTTGATGCCGCCATTCCCTGGTTCGAATCCAGGTAGACCTGCCATTACAACGTCTAGTTGATTCTCCAATTATCAGCTAAGACTAAAAAATTGATGCGGAAGTGGCGGAATTGGTAGACGCACCAGATTTAGGTTCTGGCGCCGCAAGGTGTGAGAGTTCAAGTCTCTCCTTCCGCACCATCATTTGAAGTCTCTTTAATTAGAGCACTGCAGGTCTATCGCCAAGCGGTAAGGCAGCGGCTTTTGATGCCGCCATTCCCTGGTTCGAATCCAGGTAGACCTGCCATATAACTTCATTACGCTTTCACCAATTAGCGGGATGAACACAAAATTGATGCGGAAGTGGCGGAATTGGTAGACGCACCAGATTTAGGTTCTGGCGCCGCAAGGTGTGAGAGTTCAAGTCTCTCCTTCCGCACCATTCTTTGAAGCCTCTTTAATTAGAGCACTGCAGGTCTATCGCCAAGCGGTAAGGCAGCGGCTTTTGATGCCGCCATTCCCTGGTTCGAATCCAGGTAGACCTGCCATATAACTTCATTACGCTTTTACCAATTAGCGGGATGAACACAAAATTGATGCGGAAGTGGCGGAATTGGTAGACGCACCAGATTTAGGTTCTGGCGCCGCAAGGTGTGAGAGTTCAAGTCTCTCCTTCCGCACCATTCTTTGAAGTCTCTTTAATTAGAGCACTGCAGGTCTATCGCCAAGCGGTAAGGCAGCGGCTTTTGATGCCGCCATTCCCTGGTTCGAATCCAGGTAGACCTGCCACTATTTATAGGTTCAGTGGATAACATCTTTTGATGCCTCGTCTATTGTCCCTGGTTCGGCTATAAGTAGCCTGCCATACAACTTCATTACGCTTTTACCAATTAGCGGGATGAACACAAAATTGATGCGGAAGTGGCGGAATTGGTAGACGCACCAGATTTAGGTTCTGGCGCCGCAAGGTGTGAGAGTTCAAGTCTCTCCTTCCGCACCATTTGGCTACGTAGCTCAGCTGGTTAGAGCACATCACTCATAATGATGGGGTCACAGGTTCGAATCCCGTCGTAGCCACCATTAATTTCGATCATTTGTAGTTATACACATGATCACGTAGTTTCAAGATGCGGAAGTGGCGGAATTGGTAGACGCACCAGATTTAGGTTCTGGCGCCGCAAGGTGTGAGAGTTCAAGTCTCTCCTTCCGCACCATCTTGAAGACTACAGCCATATTTATGCGGAAGTGGCGGAATTGGTAGACGCACCAGATTTAGGTTCTGGCGCCGCAAGGTGTGAGAGTTCAAGTCTCTCCTTCCGCACCATTGGCTACGTAGCTCAGCTGGTTAGAGCACATCACTCATAATGATGGGGTCACAGGTTCGAATCCCGTCGTAGCCACCATTTACAACTTCGTATTGCTTTTACCAATTAGCGATATGAATACAGATTTTTTGCGGAAGTGGCGGAATTGGTAGACGCACCAGATTTAGGTTCTGGCGCCGCAAGGTGTGAGAGTTCAAGTCTCTCCTTCCGCACCATTATTTAAAGAAACCCGGCTATTTAGCTGGGTTTTCTTTTATCTGCAATATGCTCTCCTCTACATTTCACTAGTATTTCGCGAATAGCGGGTTACCTCAAATTGCATTTTGAAGCGTTACAAACATAAAAAATCCAGCCGAAGCTGGATTTTAATTAAGTCATGACTTTAATTGTGCTAAGAGACTAACTCTTTAGCCTAAAAGCCCCAACGCTGAGTTGGGCGCTTGCTTTGCTTGAGCAAGAACAGAACTTGATGCTTGCGATAGGATCTGAGACTTAGTAAGTGCCGTTGTCTCTTTCGCAAAGTCTGTATCCTTGATACGGCTCTTAGACGCATTCACGTTTTCGTTGATGTTATCTAAGTTGTTAATCGCATGGTTGAAACGGTTTTGGAATGCACCAAGCTCAGCACGATGGCTATCAACAAACTTAAGTGCAGAGTCGACAATCGCTACGGCTTGTTGCGAACCACCAACAGTAGTCACGTCCATCGTGTCGACTGTCACTGCCTGCGCGGCACCAATACTTAGCTCACCAGCAAGTGCACCACCAAATGTTGCAGCACCTTCGACTTGGTTGTTATCGGTAAATAACTGAAGCTTACCATCTTCGTCAACAGACGCTGTTACTAAGTCTGTTTGACCGTTGATATAAGTGGCTAGCTCTTCGATATCATCACCTTCTTTGGCATTAATGGTAACGTTTTGAGCCTGGCCAAACTTGTCAGTCAGTGCAATGGTCAGATCATTCGCGCCCGCTTGTACGCTCCAGTCTTTGTCTTGACCGTTTGCGGCAATATAACTATTACCACCCATCATTGAGTTGTCACTACGCATGTTGTTCATGGTTAGCATTACTGCCTCACCATTATCAGCACCAATCTGGAATGATTTGGTAGCAAATGTGCCGTTTAGTAGCTTGTTACCACCAAATGAAGTGGTTTCAGCAATACGATTTAGCTCATCGTTTAGAGCCGTTACTTCCTCTTGGATAGCAACGCGCTCAGACTTAGAGTTTGAACCGTTAGCAGATTGAAGTGACAAGTCACGCATACGTTGCAGAATGTTAGTCGTTTCGTTCATAGCACCTTCAGCGGTTTGTGCCATCGAAATACCATCATTCGCGTTACGTACAGCGACATCTAAGCCACGGCTTTGCACATTCAAACGGTTAGAGATCTGAAGACCTGCCGCATCGTCTTTTGCGCTGTTAATCTTAAAGCCAGATGAAAGTCTTTCCATCGACGTCTGTTGGGCAGTAGTCGCACTGTTTAAATAACGTTGTGCTGTCATTGCCGAAACGTTTGTATTTACATTAACCGCCATAGTGGTTTCTCCTATTGATTTCCGTACACCGGAGGTAAAGGGTTTCCGACGTCTCGGTAAACCAATTAGTTCTCTCAAAGTAACCTTATTAACGACGTAAAATTGATTAACTTTAGAGCTAAATAGGCAAATATTTTAAAAACCTAACGATTAGAAAGAGATATTGACACAACCGACAGATATGAAATCAATTGCTAAAGATTTTTTGCTTTCAGCCGATAAGGCGCGATTTTGAAATAGATGGGAGTACGAAAAAAGGAGCTAGAATTTTCTTTGGGCAAAAGAAAAGCCCCTTTCCTTTGAGAGAACCGGGGCTATTTGGTAGCCAATGCCAATATGGAGATCGAGAGAAATGATCACAGCCTGGCTGCCGTGCTACATAAGTGACTCCAGCTATGGAGCAGGTGTGAGAGAGAGCTCCATTACCTAATCACCTATGTTTGCCGTCAAAATCACACTGACCCTACGTCTAGGTTAATGTCGGTGCAAAGTTTGACTATTACTGCAATAGTGACATTGCAGAGTTAGGCAACTGTTTTGCTTGAGCAAGTATTGATGTACCCGCTTGTTGCAGAATTTGTGCTTTCGTCATCGCCGTGGTCTCTTTCGCGAAGTCTGTATCGCGGATTCGACTGTTCGATGCTTCAACGTTTTCTTGAATATTCGCTAAGTTGTTGATGCTGTGGCTTAGACGGTTTTGTTTCGCACCTAAATCCGCACGTTGTGAGTCAACATACTTAAGAGCCGCATCAATAATGCCTACCGCATTTTGCGCACCACCTACAGAGCGAACATCAATGTTTTGCACCGTGGTTTGAACACCCGGCCCACCATTAAGTCCAAGCTCTCCAGCTAATCCACCCGAAATGTTCAAATTACCTTGAAGGTTTGGTTCGGCGGCAAAGATTTGCAGTCTACCATCTTGGTCTACAGACGCTTTAAACTTGTCTGTCTGACCATTGATGTAAGTTGCTAATTCCTCAATATCATCACCCTCTTTAGCTATGACATCTAAGGTAATTGCTTCACCATCTTTAGTGGTAAATTCAAACTTAAGATCTTTCGCCGCAGCAGGCACTCCCCAGTCTTTATCTTTAGCTTTTTCCAAGTCTGAGATAAATGACTGACCACCCATTCGAAAATCATCCGCACGGACGCTTGTTAAGCCCATGATGATTGCTTCACCAGAACTCGCACCGATTTGGAATGACGCTTCACCAAATGAACCGTTCAACAGTTTTCGACCACCAAATGAAGTGGTTTCAGCGATTCGGTTAAGCTCATCTTGCAGAGCAGAAACTTCTTCATGCAAAGCTTGGCGCTCAGATGCTGAGTTTGTGCCGTTTGCCGATTGCAGTGACAAGTCACGAATACGTTGAAGAATCGAAGTTGACTCATTCATCGCACCTTCTGCTGTTTGAGCGATAGAGATACCATCGTTCGCGTTACGCATTGCCACATCTAAACCACGGGACTGTGCCGTTAGTCGGTTCGAGATCTGTAGGCCAGCCGCATCATCTTTAGCGCTATTAATTTTTTGACCTGATGACAGACGTTCCATGGAAGTGTTTAGCTCCCCTGTCGCCTTATTCAAGTAACGTTGGGCGGTCATCGCCGACACGTTAGTATTAACTGTAATGGTCATACTTTGCTCTCCTATTGAGTTCGCAAGTGCTTGCGAAGCGGCCAGCTTTGTCTCATTTGGAAGCACTGACCGTAAATGACTTGCTAAGTAGATCTATTGCCTACTTAAAACTAATTTGTTTAACTCTGCACTAAACAATTCAAGTTATGTGCCAATTTTAAAATAGTTACCAAACAAATATTTTTCCCTTTATTTATTAGCAACTTAAGAAGCAAGCTTGTTATTTGCTCGTATCGAACAAATATTGCCCACTTAAACCGGCAAAATGATTGCCGCCCTTTTTGCCACTAGATTGCCACTATGTATCCTGGCCACTTTATCCAATAGCAGTATCTATCTCGCACTTACGGCATAGCACATAAGGCAATGAGCTTAGATATAGTTAAATAGAGTGAGGTCTTTGGTCTTGCCAAATGCCTGTTGAGACGCCTGAAGCGCGCGTGAGTTTTCATTGAACTCAATGATTGCTTCTGCGTAATCAAGATCTTCAAAATTACTTTTAGATTTGGCTAAAGTCATATTGAAATCGTCATGCTGCTCTTCTTGAATATCTAGCGTACTTAATCGAGCGCCGACATCCGTACGCGCTTTAGTCAAGTGAATAAAGGCAGAATGAAATTCTTCCACAACTCGGTGTAGTTGAGCTGTATTAGATACATCCGACACTGAGCCTTGTGACAGCGCCATCGCATCTTTAAAGGTTTCAAAAATGCTATAGGTACGTTTGGGCTCTAAAGTAATTTGGTCACCTTTAGTAATTTGCCCTTTAACCTGAATAGACACATCTTCAAACTTAATACCCACGGCAGGATCAAAAGTATCGGCCTTCACCACTGAACCATCGCGCTCAAGTTGATAACCGTACTTCCCATCGGGCATATCAACAAATGTCACTCTATAGCTCGAGTTGTCATCTGGATTGATATTGATCGCTCGTTCAAGTAAAAGATCTGAAGTCTCATTTAGATTGTATTTAGGCTCAAAATCACCAAATGGGTTATCGATCTCCATAAACAATTTGCTGCCAGGGTCATTGATTGGCATTTCTAAACTGTTAGAGATTTTCATCTTGCGCTGATAGTCATCGCCTGCATAAACCACATCGCCATCTTTATCACGAAAGAAAGGCTGATTCTTCGGCTTAGTTCCGGCAAATATATAGTTACCAGACTCATCCTGGACATTGACTAAGTTAAGAAAGTTGTTGGCGATTTCCTGCATTTCACGACGTTTAGCCAAACGGTCTTCCGGTGATAATGAACCATTGATCATTTCCATTACCGTTCGTTTTGCTTCATCAGCAAAGTCTTCCGCATTGGAGATAATGACTTCATGGTGTTCAAGGCGATTACGAGAAAGAGTAATTGCATCGGTAAACTGACGCAGTTGCTCTTTCTGTTGACCGATGTTCTGTATGTAATGCGTTGCGAGTGGATCGTCACTCGCTTTCATTAATTTTTTACCTGACGCTAATTGTGCTTGGTTGTGATGCACTTTGGCTTCCGAGCGACGTAAATCGTTCTGTACCGACTGATAATTATGGAAGCTAGAAATACGATTCATCATTTATGCCTCCTTATCTCAGCGCAAGGATGGTGTTAAAAGTGTCGTTAGCCGCCTGCATGATACGAGACGACGCCATATAAGCTTGCTGAAACTTCATCATGTTGGCAGCTTCTTCATCCAAGTTAACACCTGCAATCGATGCAACTCTTTCTTGTGCGGCTTCTTTCTCCAAACGCGAAACATCGGTTAAGCGCGAAGCCGTAGACATTTGAAGACCGACATCGGTATTGAGGTTGTGGTAAATGTCGAGAATGGTCGACTCACCATCATTAAGTTTTTTATCCGTTTGGATGTTTTGCATTTTTAGTAGGTTGCCGTTATCACCTTCAGAAGGGACAAGGTTTGCCGTAAATTTATCATTCGGCAGAGCACCACCAGTTAACTCAAATGAGGTACCCTGCACAGTTACAGCACCACTAGGCGGATAAGCTTGTGGTTGAAGTAGAATGTTCCCTTTAGTATCAGTTACAGCAAACTGCTGACCGTCAGGTGAGATGATCACTTCAAACTCTCGCAAATTACCTGCTTGAGCAATGCTAAATTCCGCACTGCCTTGAGCAAAAGTTGTCGAAGCTTCATAACTTTGCGCGGCAATATCACTAGGATCATTAGTCGCCATTTGCATCTGGGCGGCTCCGCTTCGGGTCGGGCGAATCAGTACTCTTTCACCTGCTTCTAAGTCATTACGAATATCAATTCGTAAGCCATCTAGGGTAATAGCATTGTCTACAACCGGAACTATGAACTGCTCTCCTGATGGACGTGTGACGTAATAATCACCAGCTACATATTGCAAAGAATATTGCCCACCAACGAGCTGGCTAGTGTCCTCGATGTAAACCGCCAAGTCCGCTTTTGAGTTAGAAGAAGTGACAACACGAGATTCTGCAATAAAATCGGAGTTCACATCAGTAAACATCAACCCACCAATGTTTCCGCGTAAATCTAGACCTTGGGACTGTAAGCTGTTCACTTCATAAGAGAAGGAAGTGGCGAGCTTACCCAGCTCATCCATTAACTGAGGAATTTTCTCGTCACGCATTGTTAGCATGGCACCGATCTTTCCATCAATATCTTTGGTGGTAATCGCTTTGATACCCTTACCTTCAATCATGGCTAAGCGACGTTGATGAACATCTGGGTATCCATCAATCATTTTTAGTTCACTGGCTTCGGTACCTGACACCAAGGTATGCCCGTTACCAATATGAACATTAAAACCTTCTGCATTTTTGCGCGGTGTGACGGTAACTTTTGTGTACTCAGAGAGTTCAGCGATAAGCTTCTCATGCGTATCCATCAAATCATTATGTGGACCAGGCGTACGCATCATAAGACGATGTAAGTCTCTAATCTCTAAGGCAAGCTGGTTTACACGCTCGATACCTAAATCAAGCTTCTTGTTAGTCACATCCGACTGACGACGAATCGTTTCATGGAAGTCGTTTAGGTTCTGAGTAATCAAGTTTGCTTTTTCAAGCACCACTTTACGTGCACCCACGTCATTTGGACTATCAGCGAGTGATTTCACGGCATCAAACCACTCGTTAAGGTTTTCTGGAATTTTTTTCGAGGCGACCGATGACAGCATATTTGAAAGCATTTCCAAATTGGCTTCGTCATCGACTTTATGCGCGTAATTGGTTGTTGAGACATTCAGTTCATTAACGGCAAACTGATCCCAAGAGCGGCGAACTTTTTCCACATGAACGCCCATACCATAGGTTTCCCCGCCATATTGGCGTGGCATATTTGTGCCTTGTATCACCGACTGACGGCTATAACCCTCTGTATTCACATTAGAGATATTATGACCGGTGGTGTTTAGTTGTCTCTGAGCTGTGAGAACGCTTTGCGAACCAAGATTCAGAAGATCAGACGACATATTGCCCCCAAGAAACCTTTTAAAATCAGCGTTAACTGAACATCTGAGTTAGATTTTGCAATATGTGTGCCAAACTGGAGAGCTGGAGAGCTGGAGAGCTGGAGAGCTGGAGAGCTGGAGAGCTGGAGAGCTGGAGAGCTGGAGAGCTGGAGAGCTGGAGAGCTGGAGAGCTGGAGAGCTGGAGAATTTTGAAGGTTAACGATAGAACATCAACCCTTTTTTTGATGCTGAACTGGGTATATCCCCTAGGAAAACTAGAAAATTAACATTGCTTTGTTTGTGCTCGCCAATCTAGTTTTCCAGCAGCGAAGCGATCTACAGGGCGAAGCCCGCTCCAGTATCTCAGGACGAAGTCCGTCCTTCACTTTACATCTGATCAATACGCGCTTTTACGCTAAGAACTTTATCTGCGTATCTAGGATCGGTCGCATAGCCTGCTTGATGGATACCACGAATAAACTCTTCGTTGTTGCCGCCATGACGTAAGGCTGTGGTATAGCGAGGGTTTTCATTAAGAAAACGTACGTAGTCGTTAAAGCTCTCTTCATAGTTAGCGTAAGAGCGAAAAGCGGCATTCTCTTTAACCGGCACACCTTGATGATACTCTAAAGTTTGAGTAGAGACTTTATCACCTGACCAGCTTCGATCTGCCTTAATATTGAATAGGTTATTACTGCTGCCACGAGAGTTATTCACCACTTTCTGCCCCCAACCTGTTTCTAACGCGGCCTGCGCTAATAGAAGCGATGAGTCGATACCAAGCGCTCTTGCCGCCTTTTCAGCATAAGGCTTCATTGAAGTCACAAAGGTTTCCGGCGACTCAAAGCGAGATGGGTGAGGCTGTGAAGGTAATTCAACGCTGGTTGCATCAGCGCGTTCATGGCGAATACGATCAATTTTCTCCATCATAGCTTTAAAATCTTCATTGCGCGCTTTAGCACTCTGGTTTTCGACGCTACCTGTAGAAAGTTGAGCAACAATCATATCAGCCAGGCCGAGCGAGCCAGAAGCGCTTAGCTCACTGGACATTTGCTCGTCCATCATTTGTCGATAAAACTGCTGATTTTGACTGTCCATCAAACCCGATTCAAAAGTCGAGTTGGCATCACGCATGGATTTGAACAGCATCGAGGTAAAAATCGCTTCAAATTGCTTCGCTGCCGCGGTTAGCGCTGCTTTTTCACTACCTTCGTCACCTTCCACTGCTTGCTTACGTAATTTATCTAAGCCTGCAATATCGTGAATAAAGCCGATGTCATTGCCATTGTTAATCATGCTCTACTCCTTAGATAACGATCAGTTGACCTTCAATCGCCCCTGCTTGCTTAAGCGCTTGCAGAATCGCCATTAAATCAGAAGGCGCTGCGCCAACCTCATTTACCGCTCGAACCAGATCATCCAAAGTCAGACCCGGCTCAAACTTAAACATTTTACCTTGCTCTTCCGTTACCTCGATATCCGTATCTGGCACGACAACAGTCTCTCCACCACCAAACGCGTTAGGCTGACTAACATTGAGGTTTTCTTTGATCGCCACCGTCATACCACCATGAGTTACTGCAGCGGGCTTCAAACGAACATGCTTGCCCACCACTATCGTACCAGTACGTGAGTTAACAATGATTTTTGCCGAACCTTCAGCAGGATTAAATTCGATGTTTTCAATTGCAGATAAGAAAGCCACGCGTTGAGTAATGTCGCGCGGTGCACGTACTTTCACAGATGTCGCATCAACCGCAGAGGCCATTTGCGGACCAAGGAAATTGTTTACCGCATCAGCCATGCGCTGCGCAGTAGTAAAATCAGATTCTAGAAGGTTAAAGGTAATGTAGTCACCACGACTAAACGGAGTGGGTATCTCACGTTCAACCATAGCGCCATTAGAAATCATACCCGCTGTCGGGTTATTACCGACGATTTTTGAACCATCCGCACCTGTTGCGCTAAAGCCACTGACGACAAGGTTGCCCTGTGCTACGGCATAGATTTGCCCATCGAGACCTTTAAGCATGGTTTGCATAAGCGTCCCGCCTCGTAGGCTTTTAGCCGAACCAATCGAAGAGACGGTCACATCAATGGTTTGACCTTGCTTTGAAAACGCAGGCAGCTCAGCAGTTACAATAACAGCAGCAACGTTCTTACTTTTTGGCTTTGTGCCTGGCGGCATTTGAATACCAAAATTCTGCAACATTGCATTAAAGCTTTGATCAGTAAAGGGGGTTGATTCTCCGGTTCCAGGCAAGCCTGTAACCAAACCATAGCCAACCAATTGGTTGCTACGAACACCAGCGACTTGCGAGACATCTTTGATACGCGCCGCCTGAGCCGACGTCGCGATAAACATCATACTGGTAAAAAGGAGAAACAACTTTTTCATGATCATACCCTTGTTCTAATCTCTATGCCCACTTAACACGCTGCCAAAAAAGCGGCATCAGATGGATTTATAGGGAGACATTAAAGAATCGTGCCAAGAATCCCGGTTCTTGCATATCTTGTTGCGTTCCAGTTCCTGAGTACTGAATACGAGCATTAGAAATTCGGTTCGATGCAATCGTATTATCGTACTTGATGTCATCTGGACGGATAGTGCCACTTAAGCGAATGTACTCATCGCCAGTATTAAGTGTAAGCCACTTTTCACCGCGAATAATCAAGTTGCCGTTGGCCAGCACTTCGATAACCTCAACCGTAATTGAGCCAGAAATACTGTTGCTCTGATTAGCCGCCGCACTGCCCTTGAACTTGTTATCGTTGCTTAAGTTATACGAGAAATTATAGTCACCAATATTCAGTTGCTGACCGCCGACCTCTAGCGGATCCATTGACGCATCATTGTTTTTTGATAGATCTGCATCAGAGCTTTTAGCCGCCTTGGTGCTCTCATCAAGCGTTACGGTAATGATGTCTCCGATGCCACGTGGTTTTGAGTCATCATATAAGCTATTAGTGCTTGCCGTGTTGAACAGTGAACCTGTTTCCGCAGCGTAATGCTCTGGCTTGTGTTTAGGGTGAATTGGTGCCCAAGCTGGGTCGCCTGAAACTGGGTCTGCTCGGCCACGAAGAGTATCTATAATTCCCGAGCTCTCTTGTGCAGACTTATCCCCTTCGACTGCATCAACGGTTGTTGTGCCTTGGGTTACATCCGGAGTTTCAATTGGCGGCTCTAACATCGAGCACCCAGACACCACTGCCACTGTAAAAAGTGCGATTATACGTTTCATTTCTTATCTCCACCCTAAGCAGTGATTACAGCTGCTGATTCACGAAGCTCATCATCTTATCGACGGCAGAGATGACCTTAGAATTCATTTCATACACACGCTGAGCTTCGATCATATTCACTAGCTCTTCAGTCACGTTAACGTTGGAGGTTTCTAGCATCGATTGTCTGACTTCACCAAAACCGTCAAAACCCGGTACGCCCTCTTGTGGATCACCACTCGCGCCTGTTGGTAGGTAAAGGTTTTGACCAATTGGCTCTAAACCACCTGGGTTAATGAAATCGACCGTTGCAATCTGACCAACCACTTGGTTGTCTTGCTGACCACGAACGCGAACAGATACCTCACCATCCGTACCAACCGTAATACTGATGGCGTCTTCTGGGATAGCAATTTCAGGCTCAAGGGCATAACCTGCGCCTGAAGTCACAATGACCCCTTCGTCGTTAACAGTAAATTGACCGTTACGAGAATAACCAATGTTGCCGTCTGGCATCAGAATCTGGAAGAAACCGTCACCTTCGATCATCATATCCAGGCTATTGTTGGTTGTTTGAGTGTTGCCTTGAGTATGGACTTTTTGTGTCGCGACAACTTTAGAACCCGCGCCTAGCATCAAGCCGCTTGGCAATTCAGTATTCTGAGAAGACTGACCACCTGGCTGATTGATGTTCTGATAGAACAAATCTTCAAAAACCGCACGGCTCTTTTTATAACCAACGGTTGAAGCGTTCGCCAAGTTGTTTGAAATGGTTGAAATGTTGGTTTGTTGAGCGTCTAAGCCCGTTTTACTTACCCATAGTGCCGGATGCATAACTCTCTCCTAGAATCTGTTAGCTCATACGAAGCAGAGAATCAGACGCTTTGTCCATGTCTTCTGCTGTGCTCATCATTTTTACTTGCATTTCAAACTGACGTTGCAAGTCAATTAAATTGGTCATCTCGCCAATAGCATTGACATTACTACCTTCAATTGCGCCTGTGAGCAGTTTTACACTGGCATCCGCTTCGTATGCCGCATTAGGATCTTTTGCACGGAACAAGCCGTTAATATCTTTGAATAGTGATTGATTGTTGGTGCGAGTGAGTTTGATACGGTCAACCACTTCAATTGCATCGGCTGGAGCACCTTGAGGAACAACAGAAATCGTACCGTCGTTACCAATCTCAACTTTACTGATTGGGATAGGCAATGTGATTGGTGCACCCGTTTCACCTAGAACAAGATTACCGTTGCCGCTGACTAGCAAGCCATTGACATCAATCTTCAGGTTACCGTTGCGCGTAAGACCTTCTTTACCCGTTTTATCCAGTACAGAGATCCAGCCATCACCTTGGATGGTGACGTCTAAATCCCGCCCAGTGGTAATCACGCTGCCTTGTTGGAAATTATGTCCCGGACGTTCTGTCATGCTAAACACACGGCTTGGTAGACCATCGCCATACGCTTGCATTGAGCGAGCTTGCGCCAAATCAGCACGGAAGCCCGTGGTACTGACGTTCGCCAAGTTGTTTGCTCTAAGCTGCAAAGCCTGCATATTTTGCTTGGCGCCGCTCATAGCGAGAAACAGTGCACGATCCATAATTTGCTCCAAAAATCACAATTCAGATCAATAAAAGCAATTGTCGTGCCAAATTTATTTTATTTTTAATATCAAGGTTTTAATTAAAAAACGGCAAGATTTTCAGAGAATTTTCGGAGGGATTTGCCGTAGTGGCAACAATAGCAAGCTGATCATTGCCACCAGCTTGCTATTCAGATGATTGCGACATCGCGCTAGGAATACCTTACAAAGATTAACGAATTTGTAGGATGTTCTGTTGCGTTTGGTTGTGCACTTCTAGCGAACGAGAGTTAGCTTGGAAGTTACGTTGCGCAGAAATCAAGTCAACTAGCTCTTGCGTCATGTCGATATTCGACTGCTCTAGAGTACCGCTACTGATGGTACCGAATGAACCTTTATTGGACTCACCCCAAATCTTGTCCCCAGAGAACTGAGTAGAATCCCATTGAGTACCACCCTTCTTATCTAGCCCTTGCTCATTCGCTACACGAACCAATGAAACACGACCTAGAATAATGTTTTCACCGTTAGAGTATGTACCCAAAACGCTACCATTCTCATCGAAGTCAACCTTAGTCAAGAAACCCGTTGTTGCGCCATCTTCATCAAACTTCGTTAGTTCAAATGGAGCAGCAAACTGAGTCGCATCTTGTAATCCAAATGACAGAACCTGGTTAACATCAGCACCATTGAGTTCAACAGGATTCGCACCTGCGCCTAGAGGCTCAGAGACTATGTTCTGACCATTATTCAGACTCGCTAAGGTACCATCATTGTTAAACTTCATGGTATGACCAACTTGACCTGTTGGTGATGTCGCATCACCACCCACAATATTGATCGGCTTCTCACCCGCACTGTCAGTGACCGTGTAATAAGTCTGCCAAGTGTTTGGTTGAGTTTGATCTTTTAGATAGTAAGTCGTTAGCTTGTACGACTGCCCCATAGAGTCATAAATGGTCGATGAAGTCGAACGGTTGTACGTTTCTGGGTCTGAGAAATCAAACAACGCCGGATCCTTCAGGTCACCACCAGCAGGGAGGTTGACACCCACATCAATGTTTGATGTCTGCTTTGGCTTACCGAACTCTTTTGGAATGTTGATTGGCGAAGGCTCGTAAGAGAGAACGTCACCAGTATCTTTATTTACTTGATAACCTAGCAAAAACTCATCGTTAGCCGTCACCATGTAGTTATCTTTGTTCAGGTGGAATGCACCATTACGCGTTAACTCATTGGTGGTTGGTGTTAGGCGATCTTTTGCTACCGCGAAAAAGCCAGTGCCGCTGATACGCAAGTCCATTGGGTTGTTAGTATAAATACTAGAGCCTTCGTGGAACTGCTGAGCAACCTTAGCCGCTTGTACACCTTGTCCGGGTGTTGTTTTCGCATGAGTAAAAAGTGAATTTGAGTAAACATCGCCAAATTCAGCACGAGACTCCTTAAAGCCGTACGTGTTCGCATTCGCAATGTTGTTACTGGTTGTGTTCAGATCTAACTGAGCTGCGGAAAGACCGCTTAGTGCAACATATGACATTCCAAAATCTCCTATCTAGCTAGCATATCTACTTAAGAGTTACGCTTTGCCAACTTCTAGTACTTCAGCAAGTCGAACTGGCGACTCAAAGCCAGCCAGATTGAGTAGTACGTTACCATCGCCTTTACCTAAGAGAACACTGTTTACATTAGCGTAGGTCGAAACCTCAAACTCTTTGGCCTTGCCATCTAGTAAACCCGATGCTTTCACATTGTATTTACCTGCCGGCAATGGATTACCGTTTTGATCTTTACCATCCCATTCAATTCGGCTGTCACCCGGAGGTTTAGAGCCTACATCAAAGGTACGGATTAGCTGACCCATTTGGTCTTCCACTCTCACCATCAAGTTATCGACAGATTGAGGGAGTTTCACCATGGCAGCCATTGAGCCGTCATCAGCCTTAACCCCTGCTGCGCCTGGGACGAGAACGTCTCGGCCGACAAGAGAAGAGGCTTGAAGTGCTTGGTTAGAAGTCATCGACGCATTCAGTGTTTCAAACTGATTGTTCATTTTGCCGATTCCGTCTACCGTCGCAAACGACGCCATCTGTGCAATCATCTGGTCATTGCTAACCGGCTTAAATGGGTCTTGCTGGGCAAGTTGCTTAGTGAGCAGAGATAAGAAGTCTTCTTGTTTAAGATCCTGCTTACCTGTTGTCTCGTTGGGCTTGTTCTTGTCCTGAAGCTGTTTAAGCTGGTCTACATAGGACAAGCCGCTTTGACCAACATTATTAATGCCATCGGCCATAGTTACCTCCTATCCTTATTGACCCATCTGCAGCGTACGCAGCAGCATTTGTTTGCTTGCATCTGCTACTTGAACGTTCGTTTGGTAAGAACGTGAAGCAGAAATCATGTTAGCCATCTCTTCCATCACATTAACGTTAGGCTTGTAGATATACCCTTCGTCATTAGCGAGTGGATGGTCAGGGTTGTACTCCGCATCAAGCGGCTTATCACTTTCGACAATACCCATCACTTTCACTGGCACCGTATGGTCGCGGCCATACTTTGCCTTACTTAACTCCGCACCGAACACAGCGTGGCGGGCTTTATAGGTATCTTTCGCAGAGCTAGAGATACTGTCCGCATTGGCTAAGTTACTTGAGGTCGTATTTAGACGAACAGATTCAGCGCTCATGGCAGAACCAGTTACATTGAAAACGTTAAATAAGCTCATCTAGTTACTCCCTTTTAATGCTTTAGTTAAGTTCTTGAATTTACTTCCTAAGAAGTCAAGTGAGGCTTGGTGTCTGATTTGATTTTGCATAAACAAGTTACGCTCCAAATCCACATCAACCGTATTGCCATCACCTGTGTCAGGTTGTGTAGGAAGACGATACATTACTTCCCCTGTCACCCTAGTAGAGGCAGGAATATGCCGACTATCAGTTCGACTAAGCCCGATGCTTGCCTCTGATGTTGCCGCCTGCAGTGCCTTTTGGAAGTCCATCCCTTTCGATTTGTAGCCTGGAGTGTTCGCTTGTGCAATGTTGGTGGAAATCACCTCTGCATTGCGCTCACGTACGCCCACCGTGTATTGGTGGATACCTAATGCGTTGTCGAAAGAAATAGCCATGTTAACCTCTACTCAAGAACTGACCGTTACTATTAAATGTAAAAGCAATTAGCGTACCAACTTTAATAAAGTTTGTTCCACTATTACTTTCAATTGGATAATTTGCAATAAGTACGCCAACTCATATGGCGACATCATGCTAAAAAGTTTGGAATGACTCGTAGAAAGTATACAAGTTAACTAGGGAATAGATACAAAAATGCCCAGCATTAAGGCTGGGCATTTGAAGGATTAAGGCTCGATTATTTGAGTTTGTAGATAATACCCGGATTACATCTAACCATCTCAAATCGGTCAGTAAGCCCAGTTAAAGATTCGGAAGCCCCCAACAGCAGATACCCGCCAGGGTTTAAGCTATTCGCCATTTGGTTCAATACTTGAGACTTCATGTCCGGCGAGAAGTAGATAAGCACATTACGGCAGAAGATGATGTCAAACTTACCGAGCAGCGCGTAGCTATCCATTAAGTTCTGTGGGCGGAAGTTAACCAAACGCTTCACGTTATCTTTGACCTTCATGCGGCCATCACCAGCATCTTCGAAGAAATTGCGTCGTCGTTCAGGTGAGAGACCTCGACCTAACGCCAAATTGTCATAAACACCAGCACGACACATATCAAGCATGCTCGCTGAGATATCAGTAGCGGTAATAGACACGCTAGGCAGCATGCCAGGTTTGCGTTGCTGGGTCTCAAGTATCGTCATCGCCATAGAATAAGGCTCTTGACCTGAAGAACTTGCCGCAGACCAAATCTTAATTGGACGCTTATTGGCTGCCGCTTCTGGCAACAACTTGTTAGCAAGCACTTCAAATGGATAGGTATCACGAAACCACAGTGTCTCGTTGGTGGTCATGGCATCAACAGCGGCAACACGCAGTTCACGATTACGCCCAGTCACCACATCTCTAAGCAAGTCAGACAGAGTCGCTAACTTAAACTTAGTGACGAGCGGGCTTAGTCGGCTTCTGACTAGGTACTGCTTACTATCACCAAGCACAATACCACATTGTGACTCTAAGAATCGGCTGAAATCACGATACTCTTGATCGCTTATAGTTATCGCTGTCATTAACTTCTCTTTTTATTCTGTAAGTGCAGCTTTTACTGCATTACCAAGCTCATCAGGGTTGAATTTCGCAATAAAGGAGTTAGCTCCTACCCGCTCAACCATCGCTTGGTTAAATACACCACTAAGTGATGAGTGAAGAATAACATAAAGATCTTTAAGATCAGGGTTACGCCTTATTTCGGCTGTTAGTGTATAGCCATCCATTTCCGGCATCTCGATATCTGAGATAACCAAAGAAATCTGGTCATAGATACTGCCCTCAGCTGCCATTTCTACTAGCTTCTCATAAGCTTGCTTACCATCAATAACAGCAACGGCTTCAAATCCTAATGATGTAATTGCGCGCTCAACCTGCTTACGTGCAACCGTCGAGTCATCCGCAATGAGAATACGACGTACAATCTCTTTTTCTGCCTCAACCTGAGCAATCTCTTCGCCTATTGATGCATCCATTGTCTCGTCAACTGGCGCGATTTCTGCAAGAATTTTCTCTACATCGAGAATTTCAACTAGCTCGTTATCAATGTTGGTGACAGCCGTTAAGTAATTGGATTTACCAGCCCCTTCAGGTGGTGGCAAAATTGCTTCCCAGTGCATATTAATAATACGCTCGACAGAAGTAACCAAAAAGGCCTGAATAGTGCGGTTAAATTCAGCAATAACTACAAAAGCTTTTTCGACGTCAGTAGTAGGTCTGCCCCCCACCGCCAGACTTAAATCAATAACAGAAACGGTATGGCCACGAATATGAGCCACACCTTTGACGAGTCGGTGTAAGTTTGGCATTGAAGTAAGCTTAGGGCACTGAAGTACCTCTTTTACTTTAAATACGTTAATTCCATAACGTTGACGCCCCATCAGGCGAAAAGTTAGGAGTTCTAATCGGTTTTGTCCGACGAGTTGCGTACGCTGATTCACAGAATCAAGAATACCCGACATAAGCTCATCTCCATCTCAAACTTTAATGCTAAAAAAAATGGTAGTCTACTAACGGCCATGTAAAACTTTAGAGAAACAGAATGACATACTTTAAATCACACTTATGCTCATTTTCCATAACTAATTGTAGAGCTTTCTATAAAAAGTTTTATAAGTCTATCGGCTTTTTGTTGTTTTTCTTTAGTTTTTCAGCGACATCTGCAACAGAAAACCAAATCCAACTTATTCAACAAGCTGCAGAGGAGTACATTCTTGCAACTATTGAGTGGCCTTCAGGTGGCACACTTGAGGCCAAAGCGGCTAATTTAGATAGCCGAATTTTCGCGACAGACTGCCCTACTAGGCTCAATAGTTCTTCTTCATCGACCAACCCCAACGCCAGTAACATCACCGTATTGGTAGAATGCCCTGATGATGATTGGCGAGTCTACGTCCCAGTGCGTTTAACTCGTACCGGACCACAAGTTGTATTGACTACACCTCTATCACGTGGACAAATCATTGCTGCTCAAGATATCACTATTAATATGGTAGACTTACAACGCTTTAGGCGGCAAGGCTTTTCCACAATTGATGCAGTAATAGGCGCAAAAGCAAAGAAAAACCTTCGCTCTGGTGACATTATAGAAGCTAGAGATATTTGCGTCGTATGTCGCAATGAAACCGTCACAATTAAAGCCGTCAAGTCTGGTATGACGATTACCACAAAAGGTGTTGCGCTCGCAGATGGTTCACATGGTGAACAGATAAGGGTGAAAAATAGTAAATCCAACCGTATAATTGAAGGACGTGTAACTGGAATTTCAGAAGTGACGGTGATTTTTTAGAACTTTTAAAAAAAGCTAAAGTTTTAACCGTACGCGTCGATATTGACAGTACATATAGATAAATCTTCAAAAGGCTCAACAATTATGGCAGGTATCGACAACATACGTTCAGGGCAAACGCTATCAACTTCGACGCGCAGTTCTGTTCGTAACGAAAGCAGTCCAACAAGCAACTCAGACTCGGCAAAAAAGTCTGATGTCGCTCAGGATGCAGTTTCACTCAGCTCACAAGGCAAGGCGGTGGGAGAAATGCATAATCAAATGGTCAGCCAACCTAGCTTTGACAAAGCTAAAGTAGCCGCAATCAAAGAAGCGATTGCTAACGGCTCATACAATGTCGATCCTCAAAAACTTGCCGACAATATGATTAAGTTCGAAAAAGAGCTTGGCGGACTATAATCTGCGGGATTGTTGACCATGGCTGCGATATTAAGTTTGATCGAGTTTCAATTGAAAAATGCCCAAGAGCTTACCGATGTTCTTGAGCAAGAAAGAGTTGCGATTGCAAATCGAGTATCAAAAGATATCGAAGCTATCGCCAAAAACAAGATTGTCTTAATTGAACAGTTACAGACTACTGACGAACGTCTTCGTCGGCATCCTGAAGTAGAAAGCTTATCGCACGATCCAGAGTTGAGCCCTCTGGTTGAGCAGATTCGCTCTTTAATCAGTGATTGCCAGCAAGCCAACGAAGTTAATGGTCAGGCACTGCAACGTGCGCAACTTAGCTTTAACAAACTCAATAACCTAATGCAGCAATCTCAAGGCAAGTTAGGTATGACCTATACTGCTGAAGGTCAAACCAAAAATGTCACGACGTTAGGCACTAATATCAAAGCTTAGGAATAGAAATCAAAAAAAAGCGGCAACCATTGGTTGCCGCTTTTTGTTTGTTCGGAGATTAAAGTTTTAAAATAGTGTCTGTTGACGTTTTTCAGGAACCGTTTGTACCTCGCCATAATCACGTAGCTTATTCATTTTCTGAATATCCAATCTTAGCTCTGTGACATAGCTGTCGCCTACTTTGTAACTGCGTACCACTTCAGCACCACGTATTACACCATCAACAGCACCAGACGTCAGTTCAGTGCCCAGACGTTGATCTTGCAGGTCAGCACGGCCACTGACACGCATTCCGTAGACTTGCTCCGCTAGCTCGCGATACGCATCGATTTTAGAAGCGCGCATAGCGCGAACTTGCTTTTCTTCTTCATTGCGGCCTTTTTGCTCGCTGATGCTTGCGTAACCGACGGCTGTTAACCAGTCATCTTTACGCATATCGGTTAGAGGCTGGCAACCGACCATAACTAAAGCAACAATCAGGAGTAGTAGCTTTTTCATCTTGTCTCCTATGGACGCAATATAACCGTGTAAGGCTGAGTCATCGTGGGGTCAGAACGGATTAATACACCATCTTGGGTACGAATACTATTAAGGGTATCAAGATCTCGACCAATGCGATCCGCTGGTAAGAATCCTTGAGCCGTAGCAACCACGACTCGCGACTGCATACCGACGACTCGAGCGTTCACCAATACCCCGCCTTCTTGACGCAACATAGTACCCGTTAGGACGTATTGAATATCTTGCTCTTGCGCCAAGTCTTTCCAATCACGACTAAAGGCAAAATCACCTTGATGCGTCACCTGAATAGAACCCGTTGTTTTGAAGTCTACTACTTTAAATCCACGACGTTGGAACTGGTGGATAAAGCCTTCAGACACCGAGTTACCCAACCAGTTGGTTGCATCCATATTTTGTAGGTCAACAAACGAGGTCACAGCTATCGGTGTACGTGCAGACACACTGGTGTTCGAAATCATTAAGTCTTCCGTCATACTCTCTACAAAGAAGTCAAGAGTATGACGCGGGCTCTCCATCAGCATAAACTGCGAGCCTGGGTACGGTTCTTTACCGTTATATATTGGAGCATAGGCACAAGCGGTGAGAAACACCACAGGGACTAGCGATAGCCATTTTTTCATTCTCAAATCTCCGATACATTAAGGCTTAAAATGTCAGATCTTTTAGCTCTCTTCTAAAAGTGGAACATTCCTTGCTTTTCTATGTTTGCAACGACTTAGAAAGGCAATGCCTAAATCAGCTACGATTTAACAAGCAAGAAATGAACCAACTTGGTAACTAGATATGAAAAAATCGCTTCTTCTCTTCTTCTCCACACTTTACCTAAGCGTACTTGCCAACACGGCAACTGCGGCGTGGTTTGAAGTGACTGGGACGGCTACTGTCGTCTCTTCGGAAGAAGTCGCCCGTATACATGCCTTAGAGGACGCTCTATTCAAAGCAGTGAGCTTCTCTGGCGCAGATATTGGCAGTATCTCTAATCTACGCCCACTGTTAGAAAGCGATAGAAAGGAATATCAATTTACCAACAGCGAAGTACGCTATATCTTGGTTGATGAGCAGAAAACTCGCAGTGGCGTAATGTTTGTTAAAGCTCGCATTGATATTTACCCATCGGCAACGGGTTGCCACGTTAGCCAGTATAAAAAGACTTTTCTGGTCGGCAATATAGATATTGCCTCCCCTCAACAAGCGGTAATGGGGCAAATCTACAGCGTTGGGGATGACTTCGCCAATGTTATCAATCGTCAGCTAGATCAACAGTCTGCCAACTTCGTTTCTGTTGGTACCACTGATTTTGAAATTAACAAACGTTATCCAGAGCGGCTAAAAATGATCGCTGAAGATACCGGTGCTCAATACATCATCGGGGGCGTGATTACTGACTTAACAGCGACCATCGAAGCCGGAGGCTTGCTCAGCGACGACGTAATAAACCGCCAGTTTGCTTTAGAGATGCAAGTCTTTGACGGAAAGACGGGGAACGAAGTCTATAACCGTAACTATCGAGAAGTAGCAAGTTGGCCGTTTGCTAAGACCAGCCAAGTCGATACACGTAGTGCGCGCTTTTGGGCTTCGACCTATGGCGACATGATGCTGCGCGTTAGCCGTAACATTATGTTGGATCTAGAGTCAGAGGTCTCTTGTAAAATCACCTTGCCAGAAGTGGTTGCCAAATGGGATAACACCATCACAATCGATCTTGGGCGCATTCACGGTGTAATGGAAGGTGATAAGTTGCAACTATGGCACACAGGCTCATTTATTGATCAACGTGGGCTACCACGAAACAAAGTCACTGAAACCGATATTACTCTAACTGTATCACGCGTGTATGAGAATGAAGCGGAGCTTACTGTTGACCAAGCCGAACTTGCCGGGAGCATTCAAATCGGCGATGTCATGCACAAGATTCTTTAAAAACACCACTTCGTACTTAACTTATGATTTGAAATCAGTATCATAAGATTAATGCTCCCGTGGCACAGCTGGATAGCGCGATCCCCTCCTAAGGGATAGGTCACAGGTTCGAATCCTGTCGGGAGCGCCAGATAAATAAAGGCCTGAGAGCAGATTTTGCTGTCAGGCCTTTTTGGTATATTTATTTCTGTGTAGCAAATAAATGTACTTGATAGAAATAACCTAGCATGAATTTGGACACTTCTGAGTTAAGAAGTACCAACTGCCAAGTTTCTGAACAAAGATTAGTTCTGTGCCCCTTCAACAAACCTCTGTAGAAAGTGGTTGGAGCATTCAGTTATTTGAAGACGCTTAGGATTGGCGAACGTATGCATGAATCAGAATTAATGCATCATTAGTTCACCAATAATAGTTATAAGAATGGCATTTGTTAGCGGAAAACAAATATCAGATGATTCTCTGGCAGTATCTCTAAATTTATTTTTGTAACTTGCTTCATTGACCTCTGCCATCGAAAGAAATCGCCAAGCATAGATAAATCTGTGATTGGCGATGAACGGAAGTTTTTAAATATCGTATCCACCTACGGGCTTGTATGACCACCATGTTTTTGATGGGAATGGTTCGCGTAGTGTGTTTGTCCCACAATGGACTTCACCTGACATTTCATGGTAAGCATACCAATCTTGGATAAAGTGAATGTCTCGCCAATAGAGAGATTCCGAGAAAGCCTTTTCAAAAGCACAAACACCATTTATTACTGGACCATATGGTTTGGGCACGATGCTAGTGTTACCCAAAACTAAATGGTTTACCATGTCTGGGAAATAAGCAAGCGTGCGCCCATCTGATGGATGGAATAATACAGGTATGTTCACAATATGTGAGTCGTCAATCCCCAATTCTTTTTTTAGAGTTAACACATTGCCGTCCATGTGTGCCTGACAGTTGTCATTGAACTGCCAGAATTGGTTGTTCGCCAACAGTGAACTAATACTTATTTCCGCTGAATCGCCGCTGGCTGGAGTACCGCGCATTCTACCTTGAAACATAATCTCACTACCATAGCCACGGTGCTCAAGGTCATTCAGTATGTCCCTAGCTTTATCTATAGAGGCTACCCCGACAACAAAGCCGATTTCATTTGGTGCTGGAATAAAACATATTATTTCGTCAACATGTCCAACAGCTAACCAGTCAGTATTTATCTCAAAAGGATGTTGTACTTTTTGTCCATAGAGAAATTTACGTAGTTGAGGCATCATTTGTCTATCGCCATCATTGTACTCCCCATACTTTTTTCCACCAAACACTATGCGGCCAAACGGATAATTGGTTCCATTGACTGTTACAGGGGGGCTTACCTCTAAGTTTCCGAATGAGTCGAGGCTATTGGCATCGCTTCCACCTATCTGAAAATGGCCAAAATCTTCTCCTAATAAGGCCTTTTCTGGAAAATCATCAAGTCCTCTATCTCTTGGGCTATCCATGACGACAGGAAGAACATGAGTAGGGCTTTGTTGGTAACCAAACTCAATTTCATCCTGAATCCATCTATCACCTAGATTGTCTTGTGGTTCAATGATTGTGAGTGGCACCGATATTGTGTCTAGTGCCTGTTTGAGCTCTTTCAAAAATAATTGATTTGGGTTGTGTTCTGTTGGGCCAACCCTACACGTGTACACTTGCTTGGGAGGTAAAGTGTTTGGAGTCATGATCCAAGGGGCGACTCTAAAAACTGCGCTAGTAGAAAGTGTGACAACTTTATTTTGAACGAGTCCAGCTTCAATTGTGATTAGCCCCTCAAAATCTGAAGAAGGGTACTCGTGCGCTTCAATGAAAAGCGTTTCGCCTCGTGAACTTAAATCTGGAGAAGTTACGAGAAGATTCTTATTGGATCTTCCCAATATTACTTCAAACTGTCCGGATGCGTTTTCTTTATAAATAGAAAAGCGTCGTGCTGCTGATTCTGTAGTAAACAGCTTTGCAGTAATTCCGAACGGTAACTGATTAAAACCCATGTCTAACAAGTGGAATGGTGCCCATTCGGAAAAGCCGCCTAAAGTAGGATGCGCATCATTGATATCTTTGTCATTGTTGACCATAACGATGGCACCGCGTTGCTCTTGCCCCCACACCCACACATCAGCAGCATTGTCTTGGTAATCAAGCTGGCCGTTTCGAGTGCTGTCAGTCTGCAATTGCAGCTTAAAGACAAATAAATCTGATATATGTTCTTTTTCTAACTGCCCGTTTGGATGATAGTATTTGACAGTTAGCTTGGATTCACCGCCTGACTCTGATTTAATACGTGTAGCTAATATTGGAGCATTTATGAGTTGGTTGTGGATAACAGGTGTCCAACCTCCATTGATATAGCATTCAATAGCAAGTGCTGAATTGCCGGTACTAAACTCAATACCTCCAAGTTGTTTTTCTACATTTATCCTTTTCCATTCCCCTGAGATAAACAAGATTTGAGCTTTCATTGTTAGTAATCCTTCCATTATTAAGTTATGTCTTGAACAAATAATTCACTTAGAAGGTGTAGGACAACAATGTCGATAAGTTACTAGGGGTTCTAGTGATGACACCTACGCCGCCTCTCATTATAGTCAACTTGTTTCTATTCTCCATTTTTAGTATTGGAAGAGGTATATGGATCTGCTCTTCGCAAGAAAGCGTAACAAACTTTGGGGCAAAGATGAGCCAACAGAGATCCTATTGACTCGAAGTAGGATAGGAATGGTTTAGTGCTTAATTGAGCTTAGTTACCTTTCCTTTAGCTAAGTTTTCTTGTTGCTTAATGAATTTGAAAAAATTGGTTTCACTAATGAATGGATTTCCGTTATTGCCAAGTTTATCTCTGTTCTCAAACAGATAGTTTTTGTGTGGATGATTGGAAAGGTTCACGCTAACAATTGGTGACTGAAGCGCTATTTTTCTTATCTTATCCATACTGTTCAAAAACATTCCAATCATCTCTGGGTCTTTACCACTATAGCTATGACCACCAACAATGAAGGCTCTATACTCTTTGTCGCTATCCTCGACAGTGAAATCCAATGAGTAGTCGCCAAGAGTATGACCAGGAGTAAGGTAAAACTTGAACTCTTTACCGCCAAGTTCCATTGATACATCGTCTTTGATCTCAATATCTAACTTTGGGGGTATAAACTTGTTTAGTTCCTTTGCTTCCTTCGATTGCTGTATAGATAGTTCGTAGGCACTCTTTGTCATCACTACCTTCGCATCATACATTTCTTGTAAGTACTGAGCTCCACCAACGTGATCTGAGTGTCCATGAGTCACTAGAACATGTGTGACTCCCCTATCTTCAAGTCCTAGCTTTCTGAGGTTTATAGGAATCCATTTAGAATAAGGGAAATCAAGAGAATCAATGACCACTAACCCATCATTGGTTTCTACCGCGTAAGAAGAAACCCACTTGTCACCAACATAATACACATTATCGAACATCTTGAATGGTTCTATATAACCATTTTTATCGGTCATTTCTGGCGCTTGTCCGCTTGCCATCGAAAGCCCAGAACAAGACATAAGAAGACCTAATATAAACCTTTTCATTGAGTTACCATTTATCGTTCGTCTGATATTTGACTTGTATTTCGAGATGCTACTAATACGATTAGGATAACCATTACGTATATGGTGCCAGCTTATAGTGAGATAGCTAAAGTTAAGGCTATACAAGCAAAAAAGCTCCAACACCACAAAGAGTTAAGGAACATTATTACTTTAAATTTCGTCGAGTCAGTCTTGACCCTATGCTTTATAAAAGGGTAAGCGATGCAATAACGATGATATCGCCCACCGACAGATACAAGTGACCTACTTAACCAACTGGCTTCTAGTTTACGGGGTTCTAATGCTAGCTGTTTGTCCACGAACTTCATTCTCTCTGAATCACCAAGTATTGTTCTAGCTGAAATAAACACAAAAGGTAAAGTCCAGATGATCACATACCCCCAGAGAACCACTGCAATTATTTTTAACGCCAAATCTAATGAACCCAAATCAGATACTAACGTGAAGGCAAAGCAGATACTTCCTTACAGAAACTATGTAGCACTATCCAAACCCGTTAATCAGTTTAAAGGTGAAACCAATCAAAAATAACGCGATAGATGTGTAAGAAAACAAAGAGTTCATAAGCATGACACGATGCTCAATAGGATTTGCTAGTCTGCGTTCCGTCTTTCTAAATAAATACTTTCGTGAATATGAAATAAACCGTGAACCTCGACCAAACGACAGCGAATCTTGCATTTTAGTCTCTTCAAACCCAAACACCTCATCTAGTTTATAGATATGATGTGAATCTCCCAACCCAGAACGAATCATTTGAAAAGTATATGGGAGCACCCAAATGACCCATAAAGCAACCATCAAGAAAAACGGTACACCCAACAAAGTAATAACCCACTGTTCCACTAAAATTCCTCTATCACATCAATAGCGGTCTCGTAAATAAATTCACCGACCTCGTAAGTGCCCTCTGCTGCTATTTTCGCAGCAGTCGAGAAAGAAACGCCACCGACGGCCGCTCCCACACCACCACCAACTATAACCGCAATTGCAACGACTGGAGCTGATGCAGCTGACCCCACAACTGCTAAAGCAATAGTAACACCCATGGCTCCACCTTTAATTCCACCGTAGTAACCACCATAAAGACCTGCTACCTCTTTAAATGAAGTCTTAGCGCACTCGCCATTTTCTTCAATCACACAAGCCTTATGAATATTGGTTGCAGCACTCCCTACTCCAAGTAGCACACCTAGCCACCCAACAGCTTTTGATCCCATTATTGCAAGTGCAACTCTCGCAATGCGTCGTCCAAGGTGCGGAACTACACCTTTTGAGATGATCTCATCCGCATTGTGAATTACCGATTTAGTAGATAATCTTAGGTTTCTCTTAATTTGCTTAAATGCAGGGATATTGACACTTCTCTTGCTTAGGGATGTTAAACCATCATCTAGTTTACCTAATAGCTTAGCTCTCTCGGCAATGAATGGACCATAGTTCATCACTCCGGTTTTATTCGCTACAGCAACGTCTCTAACATACAGATGATTTAGCTCTTCCAAAATTGAGTTTATATGCGTCAATCTTGACTCTACCGCAGCGGCTGCCGCACCAACACCTAAGCTCGCTATAGCAAAATCATCCGTTAGCTTCGCATTATCAATAATGTACTTGCTGGTTTTTGGAAAGACCTCATCGACAAAATACTCCCCAGCTTCTGAGAGCTTATAATCCAATAGCTCAAAATATCGATATGCAGTAGCAACCTCCTCTTCAGTGAGCCTTATTAATGCATTACTCGCAGCCCTAGCGTCTTCTATTAAGTAGGTCAGTCTATTCTTGTCTGACTCTGTAACAGGTTCTCCTGAAACAACCACTACAATCTCACCTTGGCGTACAGGGTTATTAAGATGGGCATTAGCCTTTTTAACCAGTTGCTTTTGTTCTGGCGTCGTTTCAGAAGTAAACAAACTAGCCCAAAGCTCATCCTGAGATTGGGTAGCCTCGCACTGCATCCAACCTAACGCAAATGCGACAGCTTTTTCCTGTTCCGTATTGTTAGCTTGAATTTGATTCCAGTTATTTTCACTCGCAGCGTGATTCTCTCTTCGCTGCTGGTCTAAACGCTCTTTAGTGCTTAGTTTTGGTTTTACTTCTTCTTTAGGGGCAAGTTCACGAGGGCCGAAACCCATAGGTGTTCCTATATCACGATATAAGTCTGTATTCTTTAATTTCTTGCCAAAGAATTCTTCTTCTAACGACATGATTTTAATACCAGTTCAACTAACTTTTTGGCGTAGCATACACTACGAATATTCAGGGTAAAAACTTGCTCAGACAGGCAGTTTTTCTCACCTAAACTCCCTTTGAACCTCCCCCACTTACCCCACTCCACAGCTGACAAGTGGGGTAAGTGGATTGAAGTTCTAACCTTCATAAAGACTCCAATGGCGTCACGGTGGGAAAGCAATATCTATTCGTTCCATTGAGCAATTTCCTTTCTATTTTTCCTTCCTTACTTAACAGGGATAGTGCTTTACCCACTGCATTACCTCTAGAGACATTTATGCCTATAAATTCACAGATCTGCTTGGTCGTCATCCACTCTCGCGCTTTGTCTTCACAAACATTGATATGTTCGGAAAGCATGTTGTACCAAACCCCTTTATCAACATACTTTTCGGAGTCTTCTGCAATAAGCCTTTGCTCATCTCTAGTCAACGTCCAAGCATAGCCTTCGTTTAAAAGTAGATGCTTTACCTCAAGCCAAAACTGCTTCAACCGTTCAGGATTGATTAACACCAACTCTCCAGAGCGAGAAAAGCGCCACCCTAAAACTTCATTGAGTAATGACATGTCTGTCTCTTTCACTAACTCAATCACCGCATATCTTGAGTTTCCCGTTTCATCTTTAAGGAAGTCGGTACCATTTACGGTGGCTATTAAGTTCGTCTGTCTGGGCTTTTTAATGTCCGTTCTCGCATACGGTGGTCTTATCGTGTCGCATGATCGCGTAATAAATGCCTTCAACGCTCCCTGACAGTTTCGCGTCGAACGCTCTAACTCTCCGAGTTCAACAATCCATGAACGAATTACCGAAAGAACGTTATCTTTATTGTCAGGGTTAAGCTCCGAACCTTCTAAAAAGGCACCATGCATCACAGTGGCAATACGCTCTACAAACGCTGTTTTTCGAAACGACTGTTCCCCTTGCAGAACTGGCACTAACTTCGACTTAAAGTTAGGGACGTATAGAGATGCAACGCACCCCACTAACCATCGTTTCATAACAACGGAAGCAAGTCCGTTGTTTTTGGCTCTCAAACAACTGATAACTTTATCTACTCGCTTTTTTCCATCCCATGAGTCATTCAACCATTCCTCTATAGGGTGGTAACTATTTTCCAGTGCCACTGCTGCAAAGTGGTCATCAATTGAGGCTCTCGGTAGAGAGTGAATCGAGGCTAGGGATATCAATTCACTTCTGATGACTTCAGGAGTGCCTATGCACTCCTGACCACTATAGATATCCTGCTCCAATGTCATTTTGTTGTGTTTTGCTTCGTATCCCGCATATTCGAGTAACGCCTTCAGGTTGCTGGCTGTATTGAGTACGATTAGCTTTCCTGAATCCGTATACTTCACATGGGGAAATTGAAGTGTTTCCCCATCATTAGACATTGCTCAGCCCCCCCTGAAGAACATGCTCCAGTTTAGAATGGTTATCTAACCAGCTATCTAGATCCTCTTTTAGATAGCGGACAGAACGGCCAATCTTGATAAATGGTGGTGCTGCAGTTCGATTGCCTCTCAGTCCTTCCATTCTCGCCTGTCTCAGAAAAGAACGACTCATTCCAATGTACTCGGCGGTTTCCTGCTCTGTATATGCTCGTTTGTTTAAGTAGACTGACATAACACTCATCTCCTTCGTTGTTCGTGACGGAACAATAAGAAAATGGATTATCTTCACGTGCATAAAACCGTGCATTTAGCCGTGCATGTTTTTCCTAACCTCACTCAAAATGTTTTGAAAACGTCGGTAAGACAGCCCTTCTTCTCCAGTACTTTTGTATATCAACCTTTCATCACTGATCTCATCTACGACCATATCAATATCGAATTCATAGGCTTCAGTCCGGATATCCTGACGAATGCGATTCCAGACTTCTCTAGACTGAGCATCTGGATACTTCTCTAAAACTCGTTTCTGAATTTCTTTTATAGGATGAGTCTCTACCGATTGGTTAAAGTCGGTTAGGTTTGGGTTGTCGTGTCGGTTAGCTAACCGCATAGAGTCTGGAGATTGATAACTTCCTACAGCGCCAGTATTCACTTGGTTTACTTCGGTTACTGCAACCGAATCTAAATGGTTACCTAACTGGTTACCTAAACCGAAATGCTGATAGAGAGCTTGACGGCTCAACCTAATAGACTCTGTTTTTAAACTAATAGGTTGCAGCATTAAATTACGAGTACTCTTAGAAAAAGCACTGACCCCTGAGTCAAAGATCTTCAGCGCTGCCGCAAAGCCCACTTCATTTGGCTTTTCATCCAATCTACACCCCATTTCTTTCTCAAAGAAATGCTTGAGGCTCGATTGTTCAGGAATCCCGAGCACCACACGTGAAACAATGTATTCAAGGCCTTCAAGCTCATCTAAGGAAGTAGCAATACGATTAAAACAACCCTCTGCACATTTGGGAAAAACATCGCTAACTAATCTGTGTTTTGAACAACTCAAAAATTTAACGACTTCCAACTTTGTCAGCTTCAAGCTGCCGTCATTGATTAAAGAGAGAGACTGCTTATTGGTAAGTTTTACAATTCCTCTAAAATCAAAAATCGCTAGTAACGTGTTGTCGCTAGAAACTCCACCTGCACCCTGTAAATTTACTAGTGCGTTCAAGCAGAATCTGTCGTACTCAATCGCATCCATCACTTGCTCACGGTTGACCGGAGTTATTTTTTCTAGCTCGGATAACCTTATAAACTCGCGCTTATCTTCCATGATTGATTCCAACATAATCGATTAGCCTATAAGACTAACGGCTGCGGCTTTGTGCTCCGGTGCTAAGTGGGCATACCTCAAGGTCATTTTCAGATCAGAGTGTCCCAATAGCTCACGTACCGTGTTTAAATCCACTCCAACCATGACTAATTTGCTAGCGAAGTGGTGACGGAGATCATGAAATCGAAAGTCGGTTATTTTTGCTTCCCGAAGAACCCTTAACCATGGCTTTTTAATATCTTTGATAGGAACATCAGACCTAGATGCAAACACATAGTCGCGCCTCTTATTTTGAAGCTGCCAAGACTCCAAAACTTCTAAGACGGTATCATTGAGAGGGATATTGCGACTTTTTTTAGCTTTTGCGTTCTGGGCTCTCACGGAAAGATATTGCTGCTCAAAATCAACATCGTCCCACTTCAAAGCCAGTAATTCTCCTCTGCGTAAACCGGTGTTTATTGCCGTGATTACAAGGGGCTCTAGGTAATCGACAAATCTAACGTTATCAAAAGTTGGGTAAAGGTGTTGATTTCTCTCTTGTCGGTGTCGATTTCCAGAACGTCTCTGAGCTCTAATTTGCTCGTCTCTATTTCTAAGAGCTCGCATTAGTGTTCCTTCCTCCATCTCTGACAAATACCGAACACGTGTGTTTTCTTCTCTTACTAACTTAACTTTGTTCAAGTTATGAGATTCAATCCATTCCCATTCAACAGCACGGTTGAATGCGTCTTTTAATCGATTAACGGCGTAACTGATAGTAGCGGGAGAGCGACCAAGTTTACGCCGCTCGGTTACCCATTTCTGTATATCCCAAGCATTAACCTCAGCCAGCGGTTTCTTGAGGATTGATTTGAAACTAGACGTGATAACTCGATAAGCATGGCGAGATGTTTTGGGGTTTAAAGATTCAAGATAGGGTAAATACGTTTCTTCAAGGTAAGTACCAAGTGTTAGTTTGATTGTCTTTGCGGTTTTCAGCTCTCGCTTGTCGATATGAACATCAACACCACTAGCCACAAGCCCAGCGACTTCTTTTGCCCTGTCTCTTGCTTGATTCGGCGAGAGTACAGAACCAGAGCCAATAAGGTAGTTTCGTTGTTTGCCATCGACACGGTAGTAGAAGTAATACTTCACTTTCCCCTGCAATGAAATGCGAGCATGGAAGCCGTGAATTTCTGTATCATTAATTCTCCTATCCTCGATACGAAGACCCTTAATCGTCGAAACTGTTATCTTCTTTGTGACTGGCATTACGCGATTCCATGTAGCAAATGAAGCGTAGTTCCATCGACAAAGATGAACAATGAAGAACAAGATTATTAAAGTTAATTTATAAATTTCAAGGTGTTACAGATCACCCTTGTACATCGCTGTATATACTTAAACAATTGAAAAATATACTCCTAAGGGATAGGTCACAGGTTCGAATCCTGTCGGGAGCGCCAGACTTTTTAAGGGGCTAAGTAATCATTATTTAGCCCCTTTTGCTTTATGTCAGAGTGTGCAACGACAACTTAATAAACAAGTTTGTCGTTTCGCCCGTACAAAACAGCTTCTATTAAAAATCAAACCTTCTACATTTGTGGACATTCAACTAAAATAGCTATTAACAAAACTATTTATAAAAATGAATGACCAAAAGTAACTTGACCACTAACACTGGTCACCGCTTTATTTCAAAAGCCAAGACAGCATTTAAGATTCATATCCACACACCTGACGACAAAGTTCTTCATCGTTCGGTGGGGTATGTGCGTATTGGCGAGAAAAAGGGACTGAAGAAAGCGATAAAACTTCGCAATGAGCTTGGTTCAGAAATGTGGGGCAAGTTTTGGCGTAAATTACTCAAAGATCCTTATTTGATGACTCGCTTACCGCATTCACTGGAGCCTAAAATTATCTTCAAGCCTAGGCCAACTAAAGATAACCCAACTGCAAAAGATGAGTGCTACATAGCGGCTTGGCGCAACTACGACGAAAACGGTAAGTTAATATACAAAAGTGTCGTCTGCTCAATCAAAAAACATGGTCGATTGGCAGCTTACTCAAAAACTAAGAAAGCCTTATTGGAAGCCAACAAAGAGAACCTAGAAATCCTCGAGTTTATGGGGCGTTTAAATAGTATTGATTTGAAGTGATATCCGACTTGATTGAAACAAAAAGCCTTGGCACAACGCCAAGGCTTTTTCGATTTTGTAGAGTTTACTCTGCTTCGTATTCAAATGCTGGAACGACGATTTCCACACGTCGGTTTTGAGCGCGCCCCTCTACCGTTTCGTTCGAAGCGATAGGGTTATTCTCACCTTCACCGGTCGCTGTAATACGAGAGCTGTCGATTCCTTCTTCTAGCAAGGCATTTTCAATCGATTTAGCTCGTTTTTCGGAGAGTTTTTGGTTGTAAGCAGCCGCACCACTTGAGTCTGTGTACCCAGTAATTTCAACATTGGACTGAGGATACTGCTTCATAAACTGAACCAATTCCTCTAGCATTGGTAAGCTTTCGGGCTTTAGTTCAGAACTATTTAAAGCAAATGCACCAGAATCAACGACCTTAGTTTCAAAAGTCTTAATCACAGGTGTAACAACCACAACCTCTTCTACGACTTCCTCAACCACTTTCTCTTCTGCCACATACGGTTCAGAAACTGGCTGCTCACTAGCACCAAACTTATAAACAAACCCAAGAGTGGCTGAATTCACTGCCGCTCTCACATAATCATTATTCACATCTGTCAGACGTTGGTATTCAAGACGAACTGTCACGTTTTTGTGCGAATCCAGTTCAAGACCAACGGCCCCAAGGAAAGAGTTATCATTCTTGCTACCATAATCTACACGGGCGCCACCAAACTTACCGTAAAGCGAAAAATCTTCCGTCAGAGACAAGTTGAGCTTAGGTGCAATAGTAAAGGCTTTTACTTTCTCATCTGCTAGACCATCCGCAGTGAACTCGCCCAGATAGTCATAACCCGCCTCAAGTGATAGATAATCCATGAACTGATAACCGGCTAAAACACCTGCCGTAATTGAGTCATCATCACAATTGGCGGTAATCGAAGTGCAAGCATCATCCAACCATGACTTACCGACTTTACCACCTAAATAAAAATCAGCATTTGCATTCATTGATGCAAGTGCAAGCGTACAAGAAATTACCACTGCTAACTTTTTCATGAGTCCTTCCCCATTTTTCATTATGTTTATGTTGTCTATGCCAATAGCCGACTAACTACCTTAGCCTAGCTTAGTATTTAGACACCTTTATTACTGTTGCATATAGCACACAAAATCAATCTATTGAATATAGCGATATCAATTATAAGTGGCCTGACCGTCTTACAAATAAGACAAAGCCCCAACCATGGGTTGAGGCTTAACTGACGCTGTTATTTCTCGTTAGAGTTATTGTTCAATTTGATATTCGAAAGCAGGGACTACAATTTCTACACGACGGTTCTGCGCACGACCTTCACGTGTTTCATTTGATGCAATAGGATTACTTTCCCCTTTCCCTTCTACAGTGATACGAGTGTCATCAATACCCTTATCAACTAAAGCGCTTTCCACTGCGGCCGCACGTTTTTCTGACACCTTCTGGTTGTATTCGGCTCGGCCTGACGTATCTGTATACCCCGTAACCTCAACGCGAGCTTGGGGGTAATCGTTTAAAAAACCCACCAGCTCATCTAATTTAGCAACGCTCTCTTGGTTAAGCTCTGTACTATTAAGCGTAAAGCTCTCTGTACCTATCACTTGTGATTCATAAATCTTCGTAACGATGACTGGTTGAGCTGGCTGTTCCTCTACCACCGCTTCAATCATTTCTTCTTGTACGACGGTAACTGGCTCCGCCGTTTGTTCGCTGCCGCCAAATTTGTAGACAAAACCGAGCGTTGCAGTGTTACCCATAGCGCGTACTTGATTATTGTTAATATCTGTCAACGTTTGGTATTCGACTCTCACAGCTACGTTTTCATGTGAGTCAAATTCGATACCTGCTGCACCTAAGTACGAGTAATCATCTTGGTTACCGTATTTTACATACGCACCACCTAGTTTACCGTACAAAGAAATTCCGTCGGTGATTGGAAGGTTTACTTTGGGAGCAAGTGTAAAGGCTTCCACTTTATCGTCGTTAAGTCCATCCGCGGTAAACTCACCCAAATAATCGTATCCTCCCTCAATCGACAAGAAGTCCCACATTTGATAACCCGCGAAGACACCTACCGCTGAAGCTTCATCATCACAATTGGCAGTCGCAGATGTACAGGCGTCATCTAACCATGACTTACCAACTTTACCACCTAGGTAAACTTCTGCCATCGTCGGGGCAGATGCTATAAGAAGTGATGCTGAAATGACCGCTGCTAGTTTATTCATAATTAAATCCTTAGTTTTTAAGCTTTTCTAGTTAACTCCAGTGCGTTTAGAACGACTTTCTAGATAGGACAAGTCTCCAATCAAAACGCTAAACCACTTCCTAATGTGCAATTGTTCCTACTGTTACAAAACGTAACTCGCTGTAACCAGCGAAAGCACTATAGGGATTTTTTACCGCGAGAAAAGAGGCGAATTGTCAGCATTGAGTGAGCTAAAAATCAGAGAAAAATAAACTAGTTCGCTCCGCCTTTGTGGCACAAGGGCTGACAAGCCATGAAAATTTACTGTTAATAATCAGTTAATTAACCAAGCAACCTTATAAATCTCGATATTGAGACAGTCACGTATAGGCTATTTCTGAGCACGCACTGTTTAGGAAATAAAAAAGCCGCAGCGATTGCTGCGGCTTTTATGATAATAACGTTGAGCCTGTTATGCGTTAGCTTCGCGCTCTGCAATAAACTCTAACGCCATCTTGATACGAGCGATGACGCGTTCTTTGCCTACTAGCTCCATTACCGCATCAACTGATGGAGATTGACCACCGCCAGTTACCGCAACACGAAGTGGCATACCAATTTTGCCCATGCCAATCTCGAGTTCTTCACAAACCGCTGCGATCACGCCTTGCTTGATGTTGTCCGTTGTCCACTCTTCTAGTGCTTCCACTTTAGCGAGAGCCAATGCTAGAGGCTCTTTCGCCACACCACGAAGATGCTTCTTCGCTGCACCCGCTTCGAACTCAGAGAAATCTTCGTAGAAGTAACGGATTTGCTCAGCTAACTCCACAAGCGTATTGCAGCGCTCACCTACTAAGGTGATCACTTCCGTGATTGCTGGGCCGTTTTCAACGTTTAGGTTTTGGTTATCTAGGTGCCATTGCAGATGCTCAGCTACGTATTCAGGAGCTGAAGTCTTGATGTAATGGTTGTTCAACCAAAGTAGCTTTTCAGTATTGAAGGCAGATGCTGACTTCGAAATCGCGTTCAAGCTAAATAGATCGATCATCTCTTGCTCTGAGAAGATCTCTTGGTCACCATGAGACCAGCCTAGACGTACTAGGTAGTTGTTCAGTGCATTTGGTAGGTAACCTTCATCACGGTACTGCATTACAGAGACCGCACCGTGACGCTTAGACAGCTTGGCACCATCATCACCAAGAATCATCGCACAGTGTGCAAATGTTGGTACAGGTGCACCTAGTGCTTCATAAATGTTGATTTGACGAGGCGTGTTGTTGATGTGGTCTTCACCGCGAACAACATGAGTAATGCCCATATCCCAGTCATCCACCACTACAACAAAGTTGTATGTCGGAGCTCCGTCTGTACGACGAATAATCAGATCATCTAACTGACTGTTAGCAATTTCAATGCGGCCACGAATTTGGTCATCAAATACCACGCTGCCTTCTTTAGGGTTACGGAAACGGATAACAAATGCATCACCCTCTTTCGCTTCTGCGTTTGCAGCTACGATTTTTGGATGGTTTGCATCGTAGCGTGGCATCTCTTTCGCCGCTTCTTGCTCAGCACGGATCTCATCTAATAGTTCTTTAGATGCGTAACATTTGTATGCTTTGTCTTCAGCTAGCAGCTTATCAACCATTTCGTTGTAACGGTCAAAACGCTTAGATTGGAAGTAAGGACCTTCATTCCACTCTAAACCCATCCATTGCATACCTTCTAGGATCGCATCTACCGCTTCCTGAGAGTTACGTTCTAGGTCTGTATCTTCGATACGTAGAACAAATTCGCCACCTTGGTTTTTAGCGTAAAGCCAAGAGTAAAGTGCAGTACGAGCACCACCAACGTGTAGGTAGCCTGTTGGGCTAGGAGCAAAACGAGTTTTAACCGTCATGTAAAATACCTTGATTGTCTAAATGACTGCACCATTTAGCTCTTAATGAGCATGGTGCCAAAATTGCGCGTTATTTTAGCACCGATATGCAAATCTACAATCCATCTACACCATGTTTTGTTTATTCATTGATATGTTTGACTGCCCAAGAGATAAACTCTTGGCGCTGAGTTGGTGTCATAGACAAAAAGTCGCTTTTAATGGAACCGCTTGAACTAGCAATAGCCGCCTTCATCTCTTCTTGAGCACTTGTACCCTTGATTTCCTCGTTACTACCTATCTGAGATGTTACAGCATCTGTGTGGGAGATAGAGGCAACCCCTCCAACTTGGTTGTACTCCATCACTGCTGCTTCATAATCGTTGAACTGTGAAAAACCATTTATATTCAGAAGATCAACTTGGTACTCCACAGCCTTACCCTGAGCATCTAGTAGTGAGAAATCCAATGCAGTGCGAAACGTTTTCGCTTGATCAACATGACGGAAAACCGGATAGCTAAGCGTGGCCGGAGCAGAGACTGAATCAAACTTAATCACGACTGTCGGAAATACCAGTTTGTTGCGACGGCCATCTTCTACCACCAGTTGGTCAAGGGCGAACAAGAGCTGGTTTTGCCCCTCTTTTAGGTTAATTACTTGAGCGCTTTTATAATCGTTGCGAGTCAGATTTTTTCCGTTTAGGACTAAAGGTTCAATTTCATCAATAATGGTAAGTTCGGTAGCTCCTAAAGGCAGTGCCATCGCACCAAATAAAAATGCGGTTGTAAGTTTTTTCATAGATTCCTCGACGTCAAAGCGAATAGTAAACAACGAAGGGCGGCACATAGCCGCCCATATAATTTTCATTAATATTAGAACCAGTATTCGATACCGACAGAAGCTTCATCAAAGCTGTCTGATTTACCACGTCCATCGTAGCCTTTACCCGTGGTGCCTGTGTTTTCTAGGTCATTCATTGCGTAGCGAGCATACACAACTGCATTAGTATCAACCGAGTACATTAGCTGAATCGAAGTCACATTGTCTTTGGTGCCTTCTAGGTCTTTACCGTCAACTTCTAGGCCGAGGTTCTCAGCACGAGCGATCTTCGCCTGCCACTTGTTCCCCTCACCAAAGTTATAGGTTAGACCGACAGAGTATGAGTGTTCAGTTTCATCGCTGCCTTTGGTATCTTGCGCTTCAGCAATACGGTAGTAAGCGAAGTAACCTAAACCGTTCGAGAAACCACCTTGAGAGCCCAATAGGTAAGTTTGGTTATCCCAGTACTTTTCGTTGTCACCTTCCATTGTGTCGTAGTTCATTTCATACGCTAAGTCGAACTGAACCCAGCCCCAGTCACCGTTGAACTGCTGGTGAGCCGCCATACCGTGCCAGTAGTTGCTACCCGCTTTTGTGCTGTCTGTACCGCCCGCACGATCTTGACCTGCACCTGCTGCGATATCCATGGTGAAGCCTTTCCACAGTTCATTTGTGTCCCAGCGAATGGTATCGGATTGACGGTCATTAAACTTGTTGCCACCAATATTGCCACCCCAATCCCAAACGTTACCCATACCTGGGTTGGTTGCAGGCCAGTCAACAAGCTCATAGATCGGAGTTAACACACGCCCTAAGCGAACTTTACCAATCGTGTCATGCTCAAAACCAACAAACGTATCTCGCTTACCTAGGTAGCCGCTGCCACCATTTTCACCAGCAAAAGATTCATCCACATAGCCAGACTCGATTTGCCATAAGAAAGTCCAGTTGTCCCAGCTATCGAACTTCGCTGTACCACGCCAACCTAGGCGAGACTCGTTGTTGAACTGAACACCATCGTTTTGTGGTGAGTTGTCGTAATCGCGGTTTGCTACCTGCATAGCAATCAAACCATAGATACCTTGCTCATATTTAGCTTCTGCTGGGTTTAGGCTTGTATCTGCGGCGGCCATGCCAGAGAAACCTAATACAACGGTCGAAACCGCTGCGCCAAGAAGTGTCTTTTTGAACATAGACATAGTATTAACCCCTAGTAATAATTTATTTTGGTCGTTTTTCTTAGTTCCCCTTCCTACACGCTTAATGGATGTTGAGAAGGGGGACCATTTATGGACAGGGGCATGGTTGCAAACTTTTTTCGCTTCAAAAAATGAAGCAAAAAATAATCTGACTACGTTCAAATCAAAAAAAACACAAACAGCATAAAGAGATTGAAAACAACAACTTAAAAACACAAATCAATAAACAAAAACGTCAAAACACTCAGTTACAATCAAATCAGCTAGTTAATTCAAGGAAATTTTCGGCGCAGATCACCGTAAATTTTTATTCCTTTACAGGTATTAACAAGTTTCCCAGTAAAAGTTTGAAATCTCTCGCAATCATCCGACCTAACTATTTTCAAATAATTCTAATTTTGACGTTTTGGTTTAAAGTCTTGACCTTACCCTTGAGGTAAGGTTTAGGCTAAGTAACAGTTCCATTTTTCGAGGTGTTGATATGTCTAAGTTTGATATTCCATTGTCAGGATTAAACTGCATGGGATGCGCACGTAATGTAGAGCGAGCCCTTACCGCAGAACACCAAGTACAGATTCACCAACTGTCGCCAACCTTCATCTCGTTGGAAACTGACAGCTCATTCTCATCGATTGCAAATGTAGTGGAGAAACTCGGCTACTCAGCGGGCAATCAGCATCATTTTTTCTTAACTGGGCTAAATTGTGGTAAATGCGTTGACAAGCTTGAGCAAGCATTGGCGCAGGATCCACTCAATGGCACATTCACAGCATCGAAAACAGAATTAACCATAACTACCCTGCGAACCGCTGAAGAAATTACACAGTTAGTTGCATCGCTTGGTTATCAAGCTAACCAAGATACAGTTGATTTTGAAGAAATTGAGACTTCTAACACTGAGGCAGCTCCCCCTGCCAGCCCAATAGAAGAAGGGGCGGCTCACTCCTTCCACTTACTTATATCCGGTATGACCTGTGCGAGCTGTGTCTCGTCTGTGGAGAAGGCTCTCGCTTCTGTTAAAGGCGTTCAAAAAGCTCAGGTCAATCTGGCGGAACAAAGCGCGCTAGTATTCAGTGCACAACCAAAAGAGCAAATTGAAGCTGAGCTTGTTAACACGGTAAAAGATGCAGGTTATCAAGCTCAATTTATTGATGACCCAGCAACGCAGCAACAAAAACAGATTGAGCAACAAGAACAGGCTCAAGCACAGCATAGAAAAAGTGCGTTAGCCGGTATTATAGTCGGCGCTCCATTGATGCTGTGGGGGGTGTTTGGCGGCAATATGATGATTCGCAACAGCCAAGACCAGCTGGTTTGGGGAGTCATTGGAGTCATCTGCTTTTGGCTATTAGCTACAGCTGGGCGAAACTTTTTTACCAATGCATGGCAAGCACTTACTCACAAACGAGCGACGATGGATACGTTAGTCGCGCTAGGCACTGGTGCTGCTTGGCTGTTTTCCATATTAGTGGTTACTATCCCCGAATGGTTTCCGCTTGCTTCAAGACATGTGTACTTTGAAGCCAGCGCGATGATCGTCGGATTAATCTCGCTCGGTCACTATATAGAAGCTAAAGCCAAAGCCAAAACGACCCGCTCACTACAAGCCTTAGTGAATCTTCAACCGCAAAATGCCACCCTAGTCACAGGGGATGGTGAACGTGAGATACCGCTTGAGCAAGTCACGTTAGGTATGAAACTAAGAGTCAAACCCGGCGAGAAGGTGCCCGTCGATGGTGTAGTCGAGAGTGGCGAGTCTTATCTGGATGAATCTATGCTCACCGGCGAACCGATTCCTGTCTACAAAGCATTAGGTGAAAGTGTATCAGCAGGCACAATGAATCAAGATGGCAGCTTAGTGATAACCGCTTCTGGCATCGGTAGCGATACCATGCTGTCGAGAATCATCACTATGGTCCGAGAAGCTCAGAGCAGTAAACCCGCTATTGCCAAGCTCGCTGATCAAATTTCATCGATATTCGTACCGGTTGTGGTTGCCATCGCGATTGTCTCTGCACTTGTGTGGTTTATGTTTGGTCCAGAGCCCAAGGCCAGTTATATGTTAGTGGTCACTACCACTGTGCTGATCATCGCTTGCCCTTGCGCACTAGGGCTCGCCACGCCATTGTCAGTTACAGTTGGAATAGGTAAAGCCGCCGAGATGGGCATTTTAATCAAAGATGCCGACGTGCTTCAGTCCGCAAGCAAAATAGATACGGTGGTATTTGATAAGACCGGAACCTTGACCAAAGGGAAACCGCAAGTTCAATCCGTTCATTCAGTCTCCAATGACGTTGACCGCCTACTTGCCTTGGCCGCTTCTGTTGAAAAACACTCAGAACATCCATTGGCTAAAGCCATCGTTAATCAAGCCAAAGAGAAACAGCTCACTCTCGTTGATGTAGAGAACTTTGAGAACCGCCGTGGGCAAGGTGTGTTTGCCCAGTCTCAACAGGGAGAGATTGCGATTGTCTCACTTAACTATGCTCAGGCGCAGCCGTGGGAGATGTCCTCAATAGATTCAGAAATCCATCAATACTTAGCCAATGCTTGGACCCCGGTTGTTATCGCGGTTAACTCTGAAGTCATCGGCACGATCGCCATTGCCGATCCGATTAAAGAAGACGCTAAGCAAGCAGTTTCGATGTTAAAAGCGATGGGAATTACTCCCGTCATGCTCACTGGAGACAACCAATCCGTCGCACAAGCAATCGCGACGCAACTAGGTATTGAACGCGTCATCGCTCAAGTGTTGCCAGATCAGAAAGCGAGCCATATTGAACAGCTTCAAAGTGAAGGCTGTAACGTTGCCATGATTGGTGATGGCGTCAACGATGCTCCCGCTCTTGCGTTAGCTAATATCGGTATAGCCATGGGCAGTGGCAGCGACGTCGCAATTGAAAGCGCGCAAATTACCTTACTCAATTCATCGCCAGTCTCTATTATCAAGGCCATTGAATTGTCTAAGGCGACTCTACGTAATATGAAACAAAACCTGTTTGGTGCGTTCATCTATAACTCACTAGGCATCCCAGTCGCTGCTGGAGTGCTTTACCCAACGTTTGGCTTTTTGCTCAGCCCTGTTATCGCTGGCGCTGCAATGGCCCTTTCATCTATAACGGTGGTAAGTAACGCCAACCGTCTAAGACTATTTAACACTTCCGAGAGGTCACTATGAATAGAAAAACTCTAACTTTGGCTGCCCTTGCGCTCTTGTCTGGTCAAGCGTTAGCTGCTGATGTTATCAACCATAAATCCCCTTACTGTGGTTGCTGTACTGAGTGGACCAAACACATGCAAGATGCTGGGTTCAATGTCGATGAAAAGCTACATGAAAACATGAACCCAATTAAACAGAAACTCGGAATCACACCAGAGCTTGCTTCTTGCCATACTGCTGAGATCAACGGCTATGTATTTGAAGGACATATTCCTGCCGAAGACATCAAAGCCTTCTTAGAAAACCCGCCACGTAATGCAAAAGGGCTTGCGGTTCCAGGTATGCCGATGGGTTCTCCAGGTATGGAATATGGCAATGAAAAAGACGAGTATTCCGTGTACGCATTCAATGAAAAGGGTCAAGTGTTCACTTACCGACACTACGAAGGTAATAAATAACGGATTCTGTTGACTCAGTTTGTGTTGCACTTTGGCTCTCCACGGAGAGTTAAGGTGCAATAGACTTCCCTAAAAATCATAGATATAGATCTAAATTAACATCAAGTGTAACTACGTTTACTTTTGTTTTTCGCATTATTCCCCTCTCTCAGATAACTTTCTCGCCAACTTAGCGACGCCCAGTAAATGGCGTTCAATCAACTCTAGTTGCCACCCGTCTACTTTCATCGGAAGGCTGCAATGAGTACTCGTTACCCAACAAAATATTGAGAAACACTATGCGTAAACATCTACTGATTGCAGCAACGGCTGCTGTGGTTTCACTGCCAACTTTCGCTAACTCACCTTACGTTGCAGTTGAGCTTGCAGGCGGTAAATACAACACTTCAGAGGCAGATACCGAAAGCAAAACCATCGTTGACAAACTTGATAACGCAGGCTCTTTTGCAATTAAAGGCGGCTCTTACCTAACAGAGAATGTACGTGTTTATGGTTACCTGCAATACAACGGAGAGTCCGAACTAACCATCACAGACCCAGAAGATGGTGATCAGCTTAAGTTTCAGTTAGATGGATACCAATTTGGCGCAGGTTCTGACTACGTATATCACATTGACAAAAGTTTCTATGTATTAGCTGGTGGCTCATTAGGTTACTACCACAGTGAATTGGAAACTAAAGTAACACCTATTGGTGGTATGAGCGCTTCAGTAACAAGCAAAAATTCGGGTTTAACTTACGGTCTGAATGCAGGTTTGGGTTACATGTTTACAGAGCACTTTGGTATGGAAGCAGGCTACCGATTCAACTACTTTGCTGGCAACGAGCATAAGGTTGGTGACGAAGCTCTTGGTAAATTTAAGTCTTCAAACCAAGGCTATATCAACGCAACTTACAAGTTCTAATTATTGAGATTAACTCGGCGTGTGTTCCCCTAACACGCCGAGTTTCTCAAAAGTGATACAACCAAGCTTACTTATGAAGGGATCTATAAGTCGGAAGAATATTTTTGTAAAATGCGCGGCGTCTTTTCGCTCTCCTGTGACTCGTATGAATATACTCGCTCAAGCCAAGCAAAGCGGCCAACTCATCGCTATTGCTCACTTACTCTATGATCCTGAACATAAAACGCTGACTAATGGCAACAGCGAAATTGCACTAGAGCCGCGTAATGTCGCCTTGTTAGAAGTCTTGCTGTCCAATGTAGGTGAACCAACTTCCATCGAGCAATTCATTGAACAAGTTTGGGAGAACCAGTACATCTCAAAAAATGTGGTCACAAACCGCATTAGTTTGCTGCGCAACCTCTTAAGAGAAAACGTCCCAGATATTGATTCTACCAAGCTGATCGTGACCTACCCTAAACGAGGCTACTACATACCAAACAGTCATGTTCAATTAGTCAGTTCATCTCACTCAAAAGTAGACTCTGGTAAACAAGCCTCTGCAAGTCATAAACAGAAGCTCAAACCATCGAAGTTGGCATTTTGTAGTTCGGCTTTTGCTATTGCAGCTCTTTTGGCGACAGTGACTTTAGTCAATACATTCTTTGAGGTAAAAGTTGAAGCAAAAGATCAGGCCCTGTATGTACCTCAGGTTCGCTTGCTGCTCGATCAAATTTCCTCATCACGACAATCAATGCAAGAAGATGCTTTAAAGCTCAAGGTACTGTTGCTCCACGCATACAGCCACTCTCCTTATATCCACTTAGCCAATATGCGCTCACCGAGTTACTACTTGATGAGCTTAAGCGAGCACCATCACTTCCCAGGTTCAGATGCGATCAATGATTCGGATTACAAACTGACATTCAACCTGTTAAAGGATAAAGGTGAAGCAGATACGCTAGAGGTCATTCTGTACCATTCGGCGTCCGATCGTGTGGCTTGGAGAAACTTATATTCACTTCAAAAAAGCAAGTTGGTTGCCACCGTCAACGAGTTAAACTCTGATTTAACAGAGTACTTCAAACTGCCAACGCCTATTTTGCGCATTAATCAAGAGCTGAAAACCAGTCTAACCCAACTGTCTGAAACCGAGTTTGATAAGTTAATTGAACAAAATATGAGTGGTGCAGAGATCAGCTTCTATACCCGAGAGCTACTATTTAGTGATCAGCCTTCTGATGTGCTTCGCCATTGGATTGATAAGGTTAAGCAAAGTACGCCAACACCATCTCCAGAGCTGCATATGTTGTTAGCCCTACTCACCTATCGCTCAGGAGAGGTAGAGAAAAGCTTACAGATGTTGCAGCGCGAGTATGTAGCAGAAATTCCCAATAACGCGCTTATATTAATGCTGCAAGCCAATATTAGCCGCAAAAAACGCAATATAGAGCAGTATCTAAGTAACTACCTAAAAGCAACAGCAGCGCTCACGAGTAGCATTTCGGCTAAGCAAGTATTAGCGCACTACACGAGTGATAACAAGCAAGCTGCCTGCTTAGGTTTATGGGAGGACGCGCTATCAAACATCGAATACATGCAAATGCCGGATAGTATACTTTGGCAAGGTGTAGAACGCTTCTGCGCTCCAATAAAAACATCATGATACGACAAAGGCCCAGTAAAAACTGGGCCTTATTGATAGGACAGTAGGTTTAGGCTAGCTTAGAAGCCGTAAGAAGCACCGAATACAAATGCAGTGTTCTCTTTCTTATCTGAACCATCATCGTTTTTCGCACCGTGGCCTTGGCTACGTAGCTCGAAGTACGGCTGAACGCCTTCACGAGTCCAAGTTGCACGGAACTCGTGGTCCATAGTGTTTGCTGTTTCATCGTTACGAACATAAACGTTGTTGTATGCGAGAGTTAGAGGCATATCTGCTACTGCATAACCGATACGGTTGTCAAAACGCAGTTGGTCATTGTCGCCTTCTTTCATATCGTGGTAACGAGTTCGGTTGCTGATCGCAATACCGTTATCGAAGTTGTAACCAATTTTAACTAGCGGACGATGTTGAACAGTTTTGCCATCATTTAAAAGGTGGTGGTAACCCGCAGCAACCCATAAGTTGTCATTGATTGAGTAGCTCTGCTCGATACCTAGTGTAATGTATGGTGTTGCCTTAGCACCTGTATAGTTATCTTCGTAGCTACCGAGAGAAATACCATCAAACTCAGTCAGTAGTGTTGTACCAGTATCAAATGTGTGGCCCGCTTCTAGTGTAGAAGTCGCGTTAGGGTTTTTGTTTTCACTGTGGAACTGAACGTTACCTGTTACGTAAGAAGAACCCGCATATGCAGTTGATGCGAAAGCAAGTGTGATTGCGCTAAGAGTTAGTAGTTTTTTCATTGTATTCTGCCTTTAAATACTAAAATTTGCTGCGGTTTTCACTCGGGTAATTCTTCACCACTTACCGCTAAATTGGTTTGCCTCCCTGGCTTGGCAGTCATAATGTCGGATTTAATTCACGATAAAAAATTAATCCATTTTTTGTGCGACGGACTTCAACGTAAAAAAGAGAAAAGTAATTTAATTCTTATTATTCATATAGTTATAAAAACAAAAAAAATAATAAAACAGTTATTGGTGATCCCTATCACCTAGAGCCCTCCTATTAACGACATTAACAATATCGAGATCACACTGGTTTTAGTTTTTCATTAATTTTCGATAATAATAATCTGATCCTGATCACCAAAATATCGATCAGACGAATGACTTAATTAGAGAGTTTTAACGGGAAGCTACGTGTGTTTGACGTCGACTATCAAGCTGCAGGCAATAAAAAAGGCCGCTTTTGCGACCTTTAGCGATGACCAGTCATGCCTTTAACGGCTCGATATCAAGTCAACCATCATTTGAATATGCAGCTCATCATCGTTGAGACACGGGATATAAGTAAACTGCTCACCACCATGCTCCATAAACAACTCACAACACTGTTCTGAAATCTCTTCTAATGTTTCAAGACAGTCTGCTGAGAAGGCTGGCGCCATAATATCGAGTTTTTTGATCCCTTTGGCTGGTAGGGTTTCTAACGTTTTGTCTGTGTAGGGCTGCAACCATTCCTCGCGACCGAAGCGCGATTGATAGGTCATGCCAATTTTGTCAGGTGACAAACCGAGTTCCTCGCCAAGAAGCGCAGTCGTTCGCTCACAATGCTGCGGGTAAATATCTCCATTATCGGCAAAGCGCTTAGGAATGCCGTGGTATGAACAAAGTAGATAATCACCTTGACCGTTCTCTTGCCAAGAACGCTTAACACTCTCAGCCAATGCTTTGATATATAGCGGGTGCTCGTGGTAATCACGAATAAACTGAAAACTAGGCATAACTGGAATTTGCTTGAATGCTTTAGTTAATCCATCAGATACCGCAGCCGACGTGGTTCCTGAATACTGAGGGTATAGCGGCAAGACGATAATGTCTTCGACACCTTGGTCTAACAAGGCCTCTACACCAACTTTCAGGCTAGGATTACCATAAGTCATGCCTAACTCAACCGGGACACTAACCTGCTTGCGAAGTTTTTCTGCTTGCTTCTTGGAGTAAACAAGAAGTGGAGAGCCCTCTTCCATCCATACGGTTTGATATAGCTTCGCTACTTTTGGCGCGCGAATAGGCAAAATCACACCATGCAAGATTGGACACCATAACCAACGCGTCATATCGACGACACGCTTGTCATGCAGAAACTGACTTAAAAAGCGCTTAACCGCAGGAGCGGTGGCCTCATCGGGCGTACCTAAGTTAACCAGGAGTACACCTTGTTTTTTGTTATTTTGCATAGCTTCCTATCGACACTAAAAAGGCTCTCTACGTACCTGTCTCAGAAATGGATCAAACTAAGAGCATAAAAAAAGCGACCCTAAAGAGGATCGCTTCACTATAGCAAATTTTCAAAATTCGCGGTTAGCTATTTATGCTAGTGCTTTCTCGATATCTGCACTAACTTCAGCAACTTGCTTAGTACCGTCGAACTTAAGGTACTTAGTATTACCTGCTTCCGCTTCTTTACCGTAGTAAGAGATAAGCGGTGCAGTTTGCTCATGGTATACACCTAGACGAGCGCGTACTGTCTCTTCTTTGTCATCATCACGAACAACAAGATCTTCGCCAGTTACGTCGTCTTTGCCTTCAACTTTAGGTGGGTTGTAAACAACGTGGTAAGTACGACCAGAAGGTAGGTGAGCACGACGGCCAGCCATACGCTCAACGATTACATCGTCAGCAACATCAAATTCGATTACGTAGTCTACGTCTACACCCATTTCTTTCAGACCATCTGCCTGAGGAATAGTGCGAGGGAAACCATCTAGTAGGAAACCTTTTTCGCAGTCATCTTGAGCAATACGCTCTTTGATTAGACCAAGGATGATTTCATCAGAAACTAGCTGACCAGCGTCAATAACAGCTTTAGCTTGTTTACCAAGCTCTGTACCTGCTTTGATAGCAGCACGTAGCATGTCACCAGTAGAGATTTGCGGAACACCGTATTTTTCCATGATGAAATTAGCTTGTGTGCCTTTACCTGCACCTGGAGCACCTAGAAGAATGATGCGCATGTTGAATCCTCTTAAGATAATAATGATTTATACCGAAGCTCACTATGACGTTACCAAATAAACACATCTAGCGCTCACGGTAAGTTTCGGTATAACTGTTCTACAGTTAACAATAAAGCAGGCGTGCACATTACACGCCTGCTCATTGGGTTTCAAGATTGCATTCTATCATACAAATTCAAACCAAGGCGCGGATTACGACTAAAGAATGCTTAAACACTCACACAAGTCTGCAACTTCACGCGGTTTTATTCATGATTAACGCAAATAAATCAAAAAGCCCGCAAGATGCGAGCTTTTTGGTGTTTTTTAACTATTAGCCCTTAGTCAAAAGCGTGTTGATTGCACCTAAGAACTGCGATGGGTCTTCCATCGAACCGCGTTCAGCCAACATCGCTTGACCTAACAGTAGTTCTACCCAGCGACCAAACGCTTCTTGATCTGCTTCGTCGGCCATGCGCTTGACTAGAGCATGCTCAGGGTTAATTTCAAAGATGTATTTCACTTCTGGTGCTGCCTGACCTGCTGCTTCAAGTAGCTTAGCCATTTGTGTGCCCATCTCGAAGTCATCCGTTACCACAACCGCTGGAGTATTGGCTAGCTTAAAGGTCGTGCGAACCTCTTTCACGCGCTCACCTAAGTACTCTTTGGTACGCTCAACGACAGACTTAAACTCTTCTTCCGTCTCTTTCTGCTTTTCTTTCTCTGCTTCGTCTTCAAACTTGCTCAGATCAAGACCCGCTTTAGTGATTGATTGGAACTGCTTGCCATCAAACTCAGTCAGGTAGTTCATCAGCCACTCATCAATGCGGTCAAACATCAGAATGACTTCGATGCCTTTGGCTTTGAACTGCTCTAGGTGCGGGCTGTTCTTAGCCGCTGCGTAGCTGTCTGCAGTCAAGTAGTAAATCTTGTCTTGATCTTCTTTCATGCGTTCTACATAAGACGCTAGACCAACAGTTTGCTCAGCAGAGTCAACTTCAGTAGACGCAAAACGAAGTAATGCTGCGACTTTCTCTTTGTTGCTCATGTCTTCTGCTGGGCCTTCTTTTAGCACCAGACCAAACTCTTTCCAAAACGATTGGTATTTCTCTTCATCGTTTTTCGCCATGCGCTCAAGCATAGTAAGAACACGCTTAGTACAAGCATTACGTAGCGATTGGGTGACTTTGTTGTCTTGCAGAATTTCGCGCGATACGTTGAGTGGCAGATCGTTTGAATCGATTAGACCGCGAACAAAGCGTAAGTATGAAGGCATAAACTGCTCAGCATCATCCATAATGAATACGCGTTGCACATACAGTTTAAGACCAGACTTGTGGTCGCGGTTCATCATGTCCCAAGGTGCTTTCGCTGGGATGTACAGCAAGCTTGTGTAGTCGTTTTTACCTTCTACGCGGTTATGGCTCCATACCAATGGATCAGCGAAGTCATGAGAAACATGCTTGTAAAACTCTTGGTATTCTTCTTCAGAGATATCCGATTTATTACGCGTCCAAAGTGCCTGAGCTTTGTTAATCTGCTCCCACTTTTTCTCACCAGTTTCTTTGCCCTCTTCATCACGCTCAGCGGTCTGAATAGCCACAGGAATACCGATGTGATCAGAATACTTGCTGATCACTTCACGCAGACGCCACTCGTTTAAGAACTCTTTGCCCTCTTCACGCATGTGAAGAATGATGTCTGTACCACGGGTCTCTTTAGAGATAGTTTCAATCGTGTACTCACCTTCACCCGCAGAATGCCATTGAACGCCCTCTTGAGCATCTAAACCTGCTGCACGGGTTCGAACGGTGACTGCATCTGCCACAATGAATGCAGAGTAGAAACCAACACCAAATTGACCAATTAGCTGCGAGTCTTTCGATTGGTCTTCAGATAGCTTTGAGAAGAATTCAGCCGTACCTGATTTAGCGATAGTGCCTAAATGCTCAATCACATCATCACGGCTCATGCCAATACCGTTGTCAGAGAGAGTCAGTGTATTCGCAGCATCATCGAAAGAAAGCTTCACACCAAGATCAGCATCGCCTTGGTACAGTTCTGGATTTGAAAGTGCCTGAAAGCGTAGCTTGTCAGAAGCGTCAGACGCATTAGAAATTAGCTCACGAAGGAAAATCTCTTTGTTTGAGTAAAGAGAATGAATCATAAGGTGAAGTAATTGTTTTACTTCAGACTGAAAGCCACGAGTTTCTTTGTTTTGAGTTGCTGTATCGCTCATGATAACTCCATAAGTTCTATACTTATCAAGCCAATACATTCATAATGATGATGTCTATTTGGCCTAAATCTGCCAATTAACATGAGGGTGACAAATGTAAATTCAAGGTCAAGAATCATAAAAACAGTGTTTTTTTTGTTTTATTTTGACTATCCTTTGCCACGCCAAAAAAATCAAAAAATATAAACTGAATTCACTAGAATCGGTTGTATTGAGCGCTTTAACAACTTAACTGTCTGAAACCTCTAATATAGTGGCCGCAATTAATGAGTAACATAGGTACTAAGTTTAATCTTGATAATAGATTTACCTTTGACCCAAACACCAACTCTCTCGTCGACAAAGAGAATAACAACGAGCTAATTCGCTTAGGTAGTAACGAAAGCCGTATCCTGCTGCTGTTGTGTGAGAAGCCAAGCGAGATTGTATCTCGTAACGATCTGCACGACTTTGTTTGGCGTAAACAAGGCTTCGAAGTTGATGATTCGAGCTTGACTCAAGCAATCTCTACGCTGCGAAAACTACTCAAAGACTCAACAAAGTCGCCGATGTTCGTTAAAACGGTGCCAAAACGTGGTTATCAGTTAATTTGTTCTGTAGAGCGCGCAACCACACTAATGAGTGGTGAGTCCCTTGACGAAGATAGCTCAGAACTGGAAGCTGTTGAAGTGACCGAGCAAATCAAAGTTGAAGAATCGGTTGAAACACCTGTACCGCCAAAGACAGTTAGTGCTATCAATGATACCGCTGAAGTGCAAGCTCCGGTACGTAAACCAAGCTCATTGCTTTCTAAACTTCTGATTGTGGTCGCGATACTGATTCCTTTGTGTGTCATATTATTCACCAACCCTGCTGAATCTAAGTTTAGACAGTTAGCTGTCTTCGATAACACGGTCGTGAAAGCGCCCATGAATCACCCTGATCTAAGCAAGTGGTACCCTTCTATCGAACAATGTGTGAAGAAGTACAATGAAACACATATTGAAGCTCTTGCTCCTGTAGAGGTGATCGCAACAGGTGGTCAGAACAATCAACTTATCCTGAACTACATCCACTCTTTGGATAATTCAGGTGAAAATATTACTTTGCGAATATTCGCAGAGCAGCAAGATCTCAGTAAAGTTTGCCAGTAGGAAGTACACCGATGAATCAAAAAATTGCAGCTAGCCTACTTGTTATCTCCGCTGTATTTAGCGCTTGGTTATACTGGGGCAGCGATCTTAAAGTTGAACAGGTTCTTACTTCAAAAGAATGGCAGTCTAAAATGGTGACTGTCATTACCGAACCACTTCAAGAAGAGTCTGTTGGCTCACTTCGTAAAGTCGACGTGGTGTCAAACGTTAAGTACTTGCCAAACAACACTTACATTCGCGTTGCGACAGTACGTTTGTATCCTTTCAATGCTAAGACAGAGAGCGTGATAAATATCTCTGAAACTGGCGAGTGGGACATCAGTGATAACTACCTGCTAGTCTCTCCGACAGAGTTTAAAGATGTTTCTTCTGCGCAAAGTAAAGACTTTACCGCAGAGCAGTTAGACTTGATTACTCAGATCTTTAAGATGGACGCTCAGCAAAGCCGTCGTATCGATATTGTTAACGAGAAGACACTGCTCCTGACGAGCCTAAGTCACGGCTCTACCGTTCTATTTTCTAACTAAATTCAATAAAGGGGCATGATGCCCCTTTTCTTTTTTCATATGGATTGGATTAACACCCTCGGCCTGTTGTTGGGCTCACTTATTGCGAATACGCTCGCCTCACTCTCTGGTGGTGGTGCCGGGTTACTGCAATTCCCACTACTGATTTTCTTTGGCCTACCTTTCTCGATCGCTTTGGCCACCCATAAAATCGCCAGTGTCGCCCTTGGTCTCGGGGCTGCCTACACCCACATCAAACAGAAAAGCTTCAGCTACCAAGTAGCTTTGTATCTTATTGGTGTGGGAAGCTTCGGGGTCATCATTGGTGCTAACATTGTCTTGCTTATTCCCGGTGATATTGCAGAGAAATTGCTTGGTGGAATGATATTGTGCCTTGGTATCTATTCACGTTTTAAAAAGCAGCTTGGACAACAAGAGCTGCCGTTAAATCGCGACACTAAAGGCTGGGTGATTGGCGGACTAGGCCTAATGCTAATCGGGGTGATTAATGGATCACTGACGGCAGGCTCTGGCTTATTGGTTACACTATTTCTAGTACGCTGGTTCGGTTACAGCTATAAGCAGGCTGTTGCGCTCACCATGCTGTGTGTCGGCCTATTCTGGAATGGCATTGGCGGTATTGCAATAGTTCAGGCAGGCGCTCCCGTATATTGGCCTTGGTTACCGGCTCTGCTGCTAGGCTCATTCATTGGCGGCAGCTTAGGGGCTTACCTAACCACTCGTTACAGCAACCAATTCATCAAGGTATGCTTTGAAATACTAACCTTCGCCGTTGGTATCAAGCTTTTGTTTTAAAGGAATTTTCATGGATAAAGCCATCATTGATATTTACTACTGCCGCCAATGTAATTGGATGCTGCGTTCAACGTGGCTATCTCAAGAGCTACTGCACACTTTTAGTGAAGAGATAGAGACAGTTTCACTCCACCCAGACACAGGGGGTCGTTTTGAGATTCATTGTAATGGTCAGCTTATTTGGGAGCGCAAACGCGATGGTGGCTTCCCTGAAGCGAAAGTACTAAAGCAACAAGTGCGCGATGTCATCGACCCAGAAAGGGACTTAGGTCATTCAGATTCGAAATAGCGCGAAGTTAAATACAAAGGCAGCTCACTGAGCTGCCTTTGTTTCATTTAGGCTGATTACTTAGTTGATATGTGCCGAGGCTAGTACTTCACCAGAGAAGGTCACGACTTTGAGTTCATTACCTTCTAACAAGCCGTAACTTGCGGAAAATCCATTGCGCGGAAAGGTGATTGAGCCCGGGTTAAATATAAACTGCTCCCCCTCTCGCTGAGCAACAGGAATATGGGTATGCCCATGAGCCAACACATCTCCCTGCTTTAACGCTGGGCGCTTATTCGAATTGTACAGATGACCGTGAGTTAGAAATAATCTCTGACCTGATTCCAATAGTACCCAAGCGTAATCCATCATCATTGGGAACGAGAGCAGCATCTGATCAACTTCGCTGTCACAGTTACCACGCACCGCAATGATTTGATCATCATATTGGTTGAGCAGCTCACTCACCGCTGGAGGATTGTAACCTTCAGGGACAGGATTACGTGGGCCATGGTTTAATATGTCACCAAGTAGTACTAACGTCTCAGCACCAGATTTTTCATATTCAGCAAGAACTTGCTGGGTTGCAGGCAAGCTGCCATGCAAGTCAGAGGCAAAAAAGAGTTTCACGACATCATCTCCTCAAAATTAATGAGGAGATTCTACGCACTCTCCTGCCATTAGTCATCATGTACCATGCCGTTTATGACAATGTTATTGTAACTGACCATTCCGATGATTTTACCCGCTTCAATCACTGGCGCTCGGCTAATACCAAAGCGTTCGAACAAACGGGCGCAGTATTTTACATTCATATCAGGCTCGACCGATAACGCAGGCTTAGTCATGATCTCATAGATATTCGTACGGTCTGGCGAGCGGTTTTGCGCAAGCACTTTTTTAGCGATGTCATTCATCAACACCACACCATACTCATCATCTTCATTACGCTTATTAACCACCAGCGCTTTAACTTCATGACTACGGGCTAACTGAATGCCTTCTTTTACCGTTGTTAAGCCGTCGATGACTACATAATTATTGGTCATCACGTCACGAACTCGAACCTTTTTGTGTGTGCTCATAACTCATCCTCTACCACTTTAGTTAATTTCTCGACTTGATGCGCGACTCCAACGGCGTCTTCAATATCAATCTGAACCGCAATCCCTTGGCCAGACTCTTGATCAAATTCACCTACTTCGCCAATCGTCTCTAAGATATGTCGGGATAAATGTTCTTCAACCACAAACAGTAAAACGTCTTTTTGCACATCTAAAGTGAGGCCAAAAAAGGTTTTCTTTTGATTCAGCCCCTCCCCTCTTGCGTTATTGATCACTGTTGCCCCTGTTGCTCCAGCCTTGCGAGCAGCATCAAGCACCACGTCTGTTTTACTGTCTTCAACGAAAGCCAATAACAATTTAAAGCGCATTTTCTTCATCCTCCCGCTCAGCACCTTTGTTTAGCCGCTGAGTGATTTGTGCATACCCCATAACGGAAATCATGGGAAATAAACTAGCGAATGCTATCAGTCCAAAACCATCTATCATTGGATTACGCCCCGGAACCGTTGAGGCCAAACCTAAACCTAACGCCGCGACTAACGGAACTGTAACCGTAGACGTTGTCACCCCCCCAGAATCGTAAGCAAGGGGTATAATGAGCTTTGGCGCATAAAAGGTTTGGATTACTACTACGATATAGCCAACAATAATGTAGTAATGAATGGGGTCACCAACGACAATTCGGTAACTGCCTAAAGAAATACCTACCGCAACACCAATCGCCACCGCAATCCTTAATCCGTTGACACTGATACTCCCACCAGAAACCTGATTGGCTTTAATCGCCACAGCTATCAGAGAGGGTTCTGCAATCGTGGTGCTAAAGCCAATGAAGAAGGCAAACAGATAAACCCAGTAGTAATCCATCCATTCAAACACAGTTCCAGCAGAGAGCTTGAACTGCTGAATAAAGCTTGGAGCGGTAAGCTGCTCAGCCATCGTCTCGCCAAGAGGAAACAACGCCAAATCGAGGCCGATTAAAAAAAGCGATAAGCCAAGAATGACATAGAAAAAACCGAGAATCACTTTCGGCAGGTTGGTTACAGGGCGTCTAAGAACGGCAAACTGAAAACCAAAAATGATGGTAGCTATCGGCAAAACATCGGTAATCGTACCAACAAAGGTATCTAAGAAATGAGTCCACTCGATCATGCCACCACCATTCCATAGACCATTACAAACATCATGGGTAACAGTGAGGCAAAAGCAATCAGACCGAATCCATCTATCATTGGATTACGCCCCTTAATCGCTGAAGCAAGGCCGACACCGAGTGCTGTCACCAATGGTACAGTAATGGTTGAGGTCGTCACTCCACCAGAATCATAAGCCACACCAATAATGCTCTGTGGCGCAAACATAGTAAGAACCACCACACCGATATAGCCGCCAATGATCATATATTGAATGGGCCACCCTTTAAGAATACGCAACACACCCAGCAATATCGCTATCCCAACGGATAAAGCGACGGTGTAGCGCAGTCCATTAGCGTAGTCCTCCATTGACTCTTCATTGTGAGCAATCATTCCTCCTTCTGCAGCCACTTCTGCCGCTTCATCGGCAACAGCAGTTAATGCAGGCTCTGCGACGGTGGTACCAAAGCCTAAACAAAATGCAAAGATGAGCAGCCAAAACACGCTTCCCTTGCGAGCAAAAGCTTGAGCCATGGTTTCACCGATGGGGAACAAGCCCATCTCTAAACCAAAGATAAAAAACGTTAAGCCAAAGACAACTAATACAAGACCAAACAAAATAGACAGTAAATTTGGGAGAGGCTCTTGTAAAACAACAAGCTGAAAAAAAGCAATGACAACAATAATGGGTAAAAGATCCCGCAAACTTCCTAGTAGCGCTTTAAATAACGCCGTCGCTGCTTCCACTGAACCTCCTTGCAAGTCAGTTAATCGCTAATCTTTTATCTAGCATGGCAAACAATTTCGTTTTCGGATGTGATACTCGCAACGTCGATAAGGATAAACGTAACAAAATGTGAATTTTGTGATATTGCCACGAGTGATCACATTTGCAGCTAAGTAACTATAATTAGTAACAATAGTTCACTATGGTTAAAATTGGACTTGTCTGCTCTGCATAAATAAGAGGATTAGAAATGAAGGTACTGCTCACTGGAGGAACCGGCTTTATCGGCCGAGAGTTGCTTAAGCATTTAACTACTCATGAAGTAGTCTTGCTTACTCGTGAGCCAAGGCATGCCAAAATGCTCCTAAGCCATACCGACATGGGCAACGTCACTTACATTTCTTCACTGGATGATTTTCATCACCTCAATGATTTTGACGCCGTCATCAACCTCGCAGGCGAGCCAATAGCCAATAAGCGTTGGACTAAAAAGCAGAAGCAAACCATCTGTGATAGCCGCTGGAAACTGACCGAAACCTTGGTCGAACTTATTCATGCCAGTACTACCCCACCTGAAGTCTTTATCAGTGGCTCTGCGGTAGGCTACTACGGAGATCAACAAGAACATCCGTTCGACGAAAGCCTTCATGTGAATTGCCAAGGCTTTCCACACTATGTGTGCAGCAAATGGGAGCAAATTGCTAACCGTGCCCGCTCTGAGATGACGCGTGTCTGCATTTTACGTACTGGTGTGGTACTCGCTCCTCAAGGAGGAGCTCTGCTGAAAATGCTTCCTCCTTACCGTTTGGGTTTAGGTGGACCATTGGGCCATGGTCGCCAATACATGCCGTGGATCCATATGTTAGATATGGTCCGTGGCATTATCTACTTGCTCGAAACACCTCATGCTCACGGAGAGTTTAACCTCTGTGCTCCACACCCTGTCTCGAATAAGCAGTTCAGCCAAACATTGGCTAAAACACTCAAGCGTCCACACCTTTTTTTTACACCTAAATGGGTGATGTCAGTAGCAATGGGGGAAAGCTCGGTACTACTGTTTGATAGTATTAGAGCAAAACCCAAGAAGTTAACTGAACTCGGGTTTCGCTTCAGCTACTCACGCCTTGAGCCTGCACTGAAAAACTTGTTACAACACCACGAATAATCCAGTAACCTAACTACAACTAAAAGAATCAACGGGTTAGCTTGCTATGGATAAATCGATATTAATTACTGGCTGTTCAACCGGAATTGGCTATGTCTGTGCCCACGCTCTTCATCAGCGAGGCTATCAAGTCGTTGCATCTTGTCGCCAACAACAAGACGTTGAAAGGCTACAAGCAGAAGGGCTCACCTGCATCCAGATTGATCTCACTGACAGCCAGAGCATTACCAAAGGAGTAGAGCAAACATTAGCTCTCACCAATGGCAAGCTTGATGCTTTGTTTAATAATGGAGCTTATGGCCAACCTGGAGCGTTAGAAGACCTGCCTACTGATGGTTTAAGAGAACAGTTCGAAACCAACTTTTTTGGCTGGCATCAATTGGTATGCGAACTCCTTCCAACCATGCGTAAACAGGGTTATGGTCGAATTGTCCAAAACAGTTCCGTGCTCGGCTTTGCGGCGATGAAATATCGCGGTGCCTACAATGCTTCTAAGTTTGCGATAGAAGGTTGGAGTGATACGTTAAGACTCGAACTGATGGATACCGATATCCACATAAGCCTGATAGAGCCAGGGCCAATTGAAACCGAGTTTCGTTCTAATGCCCTTATCGCCTTTAAGAAATGGATCACTGTTGAAGGCAGCGCTCACGAAAAGCAGTACCGTCAGCAAATGGAAAGGCTGAACAACGACACCTCAAGCAACGCGTTTGTTTTACCGGCAGAGTCGTGTATAGCTCCCCTTGTTCATGCGCTAGAAGCGAAGAAGCCTAAGATTCGTTACCGTATTACTACGCCAACTAAGGTGTTTGCTATCTTAAAGCGCCTACTGCCAACCCGAACACTAGACAAAATATTGCGACAAGCTGCATGATATTTTCTGCAACTTTGTAATTATTCCGTAACAATAAGACGTTAGATTAATACTCAGGGCAAGCCCTAGTTATAAAATTCAAGCGCTACATTCGGTATAATAATATGACTTTAAACCAGTTAAACTGGCTGAGTGTGGGTGTTGCGCTAACGTTGTTTATCGTTTTATAGACACCTTCGCTTACCCTTTCGGGAGAACATTAACACCGCCGTCGCAGGCGGTGTTTTTGTTTCCGCCAACAATATGATCTCAATTTCAATCTCTTACCTTGAACTCTCCCGCCCTAGCCCATATCTTTGATTCATAGAATATGTTGCAAGGAACTCATAGATGCAATCTCCATTTATTGTTGAGCTAAACGAACAAAACTTCCGCCAAGTTTTAGAAGGGTCAATGCAGACCCCTGTATTAATCCACTTTTGGGCGCCAATGAGCGAAGAAAGTGCGCAAGTGATTCCTGATCTGCAAATGCTAGCGCAGCAATATAACGGAGCCTTCACATTAGCTCTTTTGAACTGCGAGCAGGAACAAGCGATTGCAAGCCAGTTTGGTGTTCAAGCCTTGCCTACCATAGCCCTATTCGTAAATGGCCAGCCTGTCGATGGTCTTGGTGGTCCGCAGACAATTGCCGCTATTCAACAAATGCTAGCGAAACATCTCCCTAGCCAAGACGAACTAAACTTAAAGCAAGCACTTGAGCTCATCCAAGCAGGTCAACATGCCCAAGCTCTCCCGCTTCTAGAAGCTATCGCCGAGGAATTGAAACAAAAAGGCGATGTAAAACTTGCTCTGGCAGATTGCTATTTAGAAACACAGAATTTTGACCAAGCTAAATTGCTGCTAGAAAATATTCCTCTTGAGTACCAAGATAATTACTACAAAGGCTTAGTCGCTAAATTAGAGCTTCATGCACAAGCAGCAAACAGCCCTGAGATTCAATCTTTAGAAGAAGCCTTGGCACAAAACCCACGTGACCTAAAACTGGCTAACGAACTGGCGCTTAACTACCACCAAGTGAATCGCGACGAAGAAGCACTTGAGATACTTTGGAACGTCTTACGTACCGACTTGAATGCGCTAGATGGCGAAATGAAAAAGTCATTTATGGATATACTTGCCGCGCTTGGGCAAGGTAATCCAATCGCAGGTAAATACCGCCGTCAACTTTACTCCATTCTTTATTAGTTCATTCTAAATCATAGACTTAAAGCCGGTAGTAACCGGCTTTTATTTTGTCCGATTTTCGCTAAAGTTCTCATTTCTGCCATTGTCACAAGCGACTCTATAGGCAACAATCAATAGACTATTCTCATAAGGAACTCAGATATGGCTATTGACTCATTGATTACTATCGGCGTATTTCTCGTTGTTGTGATTGCACTGATTATCGCTGGTGTAAAAACCGTCCCTCAAGGCAACAACTGGACCGTTGAACGATTTGGTCGCTATACCCACACCCTGAAGCCAGGCTTAAATATCATCATTCCATTTATTGACGGTATTGGTCACAAGATCAATATGATGGAGCGAGTACTTGATATCCCCGCTCAAGAAGTTATTTCTAAGGATAACGCCAATGTCACTATCGACGCGGTCTGCTTTGTTCAAGTGATTGATGCAGCCCAAGCGGCTTACGAGGTTAACGATTTAGAGCATGCAATTCGTAACTTAACACTGACGAACATTCGTACTGTTCTGGGTTCCATGGAACTCGATGAAATGCTCAGTCAGCGTGACATGATCAACACTAAACTGCTCTCTATTGTTGATGAAGCGACTAACCCTTGGGGCGTAAAAGTTACGCGTATCGAAATCAAAGATGTACAGCCGCCGTCAGACCTCACCGCAGCAATGAACGCTCAAATGAAAGCGGAACGAAACAAGCGTGCAGAAGTACTCGAAGCAGAAGGTATTCGTCAGGCTGAAATTTTAAGAGCAGAAGGCCACAAGCAATCAGAGATCCTTAAAGCGGAAGGCGACAAGCAAGCAGCAATTCTCCAAGCAGAAGCTCGGGAACGTGCGGCTGAAGCCGAGGCCCGTGCAACAACTATGGTGTCAGAAGCGATCGCTAAGGGTGACATGCAAGCCGTTAATTACTTTATTGCGCAAGGCTATACCGACGCACTTAAGTCAATCGGCCAAGCTGAGAATGGCAAGATCATCATGCTTCCACTTGAAGCTTCTGGCCTAATGGGCTCTGTCGCGGGTATCGCTGAAATGTTTAAGCACTCGAAAGAGTCAGCTAAGTAGAGGCTAATGTGTTTGAATTACTAGACAGTATCAACCATTGGCATTGGCTAGCCTTCGGGCTAGCTTTACTTGCCATCGAACTGCTTGGCACCGCAGGCTATTTTTTATGGCTTGGGCTATCAGCCTTAATCGTGGGTATTTTGCTCACATTTATTCCAATGAGTTGGCAACTACAATGGGTCGCTTTCGCAGCATTTGCTTTAGTAACCACTTGGCTGTGGTGGCGTAGACAATTTAAATCGGACAAAAAGTCCGATGCTAACCGTGAACTTAATCAGAAAAGTAAGCAGTTAGTCGGTCAGATCATTCGTCTTGATGAGGATTTTCCAGCAGGGAAAGGACGCTTAAAGGTGGGTGACACCACATGGAGTGCACAATCAGAAAGCGCGATTAGCGCAGGTCAACAAGTTGAAATTACCAAAGTGAGCGGAATTATTTTAACCATAAAGCCATGTGATAATTAGACTAATCACTTCAATTGACGCGTTTTATTCGTTTTTAATTAAAATTAAGTCGGTAACTAGTTAAAGGAACTCTATTTTTTAAGTTTAATTCGAGAAATTAAGTATTTAACTAGTTGCCAAAATACACAAATACACTTACTAGAACCATCAAGCCCTAAAAATAATAACCAAAGCTTTCATACATTTAAAAATAGCCCCCTATTTCCCCCTCCAACTTAATAAATTTTAAAAAATTTGATTTCTTGCAATTATTTTTGATCCTTCGTGGTCTATTGCCATACTAGTCAATATCTCTGACTAGGAGATTTTAAGACACAAGGAGAAATGTTATGAGAAAACTAGCTTCAATATTTGTCGGTTTATTGTTTAGCGCTGCTGTTTTGGCAGGAAATGGAAGTGGTCAAACAGGGCCAAATGTAGAGTGTGAATTAAAAGATGGAAAGGTTCGTTATATTCCTATCATGATTTGCAAAGCCGAGGGTGGGAAGGTTTTATAGACTAATCCTCATCCCATTTAAATAGAATACTCACGCTTCACCTAAATATAAAAAGGAACCATATTGGTTCCTTTTTATATCAGTTAATCTTATTTATTGATGAGTTCAACCAGTATCGTTTTCTTTTCAGATTCATTGGCCTTGTTAAACCAATAAGAGAACATTTGCTCAGCCTGATCGGTGGTGTCTAGTTTAGCCGCTGCGTTTTTACGATTGGAAACCGCCCAGTTAGTTACGCTTTCTTTCTGCTTATCGTCAAGCTGTTCGAACCAATACATTGCCATCTCTTGTGACTTAGACTTCTCTGTTAAGTCTTGGGCAATTGCTGTTGTTGCAGCAACTGGCGCTACGATAGTCGTTGCACTAGGCACTGACTTATTATCTACACTATTTCTAATTGCTTTGATGTAGCCAGCGGCTACGTCAAAGAAGACTTTATTTTGTTCAGATGAAGCTAAAGCAAATCTCAGCCCTTGCTGCTCGCCCTTAGCTAAAGACTCTTCTGAGACATCAAACCTAAATAACTGTCTTTGTGTACAAATATCACTGCATGTTTCAGCTGTAGGAGCTAAAGACTTCAGAGGGGTTTTCTTACCGTCAATTTCAACATATCTGTATTCACTGTAATTCTTAAAATACTTTACTTCCATGACGATAAACGAGCTAGGAACGGCTGCCTGACCATGAGGTGCGACATAGTTTAATGCTAAGTTAGATTGCGTAAGCTGTGCACCTTTACTAACTTCCACACCTGGCAAAAAGCTCTTGCCCTCTACCAAATAATAGTTTTGCTTAGTTTCAACTTGGGCTACAACATCAGTGAAGCTACTGTCTGAATCCAGTGTGGTGCAACCAACCATCAATGCGACTAAAGACGCGATTACGCATTTTTTCATATTAATTCCCTATTTGAAAACTTCTTTTTATATTACAAACATTTAACTAATTTCGACAGAGAGTAACTCCACATATTAGAGACTAAAACGCTGGCCTCTGGGGCCAGCGTAAAGACAGTAAGTATCTGATTCTCTATTAGAAACCGTACTCGAGACCTACACGAACAACGAATGTGTCGGTGTCATATGTTACTTTGTCATCTGTATCATATGCCTTGATATCACGTTGAGCGATACGTACATACGGTACAAAGCCATTGTGAACGTACATTAGCTGACCAGAAATGACGCTATCTTCATCGTTTTGTTTAATACCAGCTTTTTCAGACTCCATATTAGCAGCGTAGCCTAGCTTGAAGCCCCATGGACCGTTCCAGTATTGACCAATGATTGAGTATGAAGCCTGCTCTGAAGTCACACCTGCAGATGTTTTAGACTCACCCGCTTTATATGCGGCAGCTAAACCGAAACCAGCTGGGAGTGAAGCCTCAAAACCCACAATATAGCCTAAAGTATCTGTGCTTTCATAAGGAGATGCTGCAGTAGCATATGCTTGACCAAACGTGTATGAAGCGCCATCAATCGTACAACCGCCAGCATCAAGACAGGTTGCTGTGCCAGCAGCAACAGCATCAGATACTTTACGATCTTGCTCTGACTCTACCGCAGCATGAATTGTAAAGCTATCAGCCAATTTATAGTGAGCATTAGCACCGTAGAAGTAATTATCTTTTACATCTTTATCACCACGACCGGTCGCTAGTGCGAAGCTAAAGCCATTGTAATCTTTAGAGTCAAAACGAGCCATATCACCGTGGCGGTCACGGTTATACTTCACATCACCACCCCAATCGAAGGCTGCACCTAGACCTGGGTTAGAGTATGGCCAGTCAATGATTTCGTACATTGGCGTCAGCATACGACCAAAACGAACCTTACCCCAGTCACCTTGCAAGCCTAAGAATGTATCACGATTTCCAAGTGTTGCGCCGTCGCCGTTTTCACCAACATAACCCGATTCAATCTGCACAAACACATTTACGTTATCAAACATATCTTTGCTCGCACGGAAACCAATACGAGATTCATTTTCATAATCGTAACCAGTACTAGTATCCTTTACAGTATTATCTGAAAGGTTAGTTTTATCTGAGTCATAGTTAACAACAGAGATTGCCGCAACACCGTAAGCTTCGACTTGGAAGTCACTGTTCACACCAACTTGCTTAGCCATTACACCAGTTGACGCTACTGCCACTGCTGCACCTAAAAGTGTACGTTTAAACATTTTGTCCATGGAAAAACTCCTAAAAATGGATATAGCTGTCTTATTCTTTTTCTCACCTTAAGTTGGCCGCCGAAGGGAGAAATCATTTCCTATGTGAAAACCTTGGATTAATCATTAATTCTTAGTTTTCTATTTCCTGCATACACACTGTGTATCCATGTTTCCCAGACTAACTTCGCAGCGAAAAACATCAACCAGAACTTAATTTCTATATAAAAAAATATGACCGGCTACAAATTTTTATAATTCCAGTGATCCAGATCGACAATCACTCTCCTTGCAAGTTCAGAAAATATTTAAAACAATAAAAACAAAGGCTTAAATATAAAAAACTCCTAAACCATATTGAAGTGCGTCGCATAATTTTATTTGAGATTCACATAATTACATCTAACAAGATCCTCATCACAGAAGATCTGAGCATATTATGAGGTTCAAAAAAGGGACTTTATTTATGACAAAAAAAAGCCACCAAAATGGTGGCTTAAAATAGGATTTAGGCGGTTACATTAACGAAACAAGGTCTTCTTCGGTACGAATTTCAATACCTAACTCTTGCGCTTTAGCGAGCTTAGATCCCGCATTTTCACCAGCAAAAAGAATGTCCGTTTTCTTAGAAACACTACCGGTTACTTTTGCCCCTAGTGCTTGCAGAGCAGCTTTTGCATCTGAACGAGTAAGCTGAGATAGTGAGCCAGTTAAGACCACTGTTTTACCTTCAAGTGGCTGAGGAGCGTCTTCATCTTTCTCTTCTATATCAGGCCAGCTCACCCCTTGCTCAATCAGTTCATCAATCACACTTTGGTTTTTATCTTGAGCAAAAAATGCTGTGATATGACTCGCAACTATATCGCCAATATCTTGAACTTCGATAAGCTTTTCATGGCTTGCAGCTTTAACTAAGTCTAAAGTTTTAAAATGTTGCGCAAGGTTTGCCGCCGTTGCTTCGCCTACTTCACGAATGCCTAACGAATATAAGAACCGAGCTAAGGTTGTTTGTTTAGCTTTGTTCAGAGCATCAACCACATTTTGCGCAGATTTTGGCCCCATTCGGTCAAGCACAGTAATCACACCAGCAGATAGTTTAAACAGGTCTGCAGGTGTTTCTACCATTTCGCGATCAACAAGTTGCTCAATCACTTTCTCACCTAGCCCATCAACATCTAGCGCTTTACGTGATACAAAATGCTTCAATGCTTCTTTACGTTGCGCCTGACAAACGAGACCACCACTACAACGAGCAACCGCTTCACCTTCAACTCGTTCCACTTGTGATTTACACACAGGACAGTTTTCCGGGAATACAATCTCACGGGCGCTCTCTGGACGACGATCAGTCACCACAGAAACAATCTGAGGGATAACGTCACCCGCTCTTCGTATCACAACCGTATCGCCAACCATAACGCCCAAGCGCTCTATCTCATCAGCATTATGAAGAGTGGCATTACTGACGGTAACACCGCCCACAAAGACAGGTTCCAGCTTAGCAACAGGCGTGATAGCGCCTGTACGGCCAACTTGGAACTCGACATCATTTAGCGTGGTGATCTCTTCTTGAGCAGGGAACTTGTAAGCAATCGCCCAACGTGGTGCTCTAGCGACAAAACCTAGTTGTTCTTGAAGCACGACCTCATCAACTTTAATCACTACCCCATCGATTTCGTACGCTAAGGACTCACGGCGTTCTAGGATATCTTGATAGTAATCTTTCACTTCACCGAGATTGTTTACACGCTTCGTCTCAGGGCACATTGGCAATCCCCAGCCTTTCAGCTGGATGAATCGTTGATAGTGACTCGAAGAGAGCTCAACACCTTCAACCACACCGACACTGTAGGCATAGAAGCTCAATGGGCGAGTTGCTGTTATACGTGAATCCAATTGACGCAAACTACCCGCCGCTGCGTTACGCGGGTTAACGAAAACTTTTTCGCCTTTCTTTAGTGCTTGCTCGTTAAGTTTGTCAAAACCCGCTTTAGGCATAAATACTTCACCACGCACTTCAATGCGCGCTGGCCAACCTTCACCTTGAAGCTTCAATGGAATAGCTTTGATAGTACGAACGTTCTCGGTGATATTTTCACCTGTTGCACCATCGCCACGAGTGGCAGCTTGGACCAGAACCCCATTTTCATACAGCAGGCTAACCGCAAGGCCATCTAGCTTTGGTTCACAGCAGAAAACATCAAACATGGCAGTTGGAATACGATCGCCCATCCGCTTATGGAAGCTTTCTAGCTCACCATCATCAAAAGCATTATCTAATGACAGCATTGGAATCTCGTGCGTGACTGAGTCAAAACCGTCTAATGGCGCGCCGCCGACTCGTTGGCTTGGTGAGTCTATGGTGACAAGTTCTGGATTTTGAGACTCAAGCTCCATAAGCTCACGCATAAGCCTGTCATATTCAGCATCCGGTATTTCTGGATTATCCTCGACGTAGTACTTCACTCCATGATAGTGGAGCGTTTGACGCAATTGATTAAGCTTCTCTTGAATCTCTGTAGACATAGCTAACTCTATAATTATTACTTCTCACGGTGCTAAGAACGGCTCGTTCTTAGCGGCCAATGCAGGCAGTATGAACACGCCTTGCAACGTTCGCAACTGAGAATGAAAGAAAAAAGGCTCCATACGGAGCCTTTCTAACGAATAGGAATGTTTAGGCTTGTTGTGCCGCTTTAAACTCTTGAATCTGAGCTCGGTAGCTGTCTAGTCGATTGGGCGTCATCAAGTTACGCGCATCATCTAAAACATTGGCACCTAAGTCATCAGCAATTTGCTGAGCAGTCTTAAGCATCAGCTTGAAGTTTTGTTCTGCATCACCGAAACAAGGCATCGTCATAAAGAAAGAGATCCCCTTAGTAGAGAACTCAGCAGGGTCATCATGCTTTAACGTGCCCGGCTGCATCATGTTGGCAACACTAAACAGGACTTTGCCTGTACCTGATAGATCAGCGTGGCGATGGAAGATATCCATTTCACCGTAAATCAGGCCGTTTTGCTGCATACTGTCAAACAGTTTAGTGCCAACAAAAGGCTCTTCACCGGAGCAATGTACATTGAGGACAATAACTTCTAACGGCGCTTCTTCTTCCGCTTGTTGCGTTTCAGGCTCTTGAATTGGTGATGGTTCGACAATAGGTTCAAGCACTTCTTCGTGTGCGGCTTCGACGACCTCTTCAACTTCATCCAATGACTTACTTGAGAAAGAAGGCACATCCAAATCTACGTCATCTTTATCAGTAGTAGATGGATTAACTTCTGGTGATGCTTCTTGATAAGTATCGATGAGCGGATCTGCGATGACTTCATCTCGGTCTATAAAGCCGGGCTCTTTACGCTCTTTCTTGATGATTTCAAAATCATCTTCTGGAGCAAAAGCGCGCTCAGGGACTAGGTCCGAGTCTTCATTGTCGACATCCAGCTTGCCAATCGGTTTGCTACCAAACTTGGCTTTCCCTTCTTTTTTACTCGTCCATAAACCGTGGAACAGCAAAGCGGCAATCGCCAAAGCTCCAACAATTATGAGTACAAATCGCAGTTCCTGCATTTTTAGCTCTCATTTGTTCGATAGTAAGCGAGTTACATCGAATCTGTTTAAACCTAACTTTGAGTTACTCTACCAAAACTCGCCCCTGTTTTAGAACAACTTAATGTGAGAAGTTCCTGAAATGTTGTGATTTTGAACACGCTTTTTTCTTGTTAAGATAGAAAACGTTCGTTTTTACACCACAAAAGCAAAATATGAATACACAGATTAGACAGCGTTCTGGCTTTGGCTACTTCTTCCACGGTTTAGAACTGGCACGCACTCCGGGCATTCGCCAATTTGTTATATTGCCTCTACTGGCCAATATCATCTTAGTTGGCGGAGCTCTCTACTACCTGTTCTCCAACCTAGATGCTTGGATCGGACAGCTGATGGGACAGTTACCCGAGTTTTTGTCTTGGCTTGGTTACCTACTCTGGCCACTCTTGGTCCTGACGATACTCGCAACGTTTTCATACTTCTTTAGTACCTTGGCCAACTTTATTGCTGCTCCATTCAATGGATTACTGGCTGAAAAAGTTGAAGAACATCTAACCCAGCAGAAGGTCAATGAAGATGGCATGATGGCCGTCATTAAAGACACGCCAAGAATCATGGCTCGTGAATGGCGCAAACTGGTGTACGTTCTACCTAAAGCCATTGGTCTATTCCTATTGCTGCTAATCCCAGCTCTGGGTCAAACCGTAGGACCGTTTTTATGGTTTATCTTCACGGCTTGGATTTTGGCGATTCAATACTGTGACTACCCATTTGATAATCACAAAGTGCCATTTAATGACATGCGAAACAATTTGAAACAAAAACAAGGCAAAGCCTATAGCTTTGGCGCTTTGGTCTCAGTTTTCACCACAATTCCAATTTTGAACTTGTTTGTGATGCCAATTGCCGTCTGCGGTGCTACCTCAATGTGGGTCGCGGAGTTTAAGAAGTAAGAGCTGGATAACTGGATAACTGGATAACTGGATAACTGGATAACTGGATAACTGGATAACTGGATAACTGGATAACTGGATAACTGGATAACTGGATAACTGGATAACTGGATAACTGGATAACTAAAGTTGCTCCGCGATGGTAGAGGAGTCAACTCTAGTTTTCCAGCAGGGCGAAGCCCGAGCCCGTTCTCCAGAAGCGAAGTGTTCCATAGGGCAACGCCCGTTCCCAGTCACCACCCTTTCATATCATATAACTATTTAATCCTTTTCTCGTTTTTTAACCTAGCCTAATCTCTATCCTACAAATCAATTCACTAGAACTGCATCTATTTGAAGCGTTTGCTTTGAAATAGACTTGAAACAGAACAGAGATGAAGGATCACACCATGAGTAAAATCTACGAAGACAATTCTCAAACTATTGGTAACACACCTCTTGTACGCCTAAACAAAGTTAGTAACGGCAAAGTGCTAGCAAAAGTAGAAGCACGTAACCCAAGCTTCAGCGTTAAATGTCGTATCGGTGCCAACATGATTTGGGAAGCGGAAAAGGCTGGCACACTTAAGCCTGGCGTAGAGCTTGTTGAACCTACAAGTGGTAACACTGGTGTGGCACTGGCTTTCGTTGCTGCTGCGCGTGGTTATAAGCTAACGCTAACAATGCCTGAATCAATGAGCCTTGAGCGTCGTAAGCTACTTAAAGCGCTAGGTGCAAATCTTGAGCTAACAGAAGCAGCGAAAGGTATGAAAGGGGCGATTGCAAAAGCAGAAGAGATTGTTGCTAGCAACCCTGACAAGTACCTACTTCTACAACAGTTCAACAACCCTGCAAACCCACAAATTCATGAGAAGACGACTGGTCCTGAAATCTGGGATGCAACTGACGGCGAAGTTGACGTATTCGTTGCGGGTGTTGGTACTGGCGGCACTATTACAGGTACAAGCCGATACATTAAAGGCGAGAAAGGCAAAAACATTGTTTCTGTTGCCGTAGAACCAGCAGAATCTCCAGTGATTGCTCAAGCGCTTGCAGGTGACGAAATTCAACCTGCTCCGCACAAAATCCAAGGTATTGGTGCTGGATTCATTCCTGGCAACCTAGATTTAGAGCTTGTAGACCGTGTTGAGGCTGTTACATCGGAAGAAGCGATTGCGATGGCTCGTCGCCTTATGGAAGAAGAAGGTATCCTAGCCGGTATCTCATCAGGTGCCGCCGTTGTTGCAGCTAATCGCTTAGCAGAACTCCCTGAATTTGCTGGGAAAACAATTGTTACAGTTCTCCCAAGCTCAGGTGAACGTTACCTAAGTACAGCCCTATTTGCGGGCATCTTTACCGAGAAAGAGAACGAACAGTAATATGTGTTCAAATCAATTTTTCGTCTAAAAAAGCCCCATTCAGGGGCTTTTTTGTTGATCCCTGCCTCACCTTTGGTAATATCAGGACTGTTTTATTTCTAGCTTCAAAATAAAGAGCTAGATGAGAATTTCTCTCAATGGCGAACAACAGCATAGACTGGCGACGCGATTGTTAAATTTACAACCAGTATCAGTTCTGACACGAAATGAACGTTATGCGCCTAGCAGAATAGTACATTTACAGTTAAGCTAAATCTGGTTAAGAAACTATCAAAATATAAATCAATTGGGGTATATAACATGTACGAGAAGCAAGTAGAAATCACTGCAGAAAATGGTCTTCACACTCGTCCAGCTGCACAGTTCGTTAAAGAAGCTAAAGCATTCGACGCGGACATCACTGTGACTTCTAACGGTAAAAGCGCTAGCGCGAAGAGCCTTTTCAAGCTACAAACTCTTGGCCTAGTTAAAGGTACAGTAGTTTCTATCTCAGCTGAGGGCCCACAAGCTCAACAAGCTGTTGACCACCTAGTTGCTCTAATGGATCAACTACACTAATCCGGTCTCCTATTTTCAAAGCCATTTTGTGAAAGCAAAATGGCTTTGTTGGAAATAGGCCCAAATATAAGCTACATATATTCGTTAGCGCACTCATTATTCTCCCGTTTTAAAGTTGACCAATTTAAGGTAAGGCTATGATTTCAGGCATCCTAGCATCTCCAGGTATTGCTATCGGTAAAGCACTACTACTTCAAGAAGATGAAATTGTCCTAAACACAAACACTATTTCTGATGATCAAGTAGAAGCAGAAGTTGCCCGTTTCTTCGACGCGCGTAACAAATCATCTGCTCAGCTTGAAACTATCAAGCAGAAAGCACTTGAAACCTTCGGTGAAGAAAAAGAAGCGATCTTTGAAGGTCACATCATGCTTCTTGAAGACGAAGAGCTAGAGGAAGAAATCCTAGCGCTAATCAAAAATGACAAGATGCACGCTGATAACGCTATCCACACGGTTATCGAAGAGCAAGCATCTGCTCTAGAATCTCTAGACGACGAATACCTAAAAGAACGTGCAACAGATATCCGTGATATCGGCACGCGCTTTGTTAAAAACGCACTAGGTATCAATATCGTTTCTCTAAGCGATATTAACGAAGAAGTTATCCTAGTCGCTTACGACCTAACGCCATCTGAAACAGCACAAATCAACCTAGACTACGTTCTTGGTTTTGCTTGTGACATCGGCGGTCGTACTTCTCACACTTCTATCATGGCGCGCTCTCTTGAGCTTCCAGCGATTGTGGGTACTAACGACATCACTAAACAAGTTAAGAACGGCGACATGCTGATTCTTGACGCGATGAACAACAAGATCGTTATCAACCCTTCTGAAGGCGAACTAGCAGAAGCGAAAGCAGTAAAAGCTGCCTTTATCGCTGAAAAAGAAGAGCTAGCGAAGCTGAAAGACCTACACGCTGAAACAACTGACGGTCACCGCGTAGAAGTTTGCGGTAACATCGGTACAGTTAAAGACTGTGACGGTATCATCCGTAACGGTGGTGAAGGTGTTGGTCTGTACCGTACTGAGTTCCTATTTATGGACCGTGATGCTCTACCAACTGAAGAAGAGCAGTACCAAGCGTACAAAGAAGTTGCGGAAGCAATGAACGGTGAATCCGTAATCATCCGTACAATGGACATCGGTGGTGATAAAGATCTTCCATACATGGATCTTCCACAAGAGATGAACCCATTCCTAGGCTGGCGTGCAGTACGTATCAGCTTAGACCGTCGTGAAATCCTTCGTGACCAGCTACGCGGCATCCTACGTGCTTCTGCACACGGTAAACTGCGTATCATGTTCCCAATGATTATCTCTGTAGAAGAAATCCGTGAGCTTAAGAAAGCAATCGAAGAGTACAAAGCAGAGCTTCGCGCTGAAGGCCACGCATTCGATGAAGAAATCGAAATCGGTGTAATGGTTGAAACTCCAGCAGCAGCGGCTATCGCTCACCACCTAGCAAAAGAAGTAGCATTCTTCTCTATCGGTACTAACGACCTAACTCAGTACACGCTAGCGGTAGACCGTGGTAACGAGATGATCTCTCACCTTTACAACCCACTATCACCAGCAGTATTAACTGTGATCAAGCAAGTTATCGACGCGTCTCACGCCGAAGGTAAATGGACTGGTATGTGTGGTGAGCTTGCAGGTGATGAGCGTGCAACACTTCTTCTACTAGGTATGGGTCTAGACGAGTTCTCAATGAGCGGCATCTCTATTCCTAAAGTGAAGAAAGTCATCCGTAACTCTAACTTTGCTGAAGTGAAAGCAATGGCTGAAGAAGCACTTTCATTACCAACAGCAGCAGAGATTGAAGCGGTTGTAGAAAAATTCATCGCAGAGAAAACTCAATAATCAGCTAATTCCAATAAGATAGGCGGCAAAAATTGTCGTCTATCTTCTGAGATTGGTATACTATAATTCGACAGAATTAAATAAAACGTTAGGAGCATGACACAATGGGTCTGTTTGACAAACTTAAGAAGCTAGTATCTGACGACAGCGCAGAAGCAGGTGCAATCGAAATTATCGCACCTCTATCTGGTGAAATCGTAAATATCGAAGATGTGCCAGATGTTGTTTTCGCTGAGAAAATTGTTGGTGACGGTATCGCGATCAAGCCTGCTGGCAACAAGATGGTAGCTCCTGTAAACGGTACTATCGGTAAGATCTTCGAAACTAACCACGCATTCTCTATCGAGTCTGACGATGGCGTTGAACTATTCGTTCACTTCGGTATCGATACAGTTGAGCTAAAAGGCGAAGGCTTCAAGCGTATCGCTGAAGAAGGTCAATCAGTTAAAGCTGGCGACACTATCATCGAGTTTGATCTAGCGCTACTAGAAGAGAAGGCAAAGTCTACTCTAACTCCTGTTGTTATCTCTAACATGGACGAAATCAAAGAGCTGAACAAGCTTTCTGGTTCTGTAACTGTTGGTGAAACTCCAGTACTACGTGTAACTAAGTAATTCCTACTTAGCAACGCACAAAAAACGCAGCCAATTGGCTGCGTTTTTGTTTTCTATCTCTCTCACATTCATTCACTTCAAACCCAAGGCATATTTGAGAACCTGTGTTTTAAGAGGTCCAGTATTCTCAGCGATTTTAAGTGCCGCATTACGAACCAGTTTTAGTGGGCCAATATCGTTACTAAACCCTTTGTAGAACAAATCCATTCCTGATTGCATTAACAGATTATCTGGTCGGCGTTTGCGCTCATACTGTTTCAGTACGGAGCCATCAATTGAGGTTTCACACTCCGCCAGTAAGATTGCGACATCTTTAAATCCAAGATTGACGCCCTGCCCTGCCAATGGATTAATGGTATGTGCAGAGTCACCCACCAGCACACAATTATTATTGGAATAGGTTTGCGCATGACGACGAGTTAAAGGAAAAGAACCAAACTGAAGCACTTTGATATCGCCGAGTTCAGTAGGAAAATGGGTTAAGACTTCTTCCCTCAATTGTTCAGGCGTCAGCGAACAGAGCTGCTTTATGCGCTTCGGGCTGTCATACCAGACTAATGAACCTTGTCCTGTCTCCTGTGATTGAGAAACTAATGTTGCTAAAGGCAAAAAGGAGCGAGGCCCATGCGGGGTAAATTGCTGCCAAGTAATGTCCTGCTGAGCAAGCTCAGTTTCAACATTAATCAACATACAATGCTGCCTGTAATCCCAAGCGGTAATGCCGATTCCTGCCAATTGACGTACTTTAGAATTAGCGCCATCAGCGCCAACGATCAATTCGGCGTCAAAGCACTCTCCAGACGTTAGTTCGACTCGATTGACCTCATCAAAATTGATGCTTTCTAACGTGTCTGGACAATACAGCGAAAGATTTTCGAACTGCTCTAGTTGTTGCCATAAGCCGAGCTGAATCAGTCGATTTTCAACGATATAACCAAGTTGTTGCATGTTTAGAGCATCAGAGTGAAAACGAGTGCGGCATTCAGGGTGTTCCCACGTTTCTAAGCGGCGATATGGGCAGACGCGCATTTGCTCAATCTTTTGCCAAGCGCCAAGTTCATCTAGTATGGAAACAGAATGCTCAGAGATAGCAGAAACACGAATATCCATTGGCTGCTCTGGAGAAAAAGCTTTTGGCGCGTAACCTTCGACAAGCGCGACTTTCCTACCCTGCTTGGCAAACCCGATAGCAGTAGCCGCTCCAACCATGCCACCACCAATCACTGCAACATCAAACTTGGTCATAATTTATACTTCATCATATTGATTATTTGACTATTTTTTATTGTACGTTTTCATTACTAAAATGTAACGAAAAACCTCAGGCGTACTATGGGCAAATCCCTTGATTGATAACGCTTTGAATAGATTTTACAGCAACACTAGTCAGTAGGTTTTTAAACCAGTACAATACGCCGCTTGCCAATCTATAGGCACAAAATTTAGTCATACATTAAACTCAAATGAATGGCTTACTGGAAACATTGGGCGATTTGCTCCCTTAATTTAAACTAACGATCGAGCGAACAAAATGAGTAAGAAACTGCTAATTAAAACCTGGGGCTGCCAGATGAACGAATACGATTCATCAAAAATGGCGGATCTACTGAACGCGGCTAACGGCTATGAGCTGACGGAAGAACCAGAAGAGGCAGATGTACTACTTCTTAATACCTGTTCAATTCGCGAAAAAGCGCAAGAAAAAGTATTCCACCAGCTTGGTCGTTGGAAAACGCTAAAAGATAAAAAAGAAGGTGTGGTTATTGGTGTTGGTGGCTGTGTTGCTACTCAAGAAGGTGACCACATCCGCGAGCGTGCGCCATTTGTTGACGTTATCTTTGGCCCACAAACGCTGCACCGTTTGCCTGAGATGATCAAACAGTCACAGTCAAATGAAGCGCCTGTTATGGATATCTCTTTCCCTGAGATCGAGAAGTTTGACCGTCTACCAGAGCCTCGTGCTGAAGGAGCAACAGCGTTCGTTTCAATTATGGAAGGTTGTTCTAAGTACTGTACTTACTGCGTAGTACCTTACACTCGCGGTGAAGAAGTTAGCCGTCCTATGGATGACGTACTATTCGAAATCGCGCAGCTTGCTGATCAAGGCGTACGTGAAGTAAACCTATTAGGCCAGAACGTAAACGCGTACCGTGGTCCAACCCATGAAGGCGATATTTGCTCTTTCGCAGAGTTGCTACGCCTTGTTGCTTCTATTGATGGCATTGACCGTATTCGTTTCACGACTAGCCACCCACTAGAATTTACTGACGACATCATCGCAGTCTACGAAGATACGCCAGAGCTTGTGAGCTTCCTGCACCTACCTGTACAAAGTGGTAGTGACCGTATTCTAACTATGATGAAGCGTCCACACACTGCGATTGAATACAAGTCGATCATTCGTAAGCTGCGTAAAGCGCGTCCTGATATTCAGATCAGTTCTGACTTCATTGTTGGCTTCCCTGGTGAAACGGCGAAAGACCACCAAGATACGATGAAGCTAATCAAAGACGTTGATTTTGATATGAGCTTTAGCTTTATCTTCTCTCCTCGTCCGGGAACGCCAGCGGCGGACTACCCATGTGATGTACCAGAGCAAGAAAAGAAAGAACGTCTGTACGAACTGCAGCAAACCGTAAACGCGCAAGCTATGCGTTACTCACGCTTGATGCTCGATACTGAACAACGCGTTCTTGTTGAAGGTCCATCGAAAAAGAATCTAATGGAACTTCGCGCACGTACAGAGAACAACCGCGTGGTTAACTTCGAAGGCAGCGCAGATCTAATCGGTCAGTTTGTTGATGTGAAGATCACTGACGTTTTCGCTAACTCACTACGTGGCGAATTGGTTCGTACTGAAAAAGATATGGACCTACGATCTATCATTTCACCAACGCAAATGATGGCTCGCACCAAACGTGAAGATGAGCTAGGTGTAGCGACTTTTACGCCTTAAGCTTGAAAATAGCTGTATAAGTTACCATCTTAGAGATAGGTAACGATCGCCATTAGAAGCCCGGTCTAAATCGGGCTTCTTTCGAATGGCATATTTTGAGAGGCAACTTTGAGCAATAAAATTGTAACTCTAGAAATCAATCTAGAACCTTCTGATAACCGCCGCTTAGCCAGTTTGTGCGGTCCTTTCGATGACAATATCAAGCACTTAGAGCGTCGTTTAGGCGTCGAAATCAGCTACCGTGGCAACTTCTTTACTATCGTTGGTAAACCACATACTAGCGCTGCGGCACTTGAAATCATCAAAACACTTTACGTCAATACCGCTCCTGTTCGTGGCAATATTCCAGACGTAGAACCCGATGAAATTCACCTTGCGATCAAAGAGACAGGTGTTTTAGAGCAAGACCTTGAGTCAAGCTTCGAGCACGGTAAAGAAGTGTTCATCAAGACCAAAAAAGGTGTCATCAAACCTCGTACACCTAACCAAGGTCAGTACCTGATGAACATGGTGACTCATGACATCTCTTTCGGTATCGGTCCTGCGGGTACAGGTAAAACCTACCTTGCGGTTGCGGCAGCGGTAGATGCTTTAGAGCGTCAAGAAATTCGTCGCATCTTACTGACTCGCCCTGCGGTTGAAGCGGGTGAGAAACTCGGCTTCTTACCGGGTGATTTGAGCCAGAAAGTCGACCCGTACCTTCGTCCGCTATATGATGCCCTATTCGAAATGCTCGGCTTCGAGAAGGTTGAAAAACTAATTGAACGCAACGTGATTGAAGTTGCGCCGCTGGCTTATATGCGTGGTCGTACGCTCAATGATGCTTTCATCATTTTGGACGAGAGCCAAAACACCACAGTGGAACAGATGAAAATGTTCCTAACTCGTATTGGTTTTAACTCGCGTGCTGTGATCACAGGTGATATCACCCAGATCGACTTACCTCGCGGGGCTAAGTCAGGGCTACGCCATGCCATTGAGGTGCTGAGTGAAGTCGATGACATCAGCTTCAACTTCTTCCAGTCTGACGACGTTGTTCGTCACCCAGTTGTCGCACGTATCGTCAATGCGTATGAGAAATGGGAAGCGAAAGATCAAAAAGAACGCAAAGAGTTCGAAAAGAAACGTCGTGAAGAGCGCGAAGCACAATTGATCGAAACAGCTAAAGCTGAACTTTCAAAAAAAGTACAAGCAGAAACCGCTGAAGGTAAGTCATGAGTATCGAACTAGATCTACAATTAGCGGTCGAAGATGAAAAAGGCTTACCAAGTTTTGATGATATTCATCTCTGGTTAAGCTCAGCGGTGACAAAATTCCAACCGCAAGCAGAAATTACCGTGCGTCTGGTTGATGAACAAGAAAGTCACCAACTAAATCATGACTATCGTGGTAAAGATAAGCCGACCAATGTGCTCTCTTTTCCATTTGAAGCGCCTCCTGGTATTGAGATGGATTTGCTCGGCGATCTGATCATCTGCCGACAAGTTGTAGAACGTGAAGCGGTAGAGCAAAACAAACCTCTAATGGCTCACTGGGCGCATATGGTTGTACATGGTAGCCTGCATCTGCTAGGTTATGATCATATCGATGATGACGAAGCTGAAGAGATGGAGTCACTCGAAACAGAAATCATGCAAGGTATGGGTTTCGAAGACCCCTACATTGATGAGAAAGCGTAAAGTCGAGACTGTTTTCAACTCGGTTTTACCAACGTGAGCTATCACACATCTGATAGCGTTACTTAAATGAGAAACAATGAACGAAGACAATTCGCCCTCTTCTCTAGAAGGTAAGAAAGAAAAATCTGAAGGTCCGAGTAGAAAGTCCTTCTTCGGACGCCTAGGTCAACTTTTTCAAGGTGAACCAAAAGATCGCCAAGAGCTTGTGGATGTTATCCGTGACTCTGAAGAAAATGACCTGATCGACCACGACACCCGAGACATGCTTGAAGGTGTTATGGAGATCTCTGAAATGCGTGTGCGTGACATCATGTTACCGCGTTCGCAAATGGTTACGGTTGACCGCAGTGACGATTTAGACGCACTAATCAACCTTATCACTGATGCTCAGCACTCTCGCTACCCAGTAATTAGTGAAGATAAAGACCATGTTGAAGGTATTCTGTTAGCGAAGGACTTACTTAAATACTTAGGTTCTGGCAGCGAGCCATTTGATATCGAGCAAGTTATCCGCCCAGCGGTCGTTGTTCCTGAGAGTAAGCGTGTCGATCGCCTACTCAAAGAGTTCCGCGAGGAACGTTATCATATGTCTATCGTTGTTGATGAATTTGGCGGCGTATCTGGCCTTGTGACCATCGAGGACATCCTTGAAGAAATCGTTGGTGAAATCGAAGATGAATTCGACGATGAAGAAGAACTGGATATTCGCAAGCTAAGCAAACACACTTTTGCAGTGAAGGCTCTAACCACTATCGAAGAATTTAACGATACGTTTGGGACCTCTTTCAGCGACGAAGAAGTCGACACTGTAGGTGGTATGGTTATGACAGCATTTGGTCATCTACCTTCTCGTGGCGAGGTGGTAGAAATTGAAGGATATAACTTCAAAGTGACTTCAGCAGATAACCGTCGTGTTGTGCAGCTACAAGTTACCATTCCTGACGAAGAGCTCATTGCAGACTCTACTGAAGAGTAACGCTAACCTCCCCTAGGGGAAGAGATAATATATACGATGATAAATTCCCTTTTTCATCGCCTAAAACGGCCGCTTGCGGCCGTTTTTGTTGGCGCATTAACCACACTTGCATTTGCACCTTATCAATTATGGCCGCTAGCGATTGTTAGCCCTGCCATTCTTCTGCTCCTTATCCACCAGCAATCAGCGAAACGTGCACTATGGATTGGTTACGCATGGGGACTTGGTCAATTTGCCACCGGCATCAGCTGGGTTCACGTCAGCATCGATAATTTTGGCGGTATGCCGAAAATTGCCAGCGTCTTTCTCATGGCGCTGCTTGTCGGTTATTTAGCCATCTACTCAGCCCTGTTCACTTGGAGTCTTAATCGCTTTTTCCCTGCGTCAACACGCACTCGATACATGTTAGTCGCACCTGCTCTCTGGCTTATCTGTGACTGGCTCCGTGGTTGGGTCATGACGGGTTTCCCGTGGTTATGGCTAGGTTACAGCCAAATAGACAGCCCATTGGGTAATTTCGCTCCACTTGGCGGCGTAGAGTTTATAACTTTACTAATGGTTGTCAGTGCAGGAGCGATTTCTTATGCAAGCTTACATCGCCAATGGTTACTGCTGCTCATCCCATCAGTGATCTTTATGACAGGTTTTGGTTTGCAGTCTGCTGCGTGGGTAACGCCAAACCCAGAGCAAACGACCAAAGTTGCACTCATTCAAGGTAACATCGCACAAGAGTTAAAGTGGCAACCAAGCCAACGCTGGCCGACCATTATGAAGTACACCGACCTTACTCGTGAGAACTGGGATGCGGACATCATCATTTGGCCGGAAGCGGCGATACCAGCGCTTGAGTACGAGATTTCCTCTTTCCTGAGCAATCTCGATTCTGCAGCACGTATGAATAATAGTGCGGTAATAACCGGAATCGTCAATCAAGGCGAAGATAAGAAGTTCTACAACAGCATTCTCACACTGGGTAAAAATCCGAATGGGGATTACAGCTACGACATGAACCTTCGTTACCATAAACATCACCTACTGCCGTTTGGTGAGTTTGTCCCATTTGAAGAAGTGCTGCGACCGATCGCGCCGTTTTTTAATCTGCCGATGTCTTCATTTAGCCGTGGTGATTTTGTCCAACCCAACATTGACGCCAATGGCAAACAAATGGCCCCAGCTCTTTGTTATGAAATCATCTTTAATGAGCAGGTAAGACAAAACGTCAATCAAGATACGGATTTTATCCTCACTCTGTCTAACGACGCTTGGTTCGGGCACTCAATTGGCCCGCTGCAACATATGGAAATCGCCCGTATGCGAGCACTTGAGCTTGGTAAGCCTGTTATTCGCGCCACCAATAACGGTGTGACAGCAGTGACAGACTATAAAGGTCATATCACAGCCCAAGTTCCGCAATTCGAAACCGCTGTTTTACGCGCCGAGATCCCATCGACATCCGGCGAAACCCCTTACCGTCAGTTTGGCACCTGGCCGATGTATTTTTGGGTTGTGTTGAGTTTGGTTGTTGGGTGGAGAAGTAGGGAACGCTGCGCTTAGAGATAAGGGAACGGACTTCGTCCTATATATAACTGGATAACTGGATAACTGGATAACTGGATAACTGGATAACTGGATAACTGGATAACTGGAAAGTTTTTGAGGGTTGGTACATGGTATCAACCCTTTTATTTAGGAACGCTTCGCTATGGATTCGGGATGCGGGAACGAGAAACTCTCGAAGGGCGAAGCCCGGTCTCGACTCTCGAGCGCAGCGTTCCTGCATCCCGTAGGACGAATTCCGTTCCCGGCTCCGCCTATGGTTTGAGCGCCTGACGGCTAAACCCTTTATGTCCGCAATTGGTACATGGAATAATCACCGTTGGGTGGTTGTATTGGGTTTTGTGTCCACATTCATCACAGACCAATACCCCTAATCCAATCACTTCGCCAGCCTGATAAAGCCCTTGATGTTCGAGATCTTGGAACAACTCTACCCACTCCACTTTAGTCCGGTCAGTAATATCTAACAGACCCTGCCAAATCGAGTCAGCGACCATCAAATAGAATGGTCCCCCCTTGGATTCTTCGTAGTTATCAGCGAACTCTTTCAAATCCGACTTCACATACGCCGAGACCAAAGCCAACTCATCTTTGGTGAGATCATTGGCGGCTTGTGCTACTTTCCCTGAAGTTTCAATAACATGATTAACTTCATCTGGGCTATGCTTGAGCGTTTCCACAACGTCTTCAAGCATCTCTTCATAACCTGCTTTTCTTTTTGGCATCGCTGACCTCCGTAATGAATCTCACAAACAAACTCGATATGTCGACTCAAGGTCGCCCCCTAACCATTTAAAGCTAAGGAGAGTATGGATTGGCTATTGTTGTGCACCTTTCCTTTAGGTATTCTATGACGATCTATTTAAGTCTGTTCTAACCGAACTCACAAATTCCAAGATAACCGGACATCATCGATGCAAGAACAATACAACCCGCAAGATATTGAACAAAAAGTTCAACAGCACTGGGACAACAACAAGACCTTTGTTGTAAGTGAAGACCCAAATAAAGAAAAATTCTACTGTCTATCCATGTTCCCTTACCCAAGTGGCCGACTGCACATGGGTCACGTGCGTAACTACACTATCGGTGATGTAGTCTCTCGTTTCCAACGCCTACAAGGTAAAAACGTAATGCAACCAATCGGTTGGGATGCATTTGGTCTACCTGCAGAAAACGCAGCTGTGAAAAACAACACGGCACCAGCACCGTGGACTTACGAAAACATCGAGTACATGAAAAACCAGCTTAAGCTTCTAGGCTTTGGTTACGACTGGAACCGTGAGTTCGCTACTTGTACGCCTGAGTACTACCGTTGGGAGCAAGAATTCTTCACTAAGCTTTACAACAAAGGCTTAGTTTACAAGAAGACTTCTTCAGTTAACTGGTGTCCAAACGACCAAACTGTTCTTGCAAACGAGCAGGTTGAAGATGGCTGCTGCTGGCGCTGTGATACTCCAGTAGAGCAAAAAGAGATCCCACAGTGGTTCATCAAAATCACTGAGTACGCTCAAGAGCTTCTGGACGATCTAGACAACCTTGATGGCTGGCCTGAAATGGTTAAGACCATGCAGCGCAACTGGATCGGTCGCTCTGAAGGTGTTGAGCTTAAGTTTGAAGTTAAGGGTCAACAAGACCTAGAAGTTTACACAACACGTCCAGACACACTAATGGGTGTGACTTACGTTGGTATCGCAGCAGGTCACCCTCTAGCGGCAATCGCAGCTGAGAACAACCCTGAGCTTGCAGCGTTCATCGAAGAGTGTAAGAACAACAAAGTAGCAGAGGCTGAGCTTGCGACAATGGAGAAGAAAGGTATGGCGACTGGCCTTACTGCTATTCACCCATTGAACGGTCGTGAAGTTCCAGTTTACGTGGCTAACTTCGTACTGATGGACTACGGTACAGGCGCTGTAATGGCAGTACCTGCACACGACCAACGTGATTACGAATTCGCAACTAAGTACGCCCTAGATATCGTACCTGTGATCAAGCCCGCTGACAGCAGCGAGCTGAACATCTCTGAAGAAGCCTACACAGAAAAAGGCGTACTATTCGATTCAGGTGAGTTCGACGGCCTTGAATTCCAAGCAGCATTCGATGCAATCGCAGCCAAGCTAGAAGCTGAAGGCAAAGGCACTAAGACAGTTAACTTCCGTCTACGTGACTGGGGCGTATCTCGTCAACGTTACTGGGGCGCACCAATCCCAATGGTAACCACTGAAGATGGTGAAGTTCACCCAGTACCAGCTGACCAACTACCAGTGATTCTTCCAGAAGACGTGGTAATGGATGGCGTAACAAGCCCAATCAAAGCTGATAAAGAGTGGGCAAAGACTACCTTTAACGGCGAACCTGCTCTACGTGAAACTGATACGTTCGATACCTTCATGGAGTCTTCTTGGTACTACGCACGTTACTGCTCGCCACAAGCTGACGACATTCTAGAACCAGAAAAAGCGAACTACTGGCTACCAGTAGACCAATACATCGGTGGTATTGAGCACGCTTGTATGCACCTACTGTACTCGCGCTTCTTCCACAAACTGCTACGTGACGCAGGTTACGTAACATCTGACGAGCCGTTCAAGCAACTACTTTGTCAAGGCATGGTACTAGCAGATGCGTTCTACCATGAGAACGACAAAGGCGGTAAAGAATGGGTTGCTCCAACTGACGTTGCTGTAGAGCGAGACGGTAAAGGCCGCATCACTTCTGCTAAAGACAACGAAGGCCGCGATGTAACACACTCAGGCATGATCAAGATGTCTAAGTCGAAGAACAACGGTATCGACCCACAAGAGATGGTAGACAAGTACGGTGCTGACACAGTACGTCTATTTATGATGTTTGCATCACCTGCAGACATGACGCTTGAGTGGCAAGAGTCTGGCGTAGAAGGAGCTAACCGCTTCCTAAAACGTGTTTGGAAACTTGTTAACGAACACGCATCGAAAGGCGCAGCAGAAACTGTTGATGCATCTGCACTGTCTGGCGACCAAAAAGCACTTCGTCGTGACGTTCACAAGACAATCGCCAAAGTGACTGACGATATTGCTCGTCGTCAAACGTTCAACACAGCAATCGCAGCAATCATGGAACTGATGAACAAGCTAGCGAAGGCACCTCAAGAATCTGTACAAGATCGTGCAATCCTTGATGAAGCACTGAAAGCGGTTGTTGCAATGCTTTACCCAATCACCCCGCACATCTCATTCGAAATGTGGACAGCGTTGGGTCAAGAAGACATCGACAACGCAGCATGGCCAACTCACGATGAGAAAGCTCTGGTTGAAGACGAGAAGCTCATCATCGTTCAAGTAAACGGCAAGCTACGTGCGAAACTGACTGTACCAGCGGATATCTCTAAAGAAGATATTGAAGCTCTAGGTCTAAACGATGAAAACGTTACTAAGTTCACAGAAGATAAAACGATTCGTAAAGTGATTTACGTACCGGGTAAACTTCTAAACATTGTTGCAAATTAAAGAATAGTTGCGAACTAATCGTCGCTTCTTAAGTCATAAGCAGGGTATATTGTTACCCTGCTTTACTTATCTTAGTGTTTTATCAGCTATTCTAGGTATTAGAACCCTAAGATAAGTATTCCAATAATCGAGAGCCCTAAATCCATGTTTCGTAGTGCGTCGCGCCTTATTTCATTTACTTCTGTAAAACTCACCAGTGTTGTTCTAATGGCAAGTTTATTGTCTGCTTGTGGTTTCCATCTACGTGGTGACTACTCGGTTCCTGAAGAGTTAGAAACCATGTCTCTAACCAGCTACGACCAATACAGCAGCTTTACACGTATGATGAAAGGGCAACTGCGTATGAGCGAAATTGATGTCGTCCCGCCAGCCGCTAACATTCCTAACTTACATCTTCTTGGAGAAGGTGTGGGTGAGCGTACACTATCGCTTTACCAAAACACTCGCGCAGCGGAAATCGAGCTTACTTTCCGTGCCTCTTACCGCGTGACGGTTCCAGAGCTAGGCTCAAAGACCTTCTCTACCAGTGTAACGCGGAGCTACCTAGATAACCCGTTGACCGCGCTTGCTAAGTCGGTCGAACGAGACATGATTGAAGATGAAATGCGTAAGCTAGCCGCTTCACAGATCATTCGTCAAATGGCTCGACTGAAAGCCAATATAGAAGCTGGTACAATGCTTTCTGACGAAGAACAGGAAGCTTTACTTAAGGTGGAAGAAGAGCAGTACCGCGTGAAAACATATTACGCTGAAGATGCTCAGGGTAACGTCACATCTGAAGCCCCTGCTAACTAATTACCATTATGCGAATCTTCGCCGACCGTTTAGTGGAGCAGCTTAGCAAGCAGCTCCACCCTACTTACCTGATTTTTGGCAACGAACCACTCCTCATTCAAGAGTCTCGCCAATCGATTCAAAAAGCCGCCTTTGCACAAGGATTCGAAGAAAGACACCGCTTTGCTATCGATAGTTCATTTGACTGGAATCTTGTTTATGACAGCTGTCAGGCCATGAGCTTGTTTTCAGCCAGACAAGTCATTGAGCTGGAGCTACCTGAGTCAGGAGTCAATGTCGCGATTGCTAAAGAGCTAATTGCTGTTGCTGAACTACTTCATAGCGATGTGTTGTTAGTCGTCATTGGTAGCAAACTGACCAAAGCTCAAGAAAACGCAAAATGGTTTAAAGCGCTGTCTGCTCAAGGATGCTGGGTGAATTGCTTAACACCTGATATTCAAAGATTGCCGCAATTCGTACAAGCGCGTTGCCGAGCACTCAACCTTAAGCCAGATCAAGAAGCGGTACAGATGCTCGCCCAATGGCATGAAGGCAACCTGTTTGCTTTGACTCAGAGCCTCGAAAAGCTTGCATTACTCTACCCTGATGGCGTGTTGAATTTGGTGCGTTTGGAGGAATCTCTAAGTCGCCACAACCACTTTACCGCTTTTCATTGGGTTGATGCCTTATTAGCGGGTAAGGCCAAGCGTTCACAACGTATTTTACGCCAACTTGAGGCGGAAGGAATTGAGAGCGTGATACTCGCGCGTACGATACAAAAAGAGCTCACTCAGCTTCTTAACATGGCGACCCAAATTAAAACTAAGCCAATAGGCCAAGTTTTTGAAAGCTACCGTATTTGGCAATCAAAACGCCCACTGTACTCGTCAGCTTTAAACCGCTTGCAGCCCGAAAAAATCATGCAGCTTCTCCAGTTGCTCGCAAAGATCGAGCTATTGGTAAAAACACAATACGACCAGTCTAGCTGGCCACTATTACACCAGTTGAGTACTGAGATTTGCTTGCCACAAGTGAAGCTTTAAAAAGCGTGATATACTTCGCCGCCGCAAACAATCAACCCTGTGTAAATGCACAACACCAACGAGGACAACACCTTGCAATTTGAAGAGTTAAACAACTTCCTTGCTGACAAAGCTGACGACATGAAAGCTCAAGACATCAAAACTATCGATGTTCAGGGTAAATCAAGTATTACAGACTTCATGATCGTTTGTACTGGTACATCAAAGCGCCACGTTGTTTCTATCGCAGAGCATGTTGCTAAAGAGTCTAAACTAGCAGGTATGGAGCCGCTGGGTATCGACGGTGAGGCCGAAGGCGAATGGGTCGTATTGGATATGGGCAGTACTATTGTTCATGTGATGCAAGAAGAACATCGTGAGCTTTACCAACTGGAAAAGCTTTGGGGCTAAGCGATGAAAATACAGCTTGTTGCCGTTGGAACTAAGATGCCCAAGTGGGTCGAAGAAGGCTTCCAAGAGTATCGCCGCCGCTTTCCTCATGATATGCCACTTGAACTTGTGGAAATAAGCGCCGGAAAACGCGGAAAAAATGCCGATATTGCAAGAATTCTGCAAAAAGAAGGCGAAGCCATGCTGGTAGCCGTGCCAAAAGGCAATCGAATTGTTACTCTCGACATCCCTGGCAAAAAGTGGGATACCCCACAATTAGCGCAGCAACTAGAGAACTGGAAGCTAGACGGAAGAGATGTGTCGATTCTAATCGGTGGTCCTGAAGGTCTCGCCCCGGCATGTAAAGCAGCAGCCGATCAAAGCTGGTCTTTATCAGCATTAACTTTGCCTCACCCATTAGTACGCATTGTCATGGCTGAGAGTTTATATAGAGCGTGGAGCATCACTGCTAACCACCCTTACCATCGAGAATAACGATTAATGTTAAGGAAGCGTACCCGGATAAGGGATTACCATGAAGAAGCACGACTTTTTACAAGTCGTGCTATCGTCGCTTTCATTGGTATTGTGGCATTAGTAGGCGTGTTGATTACTAACCTATACAACATCCAGATCAACCAATACCAAGACTATAAAACTCGCTCTAATGACAACCGCATTAAGGTTGTGCCTATCGCCCCTAACCGCGGGCTGATCTATGATCGCAACGGAAAGCTACTGGCAGAAAACCGCCCAGTGTTTAGTCTTGAGATCACCCCAGAGAAAGTTAAGGATATGGACGACACAATCCGTCGTCTACAAGAGATCCTAACCATTACCCCCGAGCAGATAGAACGTTTTAAGCGTGAACGTCGTCAAACACGTCGCTTTAAATCCGTGCCGCTCCTAACCCAGTTAACCCAAGAGCAAGCGGCAAAGTTCTCGGTCAATCAGCACAACTTCCCTGGGGTATCGATAAATGCCGCCCTTAAGCGTCACTACCCTTATGGTGAAGTGCTTACTCATGTGATTGGCTATGTCTCTCGAATCAATGACCGCGATATACAACGCCTGATCCGTGAAGAAAAAGAAGCAAACTATCAAGCAACACGCGACATCGGTAAGCTAGGTATTGAACGCTTCTACGAAGACTTACTGCATGGAACAGCCGGCTACCAAGAAGTTGAAGTTAATAGCCGTGGCCGAGTGATTCGCACCCTTAAATATGTGCCCCCTGTTCCTGGCAAAGATATCGTTCTCAACCTCGATATTGATTTACAGCTTTATATTCATGAACTGCTTGCCGATCGTCGTGGCAGCGCAATTGTTTTAGATCCTAAAGACAATGGCGTTTTAGCAATGGTATCGAGCCCAAGCTACGATCCCAATGCGTTTGTACATGGTATTTCGGGCAAGGCCTATAGTGCACTCTTGAATGATAAAAACCGACCGCTGGTTAACCGTGCGACGCTTGGTATTTATCCTCCTGCCTCAACTATCAAACCGTTTATGGCGGTCGCGGCACTAGAAGAGGGTGTTATCACGCCTTACACAACACGTAATGACCCCGGTTATTGGAGAATTCCAAACTCAAAAACAAGGCCTTTCCGAGACTGGTTACGTTGGGGACATGGCAAAGTTGATATCGTTAAATCGATCGAGGAGTCTGTCGATACCTTCTACTATCAAATCGCTTATGACATGGGCATTGACCGTATATCTCGTTGGATGATGATGTTTGGTTTTGGAGACTATACGGGCATTGATATCCACGAAGAGAGCAAAGCCAATATGCCAACCCGTGAATGGAAAATGGCTCGCCACCGTGTGCCATGGTATCAAGGTGACACGATTCCTGTCGGTATAGGGCAAGGCTATTGGACGGCGACACCGATGCAGATAGCCAAAGCAACGTCTGTTTTGGTTAACCGAGGAACGCGCGTTGCACCGCACCTTCTAAGAGCGACAATCGTTAATGGTGATAAGTTCGATAAGCACGAACTGTCTACACTAGAAACATACACCTATCCTCCGATTGAGGGCGTGAAAGATCGCTTTTGGAACCTATCCATTGAAGGAATGCGCTTAGCAAACCATGGCAAAAAAGGAACGGCACGTCGGGCGTTTTATAAAACACCTTATATGAGTGGAGGAAAGTCAGGTACCGCTCAGGTCTTTGGTCTCGGCGAAGACGAGGAATACAACGCCGATGAAATTGCTGAACACCTACGCGATCACGCTCTATTTACCGGCTTTGCTCCTATTGAAGATCCAGAGCTAATCGTCACTATCGTTTTAGAAAATGCCGGCGGTGGTTCTTCTCAGGCGGCCCCTGTAGTAAGAAGAATATTTGATCATGTTCTCGTAGATAATGAAGAGGCGAAATAACCATGGATTTGAACCCAGCAACTGGTCAAAACCGCGCTCTGTTTGAACGCTTCCACCTCGATCTCCCTCTATTATTGGGAATATTAGTCCTAATGGGCTTTGGACTCGTCGTAATGTACAGTGCGAGCGGACAAAGTTTAGCCATGATGGACAGACAAGCGATGCGTATGGCACTTTCACTTGGTGTCATGCTAATCCTTGCTCAGATCCCGCCGAGAACCTATGAGGCTCTTGCGCCTCTGATGTTTGTCGGTGGCGTTATTTTGCTACTTGGGGTGCTGTTCTTCGGTGAAGCCTCCAAAGGAGCACAGCGTTGGCTGAACTTGGGTTTTGTTCGCTTTCAGCCCTCCGAACTATTAAAGCTCGCGGTGCCACTAATGATCGCTCGCTACATTGGTAAACGCCCTCTGCCCCCGACTTTCCAGACTCTGGTCATGTCGTTGGTGATGGTATTTGTACCTACCATCTTGATCGCGAAACAACCAGATTTAGGCACTTCAATCCTTATTGCTGCATCGGGCATCTTCGTTATCTTCTTAGCGGGGATTAGCTGGAAAATCATCTTTGCTGCGGCTTGTGGATTAGGCGCTTTCCTCCCTATTCTGTGGTTCTTCTTGATGCGTGAGTATCAGAAAGTGCGCGTCAGGACTCTGTTTAACCCAGAATCCGATCCCCTTGGTGCGGGTTACCATATTATCCAGAGTAAAATCGCCATAGGTTCAGGCGGTATTTCTGGGAAAGGTTGGCTTCAAGGGACGCAATCACAGTTAGAGTTTCTACCTGAACGCCACACCGACTTTATTTTTGCAGTGATAGCAGAAGAATGGGGGCTGATCGGCATCCTTATTCTCCTTAGTCTCTACCTATTTATCATTGGACGTGGGCTTGTGCTCGCAAGTAAAGCCCAAACGGCTTTTGGTCGTATGATGGCGGGTAGTATCGTTCTCAGCTTCTTCGTCTATGTTTTTGTAAACATCGGCATGGTAAGTGGCATCTTACCCGTCGTAGGTGTCCCACTACCTCTTATTAGCTATGGTGGTACCTCAATGGTGACCCTCATGGCTGGCTTTGGCATCTTGATGTCGATCCATACTCATAGAAAAGCATTCTCTAAGGCAATATAAATGATAAACAAGCAATTATTGCTCACTGCAGCAGCCACCAGCCTGATCTTGGCTGGCTGCTCTTCAGCACCGTCAAAGCGTTACACCATTGACGACGATATTGCCCCTGATGCGCCAATCAGTGTTGAGCATATTGAAGATGCTACACCTATGTATGAATCGTACAGCCTTGGTGGGAATAGCAATTACACCCTAAGGGGTGAAGATTACACCATCATAAAAGAGCCAAAAGGGTTTAAGCAACAAGGTATCGCCTCTTGGTATGGGAAGAAATTCCACGGCCACTTAACTTCTAACGGCGAAATCTATGATATGTACTCAATGTCGGCTGCGCATAAAGAATTGCCGATTCCGAGCTACGTCAAAGTCACTAACAAGGATAACGGTAAAACAGCTATTGTCCGAGTCAATGACCGCGGCCCTTTTCATGAAGGGCGAATAATTGATCTCAGCTACGCAGCGGCGTTAAAACTCGACGTGATTCGCACCGGCACCGCCAACGTTGCCATTGAGGTCATCACGGTTGACAGACCAACCCAAGCACACAAACAAGAGGCCTTGCCAAAGTTTGTCGTTCAGGTGGCTTCATCACAACATCAAGACCGAGTTGAAACTTTAGCGCAAGATTTGAGTCAAAAACTTTCGGTTAAGAGTTATGTTAGTTCTGGCGACAAGCTTCACCGAGTGTTTTTAGGCCCATTTAGCGACTATATGCATAGCCAAAAAGCTCTTGAGCAAGTGAAAGATTTGGGTTACACCAGTGCTTTCATAAAATCCCACTAGTCCTCAATCCAGTGTATCCAAACACCTACACTGGCTTGAGAGATTGATTCTGTTAAGATATGGACAGTAAACGATAATTCTGTAGTCAATATGAAAAAAACAACGCTAATTAAATCAGCTTTTGCGTCTTCTATTGCGCTTTCTGCAACTTTCGCATCTTCTGCATTCGCATCACCAATTGTGGTTCCTGACGCACCTCAAATCGCAGCCAAAGGCTACGTATTGATGGATTACCATTCAGGTAAAGTTCTTGCTGAAAAAGAGATGAACACCAAGTTATCTCCAGCAAGTTTGACTAAGATGATGACCAGTTATGTCATCGGTCAGGAATTAGAGCGTGGTAACATCTCACTTCAAGATGACGTCACTATCAGTAAAAACGCTTGGGCGAAAAACTTCCCTGATTCTTCAAAAATGTTTATCGAAGTCGGTACTACGGTAAAAGTTGAAGATTTAAACCGCGGTATCATTGTTCAGTCTGGTAACGATGCCTGTGTTGCAATGGCAGAGCACATTGCAGGTTCAGAAGACGCGTTTGTCGATCTTATGAACGCCTGGGCTGACACTATCGGTATGAAAGACACGCACTTTGCTAACGTGCATGGTCTAGATAACCCGAACCTATACTCAACTCCTTACGATATGGCTTTACTAGGTAGCGCGCTGATCCGTGACGTGCCAGACGAGTATCGAATCTATTCAGATAAAAAGTTCACTTACAACGGCATCACCCAATACAACCGTAACGGTCTGCTTTGGGATAAGAGCATGAACGTTGACGGTATCAAAACTGGACATACGAGCAACGCAGGTTACAGCCTAGTAAGCTCCGCAACAGAAGGCAAAATGCGTCTAGTTGCGGTAGTCATGGGGACTAAAAATGCGAATGCACGTAAATCTGAAAGCAAAAAGCTTCTCAGCTACGGTTTCCGTTTCTTCGAAACTGTTGCCCCTCATAAAGCCGGTGAAACCTTCGTTGAAGAAAAGATCTGGATGGGTAACAAAGATACGGTTGCGCTAGGTCTTGACCAAAATACCTATGTAACCCTACCTCGCGGCCAAGCGAAAAACCTTAAGGCAAGCTTCATCCTTGAAAAAGAGCTAGAAGCCCCAATTATGAAAGGTGACGTAGTTGGTAAGCTATACTACCAACTAGAAGGTGAAGATATTGCAGAGTACCCACTTCTTGCGCTAGAAGATGTGGAAGAAGGCAGCCTATTCAGCCGCCTATGGGATTACATTGTAATGCTGTTCAAAAGCTTCTTGTAATTCGAGTACTTAGCTTTTAAAAGCCGCCTAGTGCGGCTTTTTTGTTTTTCACGCTTTCGACATAGCGCAGAGGGTATCTTGAGTTCATCCTCGATAGACAGTACTATTCCGCGCTGCTAACAACGACTTCCCAACTTGGAGTTTCAAAATGCTGAACATTAATTCAGATGCAAAACTGAAAGACCTGCTTGAGTTCCCTTGTTCGTTTACCTTCAAGGTAATGGGCTATGCTAAGCCAGAGCTTCCTGAAAAGGTTCTTGAAGTCATCCAACGCCATGCTCCAGGTGATTACAGCCCAACCGTAAAGCCAAGTGCTAAGGGCAATTACCACTCAGTGTCAGTCAATATTACCGCAACTTCTATCGAGCAAGTTGAAACGCTTTACAAAGAGCTCGGTGAGATTGACATTGTACGCATGGTGCTATAAAAAATTTGAGTTAATTCAATTTTTTTTGAAGGCAGCGCAAGCTGCTTTCTTTTTAGATATCAAACAGATAATTATCCTGCAAAAAGTCTAGGGTTAAAAATGTGTTACTGGTATATAGTCCCTTGACCAGAAGCAGTTTATAATCCGTTAACTTTATTAACCGACGATGGAAAGCGGAATGCAAAACCAGCTTGTTGTGAAACATCTAGGAAGACAAGATTACGAGCCAATTTGGCAAGCAATGCATGACTTCACAGATAACCGGACAGAAGACACCGCTGACGAGGTGTGGCTTGTTGAACACAATCCAGTCTTCACACAAGGGCAAGCAGGTAAGGCGGAGCACCTACTTAATACTGGTGATATCCCTGTTGTTCAGAGCGATCGTGGTGGTCAAGTCACCTACCACGGGCCTGGTCAGCTTGTTGCGTACTTTCTGATTAACCTTCGTCGTAAAAAAATGGGAGTACGAGATCTTGTTACTCATATTGAGAATCTCGTAATTAATACCCTAAAAGCATACAATATCGACTCAACTGCACGCCCTGATGCACCAGGTGTCTATGTAGATGGGAAGAAAATCTGTTCCTTAGGATTACGAATCCGTAAAGGTTGTTCGTTCCACGGCTTAGCGCTAAATGTGAATATGGATCTTACGCCATTTCTACGTATCAACCCTTGTGGTTATGCTGGAATGGAAATGGTTCAAGTCAGCCAACTTGGCGGACCTGATGACATAACTCAAGTAGAGACAAAACTAGTCGAAGAACTGGTTGATTTACTTAACTATGAACAGGTTGATGTCGACACACAAGCAGGCCACAAGACCAACAATAACGAGAAGTAAGAGAAGCATGAGTAAACCAATCCAAATGGAAAAAGGCGTTAAGTACCGCGACGCTGATAAAATGGCACTGATTCCAGTAAAGAACATGCCTACAGAGCAAAAAGAAGTTCTTCGTAAACCAGACTGGATGAAGATCAAGCTACCTGCGGACAGCCAGCGCATTCAAGATATCAAATCGGCAATGCGTAAAAACAACTTACACTCCGTTTGTGAAGAAGCTTCATGCCCTAACCTTGCAGAATGTTTTAACCACGGTACTGCAACCTTTATGATTTTGGGTGCGATTTGTACCCGTCGTTGCCCATTCTGCGACGTTGCTCATGGACGTCCACTGACTCCAGAAGCAGACGAACCTAAGAAACTGGCTAAAACCATTCAAGACATGAAACTGAAGTATGTCGTGATTACTTCCGTTGACCGTGACGATCTCCGTGATGGTGGTGCTCAACATTTTGCCGACTGTAACCGAGAGATCCGCGAACTAAATCCGAACATTAAGATTGAAACGCTTGTACCAGACTTCCGTGGTCGTATGGACGTGGCTCTTGAGTTGCTAAAAGACAATCCGCCGGATGTTTTCAACCACAACTTGGAGACCGCACCTCGCCTGTATCGTAAAGCGCGTCCTGGTGCGAACTACAAGTGGTCATTACAACTGCTACAGAAGTTCAAAGAGCAACACCCAAACATTCCAACTAAGTCAGGCATTATGATGGGATTGGGTGAAACAAAAGAAGAGATCGTCGAAGTATTGAAAGATCTTCGCGCTCACGGTGTCACTATGCTGACGTTAGGCCAGTACCTAGCACCGAGCCGCCATCACCTACCTGTTGAACGCTATGTTCCGCCGTCAGAGTTTGATGAGCTAAAAGAAATCGCACTTGAGCTCGGCTTTACTCACGCAGCATGTGGTCCATTTGTACGCTCTTCGTACCATGCTGACCTACAAGCTCAAGGCGTAGAAGTAAGCTAAATTACAGTAAGACAATCACTTATCTATGCCTCTCGTTTTTGAACGTGAGGCATATTTTATTTGTAGCGATTTTACTCACCCGCCACAATCCACTACCATATCAAGTATTGAAACAACTTTGATACTAGAACGAAACTCTAGGTTTGATATAATACCTAAATCAAACTTTATTCATGCCAGTAACGTTATGTTCAGATAAATGATGGGATTGGCTTTAAATACTCGAAATATTGGATAGACGCATGAAAAACATTTTTGCTGCCGCTGTTGTGGCTATTACTCTTGCAGGTTGTGCATCTGAACCCACTCAGCAAGACAACTACATGGACGCTTCTTTCGAACTTTGTAACACTGAAGTGAAAACTTATTCAGTCAGTGATGATGGTCGAGTACGCATTGTATGTGCTGATGGCTCTAAGTTTGCTCTTCGCACTGAAGCAACCCTAGACACCATGCGTGATATCAACGCTGACTACTGTAGTGGTGAAGGTCTATCTAAGTTCAACGAAAGCACTAAGTACTACCAGTTCCGTTGTAAATCTGGTGAGACAATCAGCGTAAACAAATAGGCTGAACTAAGATTTGAAACGGCAGCCCAAAGGCTGCCGTTTTTGTTTTCTACCTATCTAAAACAAGTGCTAAGACATTGATTCTGGTTAGCATTGTAGACATAAAAAAACACCTCCAAGCTGGAGGTGTTTTTGATTAAGCTGAAACCTGATTAAGCATAAACTGGTAGACGCTTACAAATTTCAAGAACCTTAGCTTTAGTCGCTTCGATAACTTCTTCGTTGCCGATGTTATCTAGAACATCACACATCCAGTTCGCTAGATCTTTTGCATCGTCTTCAGTGAAACCACGGCGAGTGATTGCTGGAGAACCTACGCGGATACCAGAAGTAACGAATGGGCTACGTGGGTCGTTTGGTACTGAGTTTTTGTTTACTGTGATGTTTGCTGCACCTAGTGCTGCATCTGCATCTTTACCTGTGATGTCCTTGTCGATCAGATCAACTAAGAACAGGTGGTTCTCTGTACCGTTAGAAACGATTTTGTAACCGCGCTCTTGGAACTGAGCAACCATAGCTTTTGCATTCTTAACAACGCGTGCTTGGTACTCTTTGAACTCAGGCTCCATTGCTTCTTTAAATGCAACCGCTTTGCCCGCGATAACGTGCATTAGAGGGCCACCTTGACCACCAGGGAATACAGCAGAGTTCAGTTTTTTGTACATCTCTTCGCCAGCATTAGACAGAATTAGACCACCACGTGGACCTGCTAGCGTTTTGTGTGTCGTTGTTGTCACAACGTGAGCGTGTGGCACTGGCGTTGGGTATACACCTGCGGCAATTAGACCTGCTACGTGAGCCATATCGACAAACAACCAAGCACCGGCTTTGTCGGCAATTTCACGCATACGAGCCCAATCCACGATTTGAGAGTAAGCTGAGAAACCACCGATAATCATCTTAGGTTTGTGCTCAAGAGCCAGTTGCTCCATTTCGTCGTAATTGATTTGGCCCGCTTCGTCGATACCGTAAGGAATAACGTTGTAGTGCTTACCAGAGAAGTTGACTGGAGAACCGTGAGTCAGGTGACCACCGTGCGCTAGGCTCATACCTAGAACAGTATCACCAGGGTTTAGAAGTGCCATGTAAACAGCACTGTTTGCTTGAGAGCCAGAGTGTGGCTGTACGTTCGCATACTCACAACCGAAAAGCTCACATGCACGGTCGATAGCAAGAGCTTCTGCTTTATCTACGTACTCACAACCACCGTAGTAACGCTTGCCTGGGTAACCTTCAGCGTATTTGTTAGTTAGCTGAGAACCTTGAGCTTCCATTACACGTGGACTTGTGTAGTTTTCAGAAGCGATTAGTTCGATGTGTTCTTCCTGGCGAAGAGTTTCTTCTTGGATTGCTGCGAACAGTTCCGCATCGTAATCTGCGATGTTCATATCACGCTTTAGCATCTGTATCTCCTGACTCAGATTAAGACTTAAAGTTTTAAAAAACTGATTTATGACCTCAATACCGACGTTTTTACCTGACGCAAACGTTTGCATTAAGCTAATGACGCGCATTCTACATAATTTGATCTAGGTCATAAAGAGAAAATTTAAATTTTTCTCATGCAGTTTTTTCATAATGCTTTACAAGGAATGTCATATTGAACATTTCTCGAAATGAAGATTGAGAAACGTGTCAATTTTATCCTTTACACTCCGTAAAACGATAATTACATAGGTTTACCCTAATTTTCCCTCTCAAGCTACCGAAATCCTCAATTTTTAAATAGTATGCACGCCAATATTCAGCGGTTAAATTTAAAATTGATGGAAAAACACTCAAGAAGAGAAGACTGGATCGCAATTTTGACTGGGACTTTTCTGGTTGCCCAAGGGGTTTTCTTTTTACAATCAGCATCATTGCTCACAGGCGGCACAACCGGTCTGGCACTGTTAGCCAGCCAATTTGTTTCGTTCTCTTTTGGTACACTCTACTTTATTGCAAATTGCCCTTTTTACCTTTTGGCATGGAAGCGGTTCGGTTCTCGTTTTGCTTTTAATAGTGCAATTTCTGGCGCCTTGGTCTCTATATTTGCCGATCACCTCTATTTAGTGATTAGCTTAGATACCATTAACGAAGTCTACTGTGCAGTCGCAGGTGGTTTATTGATGGGACTAGGTATGTTGATTCTCTTCCGCCATCGCTCTAGTTTGGGCGGCTTCAATGTTCTATGTCTATTTATCCAAGATAAATTCGGCATTTCGGTTGGGAAATCTCAATTAGCTATCGACTTTACTATTTTAGTCGCATCGTTTTTCTTCGTGTCACCGCAAGTTATCGTACTTTCAATCATTGGTGCCATTGCGCTAAACCTTGTGTTGGCTATGAACCACAAACCAACGCGTTATAGTGTTAATTACGGTTAGCGAGAAGCGAGAAGCGAGAAGCGAGAAGCGAGAAGCGAGAAGCGAGAAGCGAGAAGCGAGAAGCGAGAAGCGAGAAGCGAGAAGCGAGAAGCGAGAAGCGACAAAAGTTTGAAGGGTTGACACTATGTGTCTACCCTTTGCTTTTTTTAATCTCGTCATCCTCAAGAGTGAGATACGAACGAGTTGGGGATCTCTTCAAGCGGATGGGCAACCTTGTTAGAGATTCCTTACTCACTCCTTCGTCACTCTAAGGAATGACGCTCTTCTCAAAGGGCGAAGCCCGTTCAAAATTCTCGCAGGGCGAAGCCCAATCTCGGAGCGGAGCGTTCCAAGGACGCAGTCCGCTTTTAATCCAACTCTCCGTGCGAAACACGTGCTTTCACATCGTGGCTTAGCTCTTTGTTTAGCTCAGCTTCCACATGGCCCGGCGACTGAGTCGTTGCTGAAATCAAGCGGTACATGGCAGGGATAACGAACAGAGTTACCAAAGTCGCAAAGCCCATACCAAAGAAGATCACCGTACCTACAGCCACACGGCTTTCATAGCCCGCCCCCGTCGACATAATCAGCGGTATAGCACCAGCAAGAGTGGTAAATGCTGTCATCATGATTGGGCGCAAGCGACGCGCAGACGCATCAACAATAGCTTTCTCAAACTCAATGCCGCGATCGCGAAGTTGGTTAGCAAACTCGACAATCAAGATACCGTTCTTAGTCACCATACCGATCAACATAATCATACCAATCTGGCTATAGATGTTGAGGCCTTGTCCCATCACAAACAGTCCAAGGAAGCCGCCAAACACTCCCATAGGGACGGTAAACATAACCACTAGCGGGTTGATAAAGCTTTCAAACTGCGCAGCGAGAACGAGATAAGCCACCAACAGCGCTAAACCAAACACCACTAAGATACTCGACTGGTTCTCTTTATAGTCTTTTGACTCACCAGAGTAGCTCACGGAAATATCACTAGGTAACTGCTCTATTGCTTGTTGGTCTAAGAAATCGAGCGCATCCCCTAAGGTGTAGCCGTCAGAAAGGTTAGCAGTAATCGTCACTGCCTTCTGCTTGTTGTAGTGCGATAGACGAATCGAGGAGGCAACCTCTTCAATCATAGTGAGCGCATCAAGAGTGACCAATTCACCAGAAGCCGTACGCATATAAATTTGGCTCAGATCCGCGGCATTGTTAAAACTATTCTCATCACCACGCAAATAAACATCATACTCTTCACCGCGCTCAACGAAGGTCGTTTCACTCTTACCACCCAACATGATTTCAAGTGTTTCAGAGATCGCTTCCACGCTAATCCCAAGCTCGGCGGCGCGCTGTTTATCTACTGACACAACTAGCTCTGGCGTTCTTTCTGAGTAGTTGATGTCTGCGCCTTCCATAAACGGCGAATCTTCAGCAAGTTGTTCTAGTTTTTCCGCCCACGTCTTTAGTTCAGCATAATCAGAGCCACCGAGAACAAACTGAACGGGTTCGCTAGAGCCACCACGGAAACCAGGCATAAATGGGAATACTCTAACATCCGCAATACCCGCTAGCGCTTTGCGCACTTCGCCCAGAGCTTGCTGTGCCGTGACATCACGATCATTCCAATCTTCAAGGATCATGATAACAAAGCCCGTTTGGTCACCTGCATTACCACCAAAAGCTGGTGATTGAATACTGAAAGATTTCAGGAAACCTTGCCCAAGCAGAGGCATCAAGCGGTCTTCAATGATATCCATGTTCGCAGCCATACGGTTGTAACTGGTAGCATCAGCACCGCGAGCGAAAGCAAAGATAACGCCGCGGTCTTCTGAAGGTGCTAATTGAGCTGGAACTTGCTGCATTAAGCCCCAACTACCGCCGACACACGCCATGATGACGAGTGGTGCGGCCCATTTCCAACTCAGAGCCCCTTTCAGAACCTTACGATAGCCTGATTCAAGGTGGCTAAACATATTGTCGATAAACAGATTAAAGCGGTTTGGTTTAACATTGGCTTTTAGGAGCTTGCTGCCTAAAACTGGCGTCAAGGTTAACGCGATCAACGAAGAGAAGATCACCGACATCGCCAACAATACCGAGAACTCCGTGAACAGTAAGCCGACCATGCCATCCATAAAGGAAATTGGCAGGAAGACCATGACTAGCACCAAGGTCGTCGCTACAACCGCGAAACCCACTTCACGTGTCCCTTTGTAAGCTGCGAGCAGGGGTTTCTCACCACGCTCAATATGGTGGAAGATGTTCTCCACAACCACAATCGCATCATCCACAACCAGACCAATCGATAGGATCAAGGCCATTAAAGTGATCAGGTTGATTGAAAAACCAAAATAGTAAGCGGCGATAAACGATGAAATCAAAGAAACAGGTACAGTTACCGCTGGGATTAACGTCGCTCTTGCTTGGCCGATAAAGATATACAGCACCAAGATAACTAAGCCACCGGTAATAAACAGCGTGCTGTAGACTTCCGCAATTGAACGCTCGATAAACACCGTTGAATCGTAGTCGATGGCTAAGCGCGTTCCTTCAGGCAAGAACTGTTGAATATTCTCGACCTCTTTGTGCACTCTTGTCGCAACTTCAAGCGGGTTGGCATCCGATTGAGGTACGATCCCCATACTAACGTTAACGACACCATCACTTTTAAAGGTCGAGTTTTCGTTCTCTGCACCAATGAAAACATCCGCCACATCTTTCAGGTAGATTGGCGAGTTATCTGAAGCACGCTTGACAACCAAATATTCAAAGTCTTCAGCTTGGTTATAGCTGCGAGCAGTACGAACAGACATAACGATTTGATCATTACGCACTTCACCACCCGGATTTTCAACGTTTTCACTGCGTAAGGCAGTTGTAATATCCGATGCCGTCACGCCACGCCCTGCCATTTGGTCTGGTTTGAGCTTAACGTACATCACCTTGTACAAGCCGCCGGAAACATCAACCGAGCTCACCCCAGAGATAAGGCTAAAACGGTCAAGTAGCACTCGGTCAACGTAATCGGTTAGCTGAGTCCGATCCATCTCAGATGAACTTAGGTTGATATAAAGAGAGGCTTCACCTGAGCCATTGTTCTTAAAAACAACTGGGTCATCGGCTTCATCAGGCAATGCGCGCTGAGCCCTTGCTACCGCATCTCGAACGTCACTGACGCCCGTATTCAGATCGTAGCCCAGCTCAAACGTGATAGTTATTCTCGAGCTACTATTACGCGTTGTAGAGGAAATTTCATCTATACCACTGATGCCCGAAAGCTGATCTTCAAGCACCGACGTTATCTGACTTTCTATGATGGTTGCCGAAGCACCATCGTAACGGGTGTTGATCGAGACCACAGGGCTTTCGATGTCTGGCATCTCGCGCACCGCAAGCTTGCTAAATGAGACGATACCAAACACACACAGTAGGAGGCTGAGTACAACCGCAGCAACAGGTCTCTTTACTGAAACATCAGATAACAGCATTAGTTAGACCCTTCTTGGCTCTTTTGCGCGTTTTTAGGACGACCATCGCTGCCTAACTCAGAAACAGCGACACCATCACGCATATTGACGATACCTTGCACAACGATCTTATCGCCGATAGAAAGCCCTTCTTCAATCACCACTTGGTTATCGACGCGCGCACCCAAAATGACTTCTGTACGTATTGCCGTACCCTCTTCATTTACGACATAGACGAAGCGCTTGGTTCCTGAATACTCGAGAGCTTGAACCGGAATAATGGGCGCTTCAATGGCAGGAAAGTCCATTGCAGCCGAAACTAACATCCCCGGTTTTAACTGCTGCTCTGGGTTAGAAAACTGAATACGAACTCGCAGGTTCAGGGTTTCCTGGTTAATGCGAGAGTCTATACCGACTACTTCACCACTAAAGGATTGACCTTGCCACGCTGCCGTCGTTGCGGTGACTTGCATACCATTAGAAAGTTGCGACAAATAACGCTCTGGCACCTGCAGATCTAAGCGCATGACCGATAAATCATCTAAACTCAATAGCTCTGTGCCCGCGCTCACCATCTTACCGCGGCTAAAATCAATAAAGCCCACCGTTCCTGAAAACGGCGCGCTGATGTGTAAATCATTAAGATCAGCATTAGCAGCATCTAAACGCGCTTTGGCGATGTCGACACTTGTCTCTTGCGCATCGATCTCTGTTTGAGTAATCGCATTACGCTTAACCAAACGCTCAAATTCTTTAAGTTTACGTTGCTCATCTTTGAGATACGCTTTCGCTTCAGCCACTGAAGCCTTAGCTCTGTCATCGTCAAGTTGAATCAACAGTTGCCCTTCTCGAACAACTTGATTGGCTTTAACGGCAATCACGTCAACTTTGCCAGCCACTTCAGGAGAAATGATAACGGACTGCTCTGCATCCAATTTACCGACGAGTACAAGAGACTGGGATACTTGATGGGTTTGTACTTGCTCAGTGACAACAGTTACCTTCGATGGGCCTTGTCTCTTGGCATACGATGCAGGAGCGGCAGCCAAAATAGACAGAGACAATAAACTCAGAACAATTTTATTTTTCATGGTTAGATTCTGCATAGATAAACTAGACATATTGTATCCGGTAATTCGCATTCTGAACGTCAACTAATGTAAAGAGCGAGAAATATTATGTAAGTAAAGCCGTTGATTGTTTGAGCTTTATGATTAATTCCTGCCATCTTTGCCCAAAAAGGCATCATTCAATTCAAAATTATAAGAAAACGCTTTACAGCTTTTACGAGTTTGCTATGATGCGCTCCGCACTTGAGAGATGTGTTGGGAAAACATCACTTAAGCCTATTCCTTGATTGAGAATAGGAAAACACCCTGGAGGGGTTCCCGAGTGGCCAAAGGGATCAGACTGTAAATCTGCTGGCACTGCCTTCGATGGTTCGAATCCGTCCCCCTCCACCATATTTCTTCTTATGACTGCTCTGAGTGGATAACCCATTCAATAAGTTGTGAGAAACACTTGAATAATGTGTTGGGAAAACATTACCAAGTATAAAATACCCTGGAGGGGTTCCCGAGTGGCCAAAGGGATCAGACTGTAAATCTGCTGGCACTGCCTTCGATGGTTCGAATCCGTCCCCCTCCACCATATTTTCTTATAATAGTCTGTTCGGTGGATAAGCCGTTAGATATGTTGTGAGAAACACTTGAATAGTGTGTTGGGAAAACACTACCAAGTATAAAACACCCTGGAGGGGTTCCCGAGTGGCCAAAGGGATCAGACTGTAAATCTGCTGGCACTGCCTTCGATGGTTCGAATCCGTCCCCCTCCACCATATTTCTTCTTATGACTGCTCTGAGTGGATAACCCGTTCAATAAGTTGTGAGAAACACTTGAATAATGTGTTGGGAAAACATTACCAAGTATAAAATACCCTGGAGGGGTTCCCGAGTGGCCAAAGGGATCAGACTGTAAATCTGCTGGCACTGCCTTCGATGGTTCGAATCCGTCCCCCTCCACCATATACAGAAAACCAGCTCATTGAGCTGGTTTTTTTGTACCTATCGAAAATCTAAGCGCACTTCTATTCTCGCAAGTATAAAAAAGCCCCGACGAATAGCCGAGGCGATAACTAACATCTATAGGGGGAAGTTAGTTGTTTAAAAGAATAATGCGTGTTTCATAAGGGCGAAGTACTTGAAGCTTAGATACCTTGTCACCAGAAAGCTCATAGTTACCCAAAACGTATTGTGCTTTATCGCAATCAAACTCTTCAGGCAAGACACACTCTGTTTCGGCTGCGTAATAGTTATTCAAACAAATTAGGGTCTGACTTTGTGACTTACGCTGATAACCAAATACTGCTTTATGCTCAGGATAGAGATCGATATAGCTACCTGTAGTGATCACTTCAATCTCTTTACGTAACTGAATTAGCTGCTGATAAAAATAGAATACCGAGTTTTTATCTGCTACTGCTTTATCTGCGTTAATTTCCGCATAGTTACTTGCCACTTCAAGCCAAGGCTGCGCTTTTGAGAAGCCAGCATACTGATCCCCATTCCACTGCATCGGCGTACGAGAGTTATCACGAGATTTTTGTGCCAGAATCGCCATCATTTCTTGATGTTCAACGCCTTGCTCATTCACCATGATGTCATACATATTGGTGCTTTCTACGTCACGATATTGCTCGATAGAGGTGTAACCTGGGTTGGTCATACCAATTTCTTCACCTTGGTAGATATAAGGCGTCCCTTGCATCATATGCACAGAAGCAGCGAGCATTTTGGCCGATTCCAAACGATAATGTTTGTCGTCACCCAATCGGCTCACGACACGTGGCTGGTCATGGTTACACCAGAATAGTGCTCCCCACCCTTTGCCATTTAAACCTGTCTGCCAATGATTAAAGATCTGCTTCAACTGAGAGAAATCGAACGGCGCTTTGGTCCACTTTTCACCATTTGGATAATCGACCTTTAAATGGTGGAAATTAAACACCATCGACAACTCTTTGTTATCAAGCGATGAATATTGCTGACAATGCTCTAGGGTCGTCGAAGACATTTCACCCACCGTCACACTGCCATATTTCTGGAATACCGCCTCGCTAATCTCTTGCAGATATTCGTGTACGCGAGGTCCATCAGTATAAAAGCGTCGACCATCGCCGAGGTGATCATTGGGGAAGTCCTGCTGTTTAGAAATTAGGTTGATTACATCCAGACGGAAGCCATCTACACCTTTTTCAGCCCAGAAGCTGATGACTTCTTTGACTTCGCCGCGAACTTTCGGGTTTTCCCAGTTGAGGTCGGCCTGCTCTTTGGCGAATAGATGCAAAAAGTACTGGTCGGTTTTTTCATCAAGTTCCCAAGCACTACCACCAAATTTTGACTGCCAGTTGTTAGGGATTCCACCATCGACAGGATCTTTCCAGATGTAGTAATCACGGTAAGGACTGTTTCTGTCACCAAGAGCAGACTGGAACCACTCATGCTCAGTCGAAGTGTGGTTGACTACGATGTCCATAATAATACGGATACCACGCAGATGAGCTTCAGCAAGTAGTTGGTCAAAATCATCCATGGTGCCAAAGTCTGGATTAATCGCGTAGTAGTCAGAGATATCGTAACCATTATCAATCATTGGTGACTGATAAACAGGTGTTAACCAAATCGCATCAACACCCAGTAGTTTCAAGTAATCAAGCTTAGAAATAATGCCTTGAATATCCCCAGTTCCTTTACTGCCACTGTCGCAAAAGCTCTTAGGGTAAATTTGATAGATCGAGGCGGTTTTCCACCAATTTGCATCATTAGCGATTGTTGTCATTGCTAAACTCACTTACCAAAAAATAATAAACTTTGAAAAAGGAGCGACGAAATGCCGCTCCAAAAAAATGATGGGTTACGCGTTTGCAGGCTCTAACTCGCCTTTCATTTGCGCACGTTTGTAGAAGAACAGGGTCAATGCGGCAGGTATGGCAATTGCCACTAACATTGCGATTGCAAAGATGCCCCAGAATTGTGGTTGGATAGATAAGATACCCGGTAGACCACCCACACCAATACCGTTCGCCATAACGCCCGCACTACCACAGATCGCTGCTGCAATTGCACTACCAATCATTGCGCTTAGCATTGGGAACTTGTACTTCAAGTTAATACCGTACATCGCAGGCTCAGTTACACCTAAGTAAGCAGAAATCGCCGCTGGAACTGAAATGTCACGCTCACCATGTTTTTTACTGATGATGATAATGCCGACAACCGCTGAAGCTTGAGCAATGTTTGATAGTGCGATTAATGGCCAAATTGGCGTGCCACCTAGATCTTGCATTAGTTGTAGATCTACAGCGTTAGTCGTGTGGTGAATACCTGTGATAACAAGTGGTGCATATAGGAAACCAAATACCATTGAACCTATAACAGCAAAGTCTCCGGTCATCGCCGCTTTAGCCGCAAATGCCACACCATCGCCTAAGACACGGCCAAATGGACCAATTAGAGAGTGAGCCAATACCACAGAAACAATAATTGATACGAAAGGAACGACAACTAAGTAAAGGTACGAAGGAACAATACGTTTAAGGTTAGTTTCGATAAACGCCAGCGCCATACCCGCTAACATCGCAGGAATCACCTGAGCTTGGTAACCAACTTTTTCAATCACGAATAGACCAAAGTCCCACACTTCCGGGGCTTGCTTACCGATAAGATAGGCATTCATCAACTGCGGAGAGACCAGAGTCACACCTAAAGTTATACCTAGAATTGGTGTGCCTCCTAGCTTCTTCACTGTTGACCAACATACCCCAACAGGCAGGAAGAAGAAGATCGCTTCACCGATTAACCATAAGAAGCTATGAACCGTCGCCCAGAACTGACTAATTTCAGTTAGCGACTGGCCATCAAACATCTTGATGTCACCAATCACATTACGGAAACCTAAGATCAAACCACCAGTGATGATTGCAGGAAGTAGTGGTACAAAGATTTCAGCAAGATGGGAAATACCACGTTCCAATACGTTCATGTTTTGGCGAGCAGCAAGTTTCGCTTCGTCTTTTGACGCTTCGCTCTTACCTGATAGCTCAATCAGCACTTTATACACTTCATCAACTTCAGTTCCGATCACTACCTGAAACTGACCCGCATTGGTAAAACAACCTTTTACGATTGGCAACGCCTCTAGCGCTTTCTCGTCTGCTTTATCGGTATCATTCAGTACAAAGCGAAGGCGAGTTAGACAGTGGCTTACACTCGCGATGTTTTCGCGACCACCAACTAATTCAATCAGACGCTCAACTTCTTGTTTCGCAATCTTACTCATATCCATGTCCACCCTAATTGGATTCTCATTCATCTGTTGTCAACAATGTTGACGATTCAAACTGACTAAGCTTGTTGTTTTTCTATTTATGGGAACATTCCCAAATGTACTTATTATATTGTCAGATCTATTTACAGATAAAAATGGGAACAGTCCCATTAATTGAAAGAGATCACAGTATAATTTTAAATCACTTTGAAAATAATGGCTTAGATTGAGATAGGTTCTTGAGTGATATGAACTTGCTCAAGCTCACCATTAATTTGAGAAATCAGTAACTTAGCAGCCCTTTCACCGGCTAAAGAGTAACCAGGGTCAATACTAAATACTTTGGGAAATAGGAAGGAAAGCAGTTCATTTCCACCCACGCCAGTGACAACCACATCTTCACGATTAAGCTCTTGCAAACGCTTAATGACCCCTAAAGCTAAGGTGTCACTGGCACAAACTATCGCTTGAACGCCTTGGTTCAAGACATCGTCCACCAGCAAATAAGCGCTTTCGTGGTTTAGCTGACCTGTCTGATAGTTCGGTGAAATAGAGTGAGATTGGCACCAATCGAGATAAGCGTCTAAACGCAACTTACCCGTAGTTTTATCACTAGGGTCGACACCGATAAATGCAACATTATTGAGGCTCTTTTGTTCTAAGAATTGCAACGCCTTAACAATGACTTGCCTATTATCGTAATTAATTGAAGAGACCTTATCTGTGTCCATCGCGATAACCACAGTGCGATTATGCCAGCTCGCCAGCTTAGCAATATCAAAGTCACTAAAGCCGAACACAATGACGCCATCAACATTGCGCTTTTTCAGCACATCCAAATGCTCATTGGTCTTTGCTCGATCAAATTGACTTTCCATGATGACAACATCATACCCTTGACCATAAAGTGTGTTGAGCATACTCCCTACAGCTTTGTTTTCTGATGGCGAGTCGAGACGAGAGATAATGACCCCCACCACTTTTTGACTTCCTCCACGCATCGCCTGCGCAGACTTAGAGGGAACATAACCTGACTCTTGAATCACCTGTTCAACCTTGGCACGTGTTTCTGGCTTAACTTTAGGATCGTTGGTCAGAACACGAGAGACGGTCGATTTTCCAACACCGGATAACCGGGCAATATCAAGAATGGTTAGTTTTTTGCTCATAAAGTCGTGGGTCTAGTAGTTGAACGTTCAAAGGAGGCGACACGCCTCCAGACACGCTATCGTAAAAGATCTATTGGGTAATGCAATTTTTATACACCAAGTGGTCGAGCTCTAAACGCGCTTCTTTACCTTTGGTATAGAGGGTCACTGGGTTTTGTATTTCTGCTGTGCCATCATGGAGAATATATTTAGTGCCAGAGCCTGAGGGAACCTGGACCATGCGATAATCTTTCTTAGGTAGCCTTAATAGTGCCGTATAATCATTGGGCATTATGGCTAGTTTGAAGGTTTCACCACCACTACATTGATAGAATAGAAAATCACCTTGATAGTGGTTTTCACGTTCCATCGAAGTAAAAGAGCACGCTGACACGCTCAACCCTAATGCGACTGCAAATAACAACCGATATCTCATGATTCCCTCCAAACAAAACAAAGGCCGCCCTTGGCAGCCTTTTTCAGTTTATTTTGCTAAATACGCTGGGACTTCTTTAATACTGTCGAGTACCACAGACGCGATAGCTTCGCCTTTCTCTGTGACAGGTTTGCCTGTACGAACAAGAATTCTAGTGCCAACACCGGCTGCTTCAGCTGCCATCATGTCTTCAGCTTTGTCACCGACCATGACAGAATTCGCCATATCAATCTTCAAGAAGTCACGTGCTGAGATAAACATCCCAGGTTTTGGCTTACGGCAATCACAATCTTGCTTATATTTACCGTGACCATGTTCAGCGTGATGCGGACAGTAATAGATACCATCAAATTCAACGCCATTGTCGACAAAATTCCAGTCCATCCATTGAGTCAAAGATAGGAAGCGATCTTCACTAAATTTACCACGAGCAATACCCGACTGGTTTGTTACTAAGACCAATTGATAGCCCATTTCTTTCAATTTCTTGGTCGCTTCAAATACACCATCAACAAACTCAAAATCATGCTCATCGTGAACATAGCCGTGATCGATGTTAATCACGCCATCTCGGTCTAAAAAGACTGCTGGTTTTGCCAAAATATGCTTCTCTATGTACTGTGCTTTATAAGAATTATTGCACGCTTTATTTCTTTCATCACTATCTAATTACCAATCGATTGAGCAAAAAATACGTTTAGACGTCTAGACGTAAAAATATCTATTGACAGAAAACACGTGAGACCATAGCATCATCTACTAAATGAGATGTAGCTCAACATTATCTGCTACTCTTCATCTAATCTGATAGCGGGTCTCTCGATGATTGAAATTAATCAAGTAAATAAGGTGTTCTACCAGGGCAGTAAGGAAATACATGCCTTAAAGGAGATTAACCTTCATATTCCACAAGGAACCATCTTTGGTGTTATTGGCTCATCGGGAGCAGGGAAAAGTACGCTTATTCGTTGCGTAAATATGCTAGAAGCGCCAACAACAGGCTCAATTGTGGTTGATGGTGTAGACCTGACCACACTGAGTAAATCTCAGCTTAGTGAAGCTCGCCGTAACATCGGCATGATCTTCCAACATTTCAACCTACTGTCATCACGTACGGTTTTTGACAACGTTGCTCTGCCACTTGAGTTGGCAGGCAAAGATAAAGCACACATCACCACTAAAGTGACCGAGCTGCTGAAACTGGTCGGCCTTGAAGATAAGCATGAAAGCTACCCTTCAAACCTAAGTGGTGGTCAAAAGCAGCGTGTCGCGATCGCACGTGCTCTTGCGTCTGATCCAAAGGTTCTGCTGTGTGATGAAGCGACTAGCGCATTGGATCCAGCAACCACTCAGTCGATTCTAGAGCTGCTAAAAGAGATCAACCGAAAGCTTAACATCACTATGCTTTTGATTACTCACGAAATGGACGTTGTAAAAAGCATCTGTCACGAAGTAGCGATCATTGGTGATGGCGAGCTGGTCGAAAAAGGGACTGTCGGTGAAATTTTCGCTCATCCTAAAACAGAACTGGCGCATCAATTCATTCGTTCTACACTCGACTTGTCGATTCCAGAAGATTACCAAGTTCGCTTGCAAGCAACGCGTGTTGATGGCAGTTACCCACTTGTCCGTCTAGAGTTCACTGGCGCAACGGTTGATGCTCCTTTGATGACGCAAATTGCCCGTAAATTCAACATTGATGTCAGCATTCTCAGTTCAGACCTCGATTACGCAGGTGGCGTCAAATTCGGCATGATGGTCGCAGAACTATTTGGTAATGAACAAGATGACAATGCAGCGATTGAGTTCCTGCGTGAGCACAAGGTAAAAGTAGAGGTGCTAGGCTATGTCCTTTAATGAAATTTCACAGTGGCTGAGCTTAAACAGCAATCTACTTATCGGCGCGACTTGGGATACTATCTACATGGTTGCTGTGGCGGGCATTGTTGGCTTTGCCGTTGGTATTCCACTCGGTGTCATTCTGCATATCACCAAGAAAGGTGGCTTACTTGAGAACACGAAACTAAACAGTGTACTCGGCGCTATTGTTAACGTGGGTCGTTCCGTTCCTTTCCTAGTACTGATGGTGGCTATTATTCCAGTTACCAAACTGTTAGTCGGTACATTTATCGGTACAACAGCAGCCATCGTACCTCTTACAATCGGCGCGATCCCATTTGTTGCTCGTCTTATAGAAGGTGCTCTACTTGAAGTCCCAACAGGATTAGTTGAAGCAGCGCAATCGATGGGCGCAACCCCAATTCAAATTATTTCTAAGGTACTGCTTCCTGAAGCAATGCCAACCATCGTTAACTCGGTAACCATTACACTCGTCACGCTTGTCAGTTACTCAGCAATGGCAGGAACAGTTGGCGGAGGCGGTCTAGGTGACGTCGCCATTCGATACGGTTTCCACCGCTATGACGTGGTCATTATGGCCGTGACTGTGGTAATGCTTATCGTGCTCGTTCAAATCATTCAGTCCATTGGAGATGCGATTGTCCGTCGTGTCGATCACCGCTAAGAATACAATAAAGAATACTCACAGATTTAATTTATAAGGAGATAGTGATGAAATTCAGTCTTAAAGGTCTATTAACTATCGCAGCTGCTGCATCAGCATTGGTACTAGCAGGTTGTGGTGAAAAAGAAGCAGATACTAGCAAGATCAAAGTTGGTGTTATGGCTGGTGCAGAAGCACAAGTTGCTGAAGTTGCAGCTAAAGTCGCTAAAGAAAAATACGGCCTAGATGTAGAGCTGGTTACTTTTACTGATTACGTAACACCAAACGCAGCACTAGACGATGGCTCTATCGACATCAACGCGTTCCAACACAAGCCATACCTAGATCAGCAAGTTGCCGATCGTGGTTACAAACTGACTATCGCGGGTAACACGTTTGTTTACCCAATCGCGGGTTACTCTAAGCAAGTGAAAGCGGTCGACGAAATTCAAGAAGGTGCTCGTATCGCTGTACCTAACGATCCAACAAACCTAGGTCGTTCACTGATTCTACTTGAGCAACAAGGACTGCTGAAACTGCGTGAGAACGTTGGCCTGCTAGCAACTGTACGTGACATCGTTGAAAACCCGAAAAACATCACTATCGTAGAGCTAGATGCAGCACAGCTACCACGCTCTCTAGATGACGTTGCGCTTTCTGTTATCAACACAACTTACGCAAGCTCTATCAACCTAACACCACAAAAAGACGGTGTATTTGTTGAAGACAAAGAGTCTCCATACGTAAACCTAATCGTGTCGCGTGAAGACAACGCACAAGCGGAAAACGTACAAAACTTTGTTAAGTCTTACCAGACTGAAGAAGTTTACACAGCAGCTTCTGACATCTTCCAAGGTGGCGTAGTTAAAGGTTGGTAATCACTTACTTTTGCTAACATAAGCTATCAAGGGTTGACGTAATGTCAGCCCTTTTCTTTTGGGGGCACTGTTTTTAGACTATCGAAGTAGTCATCAATGATGGCTTCATAGCGTCCATCATCCTTCATTTCTCTTAGCACTTGGTCGAATCTGTCTCTAAGCCACTGATGCTCTTTCAGCTTAGAAAACGCGATATAGCTGGGCGTGGCCTCGATTGGCGGCGAGAGTATTTCCAGTGCTTGTTCCATTTGTTCACTAGCCAGAATGCTTCGCGCACCAAAATCATTATTTACCCACACATCAGCCCGCCCCGTCCTGACCAAGCGAGCACAATCTTCAGTTCGGTTGCGCCAAAAGACTAGCCTAAAGCGTCCATCCGCCAATAAAGCGTCCATCTGCTTACCATAACTGACTCGATTGACAGCGCAGATAGCGACCGCCGAAACATCGCGGGATAAAAAATCGTAGCTACTTATTTTACTGCTTCTTTTTACTACTAGGCTGATATTCTGCGTAAACAAAATCTCATTAGAGTAATCGGCAAACTTTTCACGCGTTGGATTTTTAAATGCGGTAAAGATAGCGTCAGCACGACCAAACTGAACATTACTCAAGGCTCTTGCCCAAGGTAAAACTTCTATTGATATCGGGACATCGAGTTCTTCAAATACAGCTTCAACAAGCTCGACGGCCACACCGGATAACTCCCCTTCGCGATGGACGATATAGGGGGGATAGTCAAGCGTGACTAACTGCACTGTGGTTGAACTGACTGCGGGAAGAGAGCACAACCATATCAATAGCGACAAAGCCCAAAGCTTACCCATGCTCGTTGGCTTGAATTACGGAATGATATGAGCCAGAAGAAAGCTCGGGATTGGAAAGAGCTGAATTTGCTGAATCATTTTACCTCCAAGGCATGGCGCTCTACCGATAAGTAAAGTTCACCACTATCACTTGTCAACTCATCAGGCTGTACAGAAAATCTATAGGCACAAAAAAGCCGGAGCAATGAGCTCCGGCTAAATCGTTCAATAAAGTACGTGTGATTAAGGCGTGTAGTACGTCGCCGCACCAGGACCTACAGGTAGACCCAAGATAAACACCCAAACGTAGAACAGCAAACTCCAACCCACGATAAACACGATTGAATAAGGTAGCATTGTCGCAATCAGCGTACCGATACCTAGGTTCTTCATGTATCGCGTTGCTACAGCAAGGATAAGGCCGAAGTAGCTCATCATAGGCGTGATGATGTTAGTAGTAGAATCACCGATACGGTAAGCCGCCTGAATAGTTTCTGGCGCGTAGCCAACCAGCATCAACATAGGAACAAAGATTGGTGCTGTTACTGCCCATTGTGCAGATGCTGAACCGATCATTAGGTTGATGAAACCACACATAAGAATGAAGGCGAAGAACAGCATTGGGCCAGTTAGGCCAATCTCTTGTAGGAAGCTTGCCCCTGCAACAGCGAAGACTTGACCAAAGTTAGTCCACTTGAAGAATGCCACAAATTGAGCTGCGAAGAATACCAGTACGATGTACATGCCCATTGAAGACATAGACTTAGACATTGCATCGATAACATCGCGATCTGTCTTCATCGTGCCAACAACTTTACCGTAAACAAAGCCAGGTACAGCAAAGAATACAAAGATAAAGGCTACGATGCTCTTCAAGAATGGTGAGCCAGCAATAGTACCTGCGTCAGAGCGAAGGATGCCATCTGCTGGAACGACAGTCCAAGCAAGAAGCGCTGAAACAACTAATACCGCAAGACCTGCAAGCTTAAGACCTTTTTTCTCTACAGCAGTTAGACCACCCATTTTATCTTGAGATAGGTCTTCTGACGCTTCTTCATCATTGTATTTGCCTAGTTTAGGCTCAACGATTTTTTCAGTAACAAAAGCACCAGTGATTGCAATAAAGAAAGTCGACACAAACATGAAGTACCAGTTAACTTCAGGTCCAACTGTGTAGGTTGGGTCAATCATTTGCGCTGCAGTTTCTGTAATACCAGATAGCAGTGGGTCAACAGTACCGATTAGCAGGTTTGCAGAGTAGCCACCAGAAACACCAGCGAATGCCGCAGCAAGACCGGCTAGAGGGTGACGACCTAAAGAGTGGAATAGCATTGCAGCTAGCGGGATAAGTACCACATAACCTAGCTCAGATGCCGTATTAGAAATGATACCTGCGAATACAACCGTTACTGTAACCATGCGCTTAGATGCGCCCATTACCATACCGCGCATTGCTGCCGACAATAGACCAGAGTGTTCAGCAATAGCGACACCTAGCATAGCGACTAACACTGTACCTAGCGGTGCAAAACCAACAAAGTTTTTCACTAGGTTAGTAACGATTAGCTCCAAACCATCAGCATTTAAAAGGCTGACAACGTGGATCATGCCGTCTGCTGCACGACCTTTCGCACCTTCAGGGCGCGGGTCCATAACAGATACTTCAAAGTAACCTGCAATACCAGATAGCACTAAGATAGCTAAACAGAAGATGGCGAATAGAGTGATAGGATGGGGTAATAGGTTCCCCAAATATTCAACAGCGTCTAAGAAACGCGTAAATAGCGGCTTCTTAGGTGAATTTTGTTTAATTGAAGCAGATGAACTCATCTGTTCCCTCCTTGTAGTTATTCCTGCGCAAATGTGACAAAAATGTTCCAAATGCCAGCGCAGGGTACTCGACAAAATACTCAATTAGAAATGCAAAATGTTACAAAGTGTGTAACAAATCATATTATTTAACGCATTTTGCACAAATAATTAGCAAATATCACCAAAACAAAACCAAATAACAGAATTATAATTTATATAAATACATTCATTCTGTTTATTTAATGGCCTTTAAGTCGTTGATTGGTATAAGGAGGAAACTCAACCACCAAAGAGAGGCATAAATTACGCTTATCTATAACCAAGCACTCTGGTGGTTTAAGAGAGGGGGAAAAGCCTCAAACTGGGATAGTCAAAAATGAGAGCTTTATCCGATTGAGAATGGAGGCTACTTTTGCACCGCTTTAAATCTTGGATTGGTTTTGCAGATAACGTACAAACGCCCTCTTCTTTTGACGATTTGACAATCAGGATGGCGATTCTTAGCACTCTTAAGAGATTTTACGACCTTCATTTACTTGTCCCCTTTAGAAAATTGACCAAATCGACGCTTAAAGTTAGCGACACGACCTTCCTGATGAATGACACGCTGCTTACCTGTGTAAAAAGGGTGGGATTTAGAAGAGACTTCAATCGTAAAGTACGGGTAGGTTTTGCCATCTTTCCACTCAATAGTGCGGTCAGTTTGCAATGTTGAACCGATAAGGAAGTACTCATCAATGCTTGTATCATGGAAAACCACGGTTCGGTATTCAGGGTGAATGTTGGGTTGCATAATTACCTCAATAAAAACTGTTATGTTATAACATTTTAAATAATAATCATTATCAACAAGTTTTACTACTCTTTTTTGTGATACTTTTTCCTCATCACCAAATTGAGAGAAAAGAGATGTATTCCATAGAGCCGATCGGTTTTATTGAAAGCCCATATAAAGAGAAGTTCGCCGTTCCTCGACAGCCGAGCTTAGTGCCTGCTGCTCGCTCGCGAGTAAAGCTAGTTGGAGAGGCGAATAGTCCCGAAGCGTTACGCGGGTTGGAGCAATTCTCCCATGCTTGGTTATTGTTTCTGTTTGACCAGAATTTAGCGGCAGGATGGAAGCCTACTGTCAGACCACCTCGACTGGGTGGCAATGAGCGTGTAGGTGTATTTGCTTCTCGTTCGACGTTTAGACCCAATGGGATTGGTATGTCAGCGGTTGAAATTAAAGGGATCACAAAACATGGTGATCAGATCTATCTCGATCTTGGTAATGTCGATTTAGTCGATGGCACTCCCATCATCGACATCAAGCCATATATCCCTTATTCAGACTCTATTCCTCAAGCGCTAGGAAGCTACGCAGAAGCGGAACCAGAAAAGTCTCAAGTCCTATTTTCGTCATTAGCCACAGAGCAGTTAGAAACCCGCGGATATCTTGACTATCAAAAGACGGTAATTGAGCAGGTTTTAGCACAAGACCCTCGCCCTGCTTACAAAAAGAACAAGCCTGATAGTAAAGAATATGCGGTAAATTTGTTCGATATGAATGTGAAGTTCACCGTTAACGATAACTTAATAACGGTTACTGCGATTGAAAGCTTTTGACAATGGCATTTGGCTGATATTATAAGCGGCTAACAATTTTCCCCTCGTGGGACTTCCATACTCCTGTCCATTCTGGCTTGAGTATCTAACTTTAATAAACGGATAAGTTAAATGCGTACCAGTAATTATCTTCTTTCTACTCTGAAGGAGACTCCAAACGACGCAGAAGTAGTGAGCCACCAGCTCATGCTACGTGCAGGTATGATCCGTAAGCTGGCTTCAGGTCTCTACACCTGGCTACCTACTGGTCTACGTGTACTGCGTAAAGTCGAAAACATCGTTCGTCAAGAGATCGACAATGCAGGCGCAGTCGAAACATTGATGCCCGTTGTTCAGCCGTTTGAACTATGGGAAGAGACAGGCCGCAGCGAGAAGATGGGTCCTGAGCTACTTCGCTTTACTGACCGACACACTCGTCCGTTTGTTCTTAGCCCAACAGCTGAAGAAGTAATCACTAGCCTAGTGCGCAATGAAGTGAGCTCTTACAAGCAGCTACCGCTAAACCTGTACCAAATCCAAACTAAGTTCCGTGATGAGCGTCGCCCACGTTTTGGCGTAATGCGTGCACGCGAATTCTGCATGATGGATGCGTACAGCTTTGATATTGATAAAGAAGGTCTACAGAAGTCTTATGACGCAATGCACGATGCTTACTGTAAAGCCTTCGACCGTATGGGCCTTGAGTACCGCCCAGTACTGGCTGACTCAGGTGCTATCGGTGGTAGTGGTTCTCAAGAGTTCCACGTACTTGCGGAAAGTGGTGAAGACCTAATTGCCTTCTCTACTGAATCTGACTACGCAGCGAACATCGAAAAAGCCGAAGCACTCGCTCTGGCTGACGAAGCTGCGGCTCCAACTCAAGAGATGACATTAGTTGACACACCAAAGGCAAAGACAATTGCTGAGCTTGTTGAACAGTTTGAGTTGCCAATCGAGAAGACGGTTAAGACGCTATTTGTTAAAGCATCTGATGAAGTTGACGCTGACCTAATCGCCCTTATCATCCGTGGCGACCACGAACTGAACGAAGTGAAAGCAGAAAACCTTCCTCAAGTTGCAGCTCCTCTAGAGATGGCAACAGAAGAAGAGATCCGTGCCCTAATCGGCGCTGGCCCTGGCTCACTAGGCCCTGTAGGTCTTAAACTGCCATTCATCGTTGACCGCACTGTTGCTGTAATGAGTGACTTTGGCGCAGGCGCTAACGTAGACGACAAGCACTACTTCGGTATCAACTGGGGTCGTGATGTTGAGCTTGGCCAAGTTGAAGACTTACGTAATGTAGTTGAAGGTGACCCAAGCCCTTGTGGTAAAGGTACCATCGCACTGAAACGTGGTATCGAAGTAGGCCACATCTTCCAACTAGGTAATGTTTACTCTCAAGCAATGAACTGTGGCGTTCTTGGTCCAGACGGTAAAAACGTTATCCTAGAGATGGGTTGTTACGGTATCGGTGTTTCTCGTGTTGTTGCGTCTGCAATTGAGCAGAACCACGACAAGTACGGCATCATCTGGCCAGACGCACTTGCACCTTTCCAAGTCGCGATCGTACCAATGAACATGCACAAGTCAGAAGAAGTGAAAGAAGCTGCTGAGAAGCTGTACGCTGAACTGACGGCAATGGGCATCGAAGTGCTATTCGACGACCGTAAAGAGCGCCCTGGCGTAATGTTCTCTGATATGGAGCTAATCGGCGTTCCTCACACTATCGTCATTGGCGACCGTTCAATGAAAGAAGGTAACTTCGAGTACAAGAACCGCCGCTCTGGTGAGAAAACCGCTGTCGCAATGGCTGATATCGTTGAGCATGTTAAAGCTCAGCTAGCGTAAGTTAGCCCCTAGAAATACAGAAGGCCGATGGAGACATCGGCCTTTTTTGTGGGAAACGGGAATCGGGAGATTTTATAGAGTTGGCGTTTTCATCAGATCTTTTGTTTCAATAATTTATCATGTCATCGCTCAAGAGCGAGGAAAGAGCGAGTTGGGGAACTCTTAAAACGACTAGATAACTAATTGAGATTCCCTACTCCTTCCTTCGTCAGTCTATGGAATGACTGAGCGAAGTATTTGTCTTCTATCTAGCAGGGCGAAACCCGCTCCCGTTTTCCATAGGACGAAGTCCGTTCTCGCATCCGTTCCGTTACTCTAGCGGCTCAGTTGGTGCCTGACTGGCCACTTTTTTGGGCGCATAAGCGACATCAGTCAGTTCATCGGCATTACCATCGATCAGCTCACCAAAATGGAAAATACCAAACTCGCCCGGCTTCATGCGATGCCAAGTTTCATTACCCGTCAGCGGTTGAGTCGCAATGACAGACACGATGTCATTAGGCGTTGTTTCTTCTTGGAAGTTGATTTCCACATCTTCATCAAGTAACGCAGCTTTACCAAAAGGTGCACGACGGGTAATCCAATAAAGGTGGTTAGTACAGTAAGTCATGACGTACTCACCGTCTGAAAGCAGCATGTTAAACACGCCCTTCTCTCTCAGCTTGTCGCAGCACTCAGCAACAAAACGAAACACCCCCACCATATCTTGCGGTGGTTCTGGGTACTCATCCTCCATCTGCTTAAGCAACCAGCAAAATGAGAGCTCACTATCTGTCTGCCCAACGGGGCGGTGTCTACCCGTTACTAAATCTTGGTAATCGCTCAATTGACCATTGTGAGCAAAGGTCCAATAACGTCCCCACAGTTCACGGGTAAAGGGGTGGGTATTTTCAAGATTCACTGCACCGCGATTCGCCTGACGAATATGGCTTATCACCGCACAGCTTTTAATCGGATAGTTCTGTACCAGCTCAGCGATCTTTGAATCGCAACTTGGGTTCGGATCTTTGAAATTACGAAAGCCTTTGCCCTCGTAGAAAGTGATTCCCCAACCATCACGGTGCGGACCAGTATTACCGCCGCGCTGCATCAGCCCGGTAAAACTAAAACAGATATCGGTTGGCACATTGGCGCTCATTCCGAGCAGTTCACACATGGTTTACTAAACTCCCTTAATCCTTGCGTGCGGTTTCTTCTTTAATAGCATAAGCGCCAGCGAATTCGCTAGCGCTTATAGTTATAAGATAAAAACAGTAACGACAATTAAGCGTTTTCCATCTCTTTTTCGATAAGTTGAATCACAATGTGAATGATCTTAATGTGAATCTCTTGAATTCGATCTGCGTAACCAAAATGAGGAACACGGATTTCGATGTCCGCTAGGCCTGCCATTTTGCCGCCATCTTTACCTGTTAGGGCAATAGTTTTCATACCTTTAGCTTTAGCTGCATCAATCGCTTTTAAGATGTTACCTGAGTTACCCGAGGTTGACAGACCAAATAGCACATCACCTTTTGCACCCACAGCTTCAACGTAGCGAGAAAAAACGTAATCATAACCAAAGTCATTACTTACACACGATAGGTGGCTAGGATCAGAAATAGCGATACCAGGTAAGCCCGGACGGTTTTCGCGATAGCGACCCGTTAGCTCTTCTGCAAAATGCATAGCATCACAGTGTGAACCACCGTTACCGCAAGAAAGCACTTTACCACCTTGCTTAAATGAATCAGCCAGCATCTTCGCTGCCGCTTCAATTTGCGCAATGTTGTTTTCATCGCTTAAAAACTTATTCAGAACGTCAGCAGCTTCGGTCAACTCGTTTTTAATTAAGTCCTGGTACATAGGTTTATCTCTAATTTTTGTAATAAATAGTTCTGCGTGAAATACAGAAAACGTTACCTACAGAGTTTACTCAAACAATTCTCACTGTCGATAGCTTGCTGATAACAATTCCCGCTTTGTTGCAAATCTTGGTTCACAAAAACCGCATAGTCCATCATTTTTAGACTTTTCACTCTACTTAGATCACTTTTTAAGCAAATACCGGTTTTACATTTTATTAATATTTTGATTACACTTAACTGGTTAGACCTCTTACATGTTATCGGCATAAAACAGATTAAATTCCGCCGTAATAAGGAACATAAATATGGACATCTTGCTCTCTCTACTTGGCTTTACCGCAGTTCTCGCGATCTGCTTGTATCACCGCAGTTCACTGCTGCTCTCCATCGCTGCATTAACTGCCACAATGGTTGTGCTCTCTATCTTTGGTAGTGCTGGCTCTCTTAGCTGGATCTTATTCATCGCTGCCATTGCGACCCTCGCTGTACCATCAATCAGACAATCGCTAATCAGTAAAAAAGCGCTCGCTCTATTTAAAAAGGTGCTTCCTGCCATGTCGCAGACAGAAAAAGAAGCGCTTGATGCCGGTACAGTTTGGTGGGAAGCGGAACTGTTCAAAGGTAAGCCGGACTGGAAAAAGCTGCACGACATTCAAAAGCCTCAGCTAAGCGCCGAAGAGCAAGCCTTCTTAGATGGGCCAGTGAACGAAGTCTGCGCTATGGTCAATGACTACAAAGTGACTCACGAGCTAGCTGACCTACCACCTGAAGTTTGGCAATACCTCAAAGACAATAAGTTCTTTGCCATGATCATTAAGAAGAAATACGGTGGCCTTGAGTTTTCTGCTTACGCCCAGTCTCTGGTACTGCAAAAGCTAACAGGTGTCTCTAGCGTACTTTCTTCGACAGTGGGTGTACCTAACTCATTAGGCCCTGGCGAACTGCTGCAACACTACGGTACAACAGAACAAAAAGATTACTACCTACCCCGCCTTGCAGAGGGTAAAGAGATTCCATGTTTTGCTTTAACTAGCCCTGAAGCTGGATCAGACGCAGGCTCCATTCCTGATTTTGGCGTTGTGTGTAAAGGACAATGGGAAGGCAAAGAAGTATTGGGTATGCGCCTGACTTGGAACAAGCGTTACATTACCTTAGCGCCCGTCGCGACTGTTCTAGGCCTAGCCTTTAAGTTACGCGATCCAGAAGGTCTACTGGGTGAGCAACAAGATCTTGGTATCACCTGTGCTTTGATCCCGACTCACCTAAAAGGTGTAGAAATCGGCAACCGTCATTTCCCACTTAATGTTCCATTCCAAAACGGTCCAACACGCGGTGAAGATCTATTTGTGCCACTCGACTTTATCATTGGTGGCCCGAAAATGGCCGGACAAGGCTGGCGTATGCTAGTTGAGTGTCTGTCAGTAGGTCGAGGTATTACGTTACCGTCAAACTCTACCGGTGGTATTAAAACAGCCGCATTAGCAACAGGAGCTTACGCACGAATTCGTCGTCAGTTCAAACAACCTATTGGTCATATGGAAGGGGTTGAAGAGCCATTAGCGCGTTTAGGTGGTAATGCCTACGTTATGGATGCAGCCAGCGCCTTGACCGTGGCGGGTATAGACCTTGGCGAGAAACCATCGGTTATCTCAGCAATCGTCAAATATCACTGTACCCACAGAATGCAGCGTAGCGTTATTGATGCTATGGACATTGTTGGTGGTAAAGGTATCTGTATGGGGCCATCAAACTTCCTTGCTCGTGGCTACCAAGGTGCGCCAATTGCCGTCACTGTTGAAGGCGCGAACATCTTAACCCGCTCTATGATTATCTATGGTCAGGGAGCGATTCGCTGCCACCCATATGTTCTAGAAGAAATGAACGCCGCTTACTCAGATTCCTCTGATGCTCTAGACAAGTTTGATAACGCACTAGCAGGCCACGTAAGCTTCACGATGAGTAATCTCGTCCGCAGCCTATGGTTAGGTTTAACGGATGGTCGTTTCTCTGATGCACCAGTGAAAGACTCAACCACTCGTTATTACCAACAATTGAACCGCTATAGCGCTAACATCGCTTTCCTATCTGATATTTCAATGGCTGTTCTTGGCGGTTCATTGAAACGTAAAGAGCGCCTGTCTGCCCGCTTAGGTGACATTCTAAGCCAACTTTACTTAAGCTCAGCGACGCTAAAGCGTTATGAAAGTGATGGTCGCATTATCGAAGATCTTCCGCTCGTACATTGGGGTCTACAAGATAGCCTGAAGCAGACTGAACTGGCTGTCGATGAATTTTTGGCTAACTTCCCTAACAAATGGTTGGGCAAGGCACTGCGCGTTTTAATCATGCCATTTGGCCGTGTGCGCAAAGCGCCGAGCGACAAGCTAGATAGCCAAGTAGCTCAGATCCTACAAACGCCAAGTGAAACGCGTTCACGCATTGGTCGTTACCAATACTTTGAAGCCAGTGAATTTAATGCCGTTGGCCGTATCGAGCAAGCGCTTGAAGTCATCCTTAAGGCAGAGCCTATTTTTGATAAGATCTGTAAAGAGACAGGTAAACGCCGCCCATTCTTACGCCTAGACGAGGTTGCGGCGATGGGACTAGAGAAAGGTATTATTGACACCAACCAAGCGAAGCTGTTGCGTGAAGCTGAAGAGCAGCGACTCTACGTGATAAACGTTGATGATTTCAGTCCTGAGGAATTAGCAGCAAAGCCTCAACCGCAGCTTTCTTCAGCAATGGATGAAGTCGCGTAAACCTTATCTAGAATAGAACTTACCAAAACCAACAAGGGCTGCGTTTGCAGCCCTTTTTATTATCAACCCTAATGTTAGTTTCTACTACGAGTATTAGTTGCAACTAACATCATCAGCGTTTTTATTCGTTGAATACGACGATCCGTACGCGAAAAATATTACTTCTTCGGCATTTCCAATTGCATCTCAGGTATCGCTTGCTTGCTCGCCTTAAGCTTACGCCTAACAAACCAGACCACCAAGCCGAGAATAACCACCACAACGTTACCAACTCCGATAACAATCATGGTGCGAGTACGCTTTTCTTCGCGCATTTGTATCAGCTCCATCTCCTCTAACAGCTTCTGCTGTTTTAGGCGCTCCTCTTCCTGCAATCGACGAGTCTCCGCCATGTCGACTTCCGCGACAACACTGTAAGTATGATCTGTCATTGAGAAGATTAGTGGCCTCTGAGAGCCCATTTCAGTAGCAAATGCCTCTCCGGTCCACGAGTAAAGGCCAATCGCCTCACTATACGGAATCTCCAGTTCAAGCTTATTGCTTTCGGCATCAGCCGAACCTTGAACTGACGTCAGCTCACCGCTTGGAGAGGTATGTTCTATATGCCCTGCAATTGACCCAGGTAAGATCATTCCCTGCTCACCCGCAATCACAACCTTATTTGGACTCATTGCATCACGTGACTGGATAAAGGTCGTTTGCAGAGGCGTTGGGTAAACCAGCACTTCTTGCTCTTGAGCACGCAAGAACACACCATTACCCGAAGTGATTCTTACCCGATACTTACCCGGTGCGCTAGTAATGGGTAGAGAGACGGTGAATATGCCATCCCCTGCCACTTCATCAAGCCCTTGCCCATCATCGGAAAACTCACCTATCACTTCTGGAACTGGCTTGGCCTCTTTGATCAACTCATCTTCATTTTCAATGTATTTAGTGAAAGTGACTTTGAGTTTGACCCGGTCAAGAAAATCTCGTAGTACCAAAGGTTGGTCATCCGACGTCAATCTGGCGTTAAACTTAATCGACTCCCCTTGGAAAAGGCGATTCGGGAGTTGGTCGGTTGTCAGTTCAAGGTGAGAGATAAGCTTAATTTTATTCTTCGGTGTGACTCGACCGATAGCTTGCCACGGCCCTGGCATTGGATTATCAATCGACACGATGTCCATTGAGGACTCTTGATACCAACGAACATTGTCTGGGCTACGCCACGCGTAATACTTTTTACCATCAGGTCTAACAAGAACCACTGGCTGAGAACGTTTTGCACGATAGATTACAAAGGTGATCTGTTTGATGGAGGGGTCAACTCTAAAACGGTTGTCCAATAAAGATATTGAGGACTCTTCAGCGCTATAACTGAAAGCGCTAAACAACATAGCAACTATGGCAATCCAAATCCTCAACATCCTTTCTCCTATTGACGCCAGAGGCAGCTTCCGCTTTTCTCGACGATATCTAATCTACTTTGATGGGCTTCTATTTCATCGGCGCTTGCACGCAAAACCTTTAGCGCTTTTCGTCCACTTGCTGCACGTTTTATCGCTTCGCCGCCCTCTTCGTTGCCATTTCCGGCATTAAACTGCAAAGAAGTCTGCCCACCTGTCATTAACAGGTATACGTCGGCCAGAATCTCCGCATCGAGCAAAGCCCCGTGGAGCGTACGGTGCGAGTTATCGATTCCGTATCGATCACATAACACATCAAGGTTGTTTCGCTTGCCTGGGAAGATCTTCTTCGCCATCGCAAGCGTATCGGTCACCTTACAGAAATCGCTCGTCTTACCAATCTGCGGATCGAGCATAGAAAACTCGTAATCCATAAAGCCGGTATCGAAGGGCGCGTTGTGCGCCACCAGCTCAGCATCTTTGATGAAATCGAGAAACTCTACGTGAACATCTTGGTACTCTGGCTTATCAACCAAGAATTCATCGGTAATACCGTGGACTTCGACTGCATCAGGCTGTATTTCTCGATCTGGCTTGATGTAACAGTGGAAGTGACGCCCTGTTAGTTTACGATTGATGATCTCGACCGCACCGATCTCGATAATGCGATGGCCTTGATAGTGAGGCCCGCCTTCGCGGTTCATACCGGTTGTTTCGGTATCGAGTACCACGATACGGTGTTGCTTAGAATTGTTGCTGGTATTCATAACAAAATGTGTGTCAGACTATGCCAATAATGTGCTTAACCCAATAGTATCAAATCATGACGAAACAGGTGGAAATTTTCACTGATGGTTCCTGCTTAGGCAATCCTGGCCCTGGTGGCTACGGTGTGGTTCTTCGCTACAAACAAACCGAAAAGACATTAGCCAAAGGTTATACACTGACAACCAATAATCGTATGGAGATGCTGGCGACCATTGTTGCACTGCAAGCCCTTAAAGAGCCATGTGATGTAATTCTCACCACAGATAGCCAGTATGTACGCCAAGGCATTACCCAGTGGATTCACAACTGGAAAAAACGCGGTTGGAAAACCGCAGATAAAAAACCAGTTAAGAACGCCGATCTTTGGCAAGCACTCGACAAAGAAACTGAACGTCACAGCGTTGACTGGCGTTGGGTTAAAGGTCACGCAGGCCATCGCGAAAACGAAATGTGTGACGAACTAGCCCGAGCGGCTGCAGAAAACCCGACCGAAGAAGACAGCGGCTACAAGCCTAGCTAATGACTTTGCTTATTCGACACTTTGTAATTGACGCCAACTGGCGTCAATTTTCTTTTTAACTTCCAGTGTGGCTTAATCGGCTTAAGTGGGTAGGTTCGTTTACGAGCAACAATAAAATACAAACTGCCCAGCGGCGAAGCCCATTCACCTAAACTGTTCTCAAGCCATGTCCACATAGTACGATATTTCTGCATCGGGAACAGCGCGTAGCTATCACATTCAATCACTTGATAATTGAGTAACCCTAGCCAATCTCTAATGCGATTTGGTGTAAACATCCTACCACTCCACGGAAGGTTGTTCTTTCTCCACGGCATCAAGCTCGCCAATCCGGTAAAGCTGATAGGGTTGAATCCAGTGATAATCAAATAGCCATCATCAATCATCACCCTATCCACTTCACGTAACATACGATGCGGATCATTACAGTAATCTAACTGGTGCGCCATCAATACCGCATCGAAGCTTTTCTCTAAAAAGGGCAAATCGTAGCCATCTGCAATGACATTATGCAACGGGTTCTGGATATCTAGATGAACTTGATGTTGAATATTACAATTGAAACTGGTTAACTCGCAGCTCAGGCCTCCCAGCTTTAGTAAATGATAACCGAACAGCTTAGGGCACCATTCGTCAACGCGGGTTTGAATGGATTCATTCACCCACTGACCATTTTTTAGCTGAGACCATGAATGAGGCTTTTCAAGCTTTTTACTACTACGTGCTGGCTTCATAGTTACCTGCTTCACCCAAGCGTCTGTTGACCGATATACTGGAGACACAACCATGTTGAATATCAAAAGCATACCTGCATTTAATGATAATTACATCTGGCTGATCGAAAATAGCGATCGCCGTTGTGCCGTTGTCGACCCAGGTGACTCTGCGCCAGTTTTGGCGTATCTCAAAGAGCATGACTTGAGTTTAGAAGCGATTCTCATTACCCACCATCACAATGACCATATCGGCGGCGTCCCGGAACTAGTGAGACAGTTTCCAGACGTCGATGTTGTCGGCCCAACCAATGAGCCAGTGCCTACCTTGACGCATGCTGTTGATGCTGGTGATCAGATAGAACTGTTTGATGAAATCTTCTTTGTGCTCGGCTTAGAAGGCCATACTCGCGGTCATATTGGTTATGTGGGTGATGGTAAACTTTTCTGTGGTGACGTGCTGTTTTCGGCGGGTTGCGGACGCGTCTTTGAAGGTACGATGAAGCAGATGCACACTTCTCTCACCAAAATTGCCGCGCTACCAGAAGAAACCGAGGTCTACTGCGCGCACGAATATACCGCAAGTAATATCGCTTTCGCTCTTGCTGTAGAGCCAGATAACCAGCAGCTTCAGCAATATCGTGACGAGGTTAACCGACTAAGAGCACAGAACAAGCCAACCTTACCGACCACGATTCGGCGTGAGAAATGGATCAACCCTTTTCTGCGTACCGATCAACAAACTGTCATCCGTTCTGTCGCAAATCGTACTACTCAAAGCGACTCACTCGCAATTTTTAGCGCATTACGTGAGTGGAAGAACGAATTTTAACGTTTTGCCGCTTGTCACCTACTAATTGGGACAAGTATTATCAGCAGCCAAGTAAAAAAAGGGCTGTGCAATGCGAGTTAAACACAGCTGGGTATTAGCGCTATTATTATCAGGTTGTCAGCTTACCCAGCCGACTGATTCTGGAGAAGCCGTCTCTCCAGAAACAAACAATCCAACAGTTAAGCAAACTGAGCCAAGCGCTCAACCAGCAAAACCTATCGTAAAATCCGAGCCAGTGGTGACTCCACAGACACAACAAGATGTCTGGAAGCGCATCGCTATGCAGTTAGAGATGCCAATCCCTGACCACAAGCTCGTTGACTACTACCGTACATGGTATCTAAAACACCCTAACCACCTAAAAACTGTCTCACAACGTGCAGAGCCGTTCTTGTATCTAATTACAGAGAAGATAGAGCAACGCAATATGCCGTTAGAGTTAGCGCTATTACCAGTGGTAGAGAGCTCTTTTGATGCTTTTGCCTACTCTCATGGTAGTGCTGCGGGTTTATGGCAATTCGTTCCGGGAACGGGTAAGCAACAAGGCCTTAAGCAAAACTTTTGGTACGACGGACGTCGTGATGTCGCCGCTTCAACCGATGCCGCCCTAGATTACCTTACCTATCTCAACAAACGTTTTGATGGCGAATGGACTCACGCCATTGCTGCCTACAACAGTGGCGGCGGACGAGTATCTAGTGCAATTCGCAAAAACACCAAACTCGGCAAGCCTACAGATTTCTTCTCGCTTGATTTGCCTAAAGAAACCAGTGGTTACGTACCAAAGCTGCTTGCTCTAGCAGACGTTGTCGCTAACCAAGAAAAGTATGGTATCAGTATTCCAACGATTGCTAACAAGCCTGTCGTTGAACTCGTTGACCCTAAAGAGCAACTTGACCTCGCCATAGCCGCTAACTACGCGGGTATCAGTGTTAAAGAGCTACAAGGCCTCAACCCTGCATACAACCAATGGGCGACAGCACCGGACGGGCCTCACCAATTGCTTCTTCCAAAAGATAGCGTCGCTAAGTTCAATAAAGCGGTAGCAGAAAACCGTGGTAAAGGAATGAAAGTCGTTCGCTATAAGGTGAAGTCTGGGGATAGCCTGAGTGTCTTAGCGCAAAAGTATAATACCACTGCCAACGTGATTCGCACGGCGAATAACCTCAGTGGCAACAACATTCGAGTCGGCCAACACTTGATGATCCCAACTTCGACACGAGACGACAAAGCCTATGCTCTTAGCGCGTCGAACCGATTAGCGAAAACACAGGCTAAGTCTCGTGGTCAATTTAAGCTCACTCACACAGTTCGCTCTGGCGATAGCTTATGGTCGATTGCTCGCGCCAACAAGGTGTCACACCAATCATTAGCGAAGTGGAATGGCATGGGACCAAGAGACACCTTGCGCGTTGGTCAAAAACTGGTGATTTGGAAAAACAGCTCTGACGGCGCGATCATCCGCACTGTGTTCTACAACGTCCGCACAGGTGACACCATCAGTGGTATTGCGAGCAAATTTAAAGTCAAATCAAACGACATCGTTAAATGGAACGATCTCAGCAGACAGAAGTACCTTAAGCCAGGTCAGAAACTTAAGCTGTATGTAGACGTAACTAAGGTAAGTGTATGAACCCGTCAAGTAACCCGTTAATCATGCTAGTCGACATTTTCCGTTCGCCTAGCGCCTGTTTCTTAGCCCTCTACCAACGTGGTGCTTGGGGCTGGCAGCCGTACATTTTCTTGGTACTTTCCCCGTTTCTTTTCTGGGGCGCTTACTTCGACATGGTTGATTTCGAGTGGCTAAGGCAAGGGCTTGCAGCGCAACTGGCAGAAACCAACCCAAAACAGCTAGAACTACTTGACGCCAATACCTTGATGGCGAGTGAAATCATTAGTGATATTGCTGGTAGAACGCTGACCATTCTGATGCTTGCTTTCTGGTTCAATCTCGCGACAAAACCAAGCCAGCATCAGCATGGTTTCTGGAAATGGTTCGCAGCCAGCGCGGTGATCACTTTCCCTGCGATTATCGGTGACTTGGCAAGCTACGTGAGTGCGCTACTAAAACATGGCCAAGTTATGGTGTATGCCGCCGATTTGAATAGCCTCAACGGGCTGTTAAAGCTACCACTAACTAACGAGTGGTCACAGTTTGCTAGCTCATTCCCACTATTACTGCCTTGGTACATTGCCTTAGGCTACGCCGCGGTAGGAACTTGGACTGAATTTGAACGCGGTCAAGCATTGGTTATTTCCGCGCTGCCTTGGCTTGCTTACTACCTAATTTGGGCGCTTTACATCCTGATATTCTAGAGTGCTAAGCGAAAACTAACTAAAATTGGATTATGATCAGAGGCGTCAGAGATTGGCGCCTCTGCTGTTTCCAGTGTTAAGCCACGATAAAAGACATGATCGAGTGGCAAGCCAGTCACAAACTGAGTGCGATTATCTGGTTGATAATCGACTTCTTCTAACCCTAGTGACGTTAGCGCTTTTGACATCACCGCAAAGCGCTCTTCGCTCCAACTATTGAAGTCTCCGGCAACAACTATCGGGCCGTGATGCTGACTCAGCTCTTTAGTCAACGCCGTTAACTGACGATGGTACTCTTTGGTACCGTAGGTGAAGTTAACCGCATGAATATTTACCACAGCTAACTGCTCCCCTGAAGAGAGTGGGTATAGCGCGTATAGGGCCGATTTAGGCAAACGTAGCCATGGCTCTAGTTCAGTGTAAGCACAAGCTTTGCTTGGCGTATTCAAAGACAAATTCAATACCCCTGCGGATGTATCAAACGCTTTAAACGCATCTACCTGACTACCAAACCACCCCTGTTTCGCCACCCAATCGATGAGTTCAGGTGTCATACTGGCTTCTTGCAACAAGACCAACTGCTTTCCATCCGACAGTTCAGTTAAGCTTTGCTGCCAGTTTTCTCTATTTTGCTTGTAGATGTTCCAGACCAGTAGCTTGACCTCACCACGATTATCCAAAACAGGCGCTTGTTCATTACGATAGCATTGCAAAGATAATGCGACATTATTGCCTGAAATAGACGCGATCTGAGCTTGCTGAGTAAAGCTAAAGATTGATTGATAGCCGACAACAACCACTAAGGATAAGACCAGAGGCAAGATGATAAAGTAAGCGCTTTTCTTCATTGCATTACCTAAACAAAAAAGAGCCTTACGGCTCTTTTTAAACAATACTTATGGGTTAGATGGCGTCTTCGTCTTCTTCGCCAGTACGAATTCGGACAATACGCTCCACATCAGTGATAAAGATCTTACCGTCACCGATTTTTCCAGTTTGTGCCGTTTCGATGATGGTATCAACACATTGATCAGCCACGTCATCCGTAACTACGATTTCAAGCTTAACCTTAGGTAGAAAATCAACCATGTACTCTGCACCACGGTATAGCTCAGTATGACCTTTCTGACGACCAAAGCCTTTAACCTCAGACACTGTCATACCTGTAATGCCCACTTCAGCGAGTGCTTCACGCACGTCGTCTAACTTAAACGGCTTAATGATGGCTTCAATCTTTTTCATGTTCTTCCCTTAAACTATTGTAACTAGCGTCATTATCCCATGTTCAATGGCTAATAAAAAGCCCGAGCTTTGTAGCTCGGGCTCGCAATCTATCCTATCGACTATTTCAAACTAGCGTAATAAGCCGCTAGGTTAGCGACATCAGCATCACTTAGCATTGCTGCTTGCGCTTGCATGACTGCTGCGAGTCCACCATTTCGCTCTTTGTTTTTGTAAGCGTTTATAGACGTCACAAGATACTGCTCATTTTGACCTTTAAGGTTTGGATAGCCAGGGATCACTGCAATACCATCTGCACCATGACAAGCAGCGCAGATGGCCGCTTTTGCTTGACCTGCCGCAACATCACCTGCAGCCAGCGCATTACCACTAAGTAGGCCCATTCCAAGTACCAATCCTATAGCGAATTTCTTCATTGCTCTTCCTTATAATTCCATGATAGTTGTACGTTTTTATGTATACAATTTTACATAAAGCGTGATCCCTTGTCCCAGACAAGTTCACAATCCTGACCTATAAAGTGGCGATCAATAAACAAATCCCCCACGGCAACGACCCTATCACCACACATCAAGATAGGGGTTCTGCGTCGTAACCAACTTGGCACACCATACTCTTGGAACAGCTTTTTCAGTTTGCGGCTATGCCCACGCTCTGCTGGGTGTGCACTTAATCCCTCTGGGTTAAAAGTGACACGCAACGGACTTAGGGCTAATGCCTGTCGAGACAATCTCCCCTCACTCGAAGGGACGAGCGCTAAGCTTCCTAATTCATCAGGCAAAGGACAAGGCTTATCAATACCGAGCGGTTGCTGCCACTCGGCAAGTGATTGCCAATCTCTAACGATGTAGAGCTTGTTTAAATAGCGGCGTACTTGCACCTCAGGAAGCTGCAGCTGCGGATTGGCATCCGCTTTTGCCATCGCGACCTCTAACCACACCTTACTCAATTGCTCACGAGTGGGCATACGCAGGTGATTTTGCTCAAGCCACATGCGAATTAATCGGCTGCGAATCAGAGTTGACGCATTGTCCAACATCGCAATAGACAGGCTGCCATCTTCACATAAACATTGCAGATATTTCTCAGCTAACAGTTCATCAAGCAGTTGCTCCTGCTCAGAGCAGAGTTCGGCTGTACGCTGCACTGCTTGCCTAATATGAGGCCAACGCTCCACTAAAGATGGCGTTAATGAGTGACGAACAAAATTACGCTCAAATCTTTGGTCTTGATTGCTTTCGTCTTCTACCCAAGTCAATTGCTGAGCGTGAGCAAACTCTTCAATTTCATGCCGTGCGATAGCCAACAACGGACGGAGCAAATTCGCCTGACCTAATGACATACTCTGCGCCATTGAGGACAAACCTTTTGGGCCGCTACCACGCTTGAGAGCAAGGAAAAAGGTTTCGAGCTGATCATCAGCATGCTGACCGGTGAGTAGTAAATCATTCTGCTGAAGATGCTTATTAAGTGCTGTATATCTGGCTTCACGAGCACTCTCTTCAATGCTTCGGCCTTGAGTTGCCAGTTGAACCTTTTCTAACACAAATGGGATACCAAGCTCCTGACACCAATGTTTACATTGCTCAGCCCAACTGTCTGCATTCTCGCTTAAACCATGGTGAACATGGACCGCCAGGCATTCGAGCTTGCGCGATTTACAGTAGCTTGCCATCAGTTCAAGCATGACCCGAGAATCAAGCCCACCACTTAGGGCAAGGACGATTCGGCTACCGGTTTGATAGTATTGGTCGAGAGTGTGTTGAAAAATAGATTCGAGCTTCATAGCGAGTAACATTTGGAGTTATTAACGCTAGTTTATCACTGGCAATAAAAAAGGCTGAACCTAAGTTCAGCCTTTTTCTAACATTTGTGCCGATTAACAGTAACCGTAGCTCATTAGACGCTGGTATCGACGCTCTAGCAAGGTGTCGTTATCAAACGCTTCTAGCTCTTCAAGCTGACGAACTAGGGTCGCTTTCATGTTCTGCGCCATCTGCAGGTGATCACGGTGTGCACCACCTAGAGGCTCATCGATGATCTCATCAATCAGCTCTAGCTCTTTAAGACGTGGAGCAATCAGACCCATCGCTTCTGCTGCCTGTGGCGCTTTATCTGAATCACGCCATAGGATTGAAGCACAGCCTTCTGGAGAGATAACAGAATAGGTTGAGTATTGCAGCATGTTGACGTAGTCACCAACACCGATAGCAAGTGCACCACCAGAACCGCCTTCACCGACAACGTTACAGATAACTGGCACTTTAAGACCCGCCATCACTTTTAGGTTAGTCGCGATAGCTTCTGATTGACCACGCTCTTCTGCACCAACACCTGGGTAGGCACCCGCTGTATCGATGAAAGTAATGATTGGCATGTTAAAACGCTCTGCCGTTTGCATCAAACGTAGCGCTTTGCGGTAACCTTCTGGCTTAGGCATGCCAAAGTTACGTTTTACTTTCTCTTTAGTCTCACGACCTTTTTGGTGACCAATGATCATTACTGGACGGCCATTAAGACGTGCCATACCACCTACAATCGCTTTGTCATCTGCGTAGTGACGGTCACCCGCCATCTCATCAAACTCTGTAAACACATGCTCAATGTAATCAAGCGTGTAAGGACGCTGTGGGTGACGAGCAAGCTGGGCAGTTTCCCAAGCACCAAGATCGCTGAATGTTTTCTTTTTAAGCTCTAGGCTTTTCTTCTCTAGCTGTTCAATCTCTTTTTCAAGATCAACACCAGACTCACCGCCATGACGAGATACGTCACGAAGTGCTTCAATTTTTGCTTCTAGCTCTGCGATTGGCTTTTCAAATTCTAAAAAATTCAGGCTCATCTATAGATCCTTTATGATTCGGTGGCGTTTTACCGAACTTAGTTAAATTCGAGTTCTACCTGGCCTTTCCCAAGTAGTTGTTTTAAATCATCTAATAATGCGTCACTTGGCGTCACTCGCCATTCTGTACCCAACGTCAAACGCGCTCGTGCATCAGAGCGTTGGTAGTATACATGGACAGGAACGCTCCCCGCCCGATGAGGTTCTAGTATTTGACTAAAACGCTCAAAAAATCGGTCATTGATTTGCGATTGATCGATGGAAACTGATAATCCCCGTGCATATTTTTCACGAGCAGTCCCGAGATCCATAACCTCGCGCGCGGACATTTTAAGACCACCATTGAAATCATCAAAGCTGACCTGTCCAGAAACAACCAAAATTTTATCTTTTTCTAACAATTCTGCATATCGATCTAACGCATCGGAGAATAACATCACCTCCATACGTCCGCTTCGATCATCCAGTGTCATAATACCAATACGTGTTCCACGCTTGGTGGTCATCACACGAGCCGCAATTACCAGACCCGCGACAGTGACACTTTGATCCCGTCTGGTTGGTGTTGCGTCTTTTAGTCGACAACTGGTGTACTTACCAAGTTCCTTTATGTAGGCATTTATTGGGTGCCCGGTCAAATAAAGGCCTAAAGTATCGCGTTCACCTTCGAGCCACACTTTTTCCGGCCAAGGTTCAACTTTGGTGTATTTGTGCTCCACTTCTTCAGGTGCTTCGGTCAACACGCCAAACAAATCGGTTTGACCAAAGGCTTCTGCTTGGTGATGTTGGCTCGCCGCTTTAACAGCATCGTTCAGTGAAGCCATCATTGCTGCGCGGTGCGGACCAAGGCGATCCAATGCGCCGGCGCAAATGAGTTTCTCAATGACTCGCTTATTAACCTTTTTCAGGTCGATACGAGCACAGAAATCGAATAGGTCTTTAAAGTGGCCGTCTTTGTTACGCGCTTCGAGAATGGCATCAATTGGACCTTCACCCACCCCTTTGATAGCACCGATGCCGTAAACAATCGCCCCATCGTCATCGACATTAAAGCGATACAAACCTGCGTTGATATCTGGCGGCAGCACTTTGAGTTTCATGCGGAAACACTCATCGACCAGACCGACGACTTTCTCAGTGTTATCCATATCGGCGGTCATTACCGCAGCCATAAATTCCGCTGGGAAATGAGTTTTGAGCCACAGAGTTTGGTAAGAAACCAGAGCATATGCAGCCGAGTGCGATTTGTTGAAGCCGTAACCTGCGAACTTTTCTACCAAGTCGAAGATCTTCATCGCCAATTCGCCGTCTACGCCGTTGGCGACCGCGCCTTCTTCGAACGTCGCACGCTGCTTGGCCATCTCTTCTGGCTTTTTCTTACCCATCGCACGACGAAGCATATCTGCACCACCAAGCGTATAGCCAGAAAGAACCTGAGCGATCTGCATTACCTGCTCCTGATAGAGGATAATGCCGTAGGTTGGCTCGAGAATCTCTTTTAGCGACTCGTGCTGCCACTGCTCATCTGGGTAAGAAACCGCCTCGCGTCCATGTTTACGGTCGATGAAGTTATCTACCATGCCCGACTGAAGCGGCCCCGGACGGAACAGAGCAACCAGTGCGATAATATCTTCAAAACAGTCTGGCTGAAGGCGTTTTATTAGCTCTTTCATACCACGCGATTCAAGCTGGAACACCGCAGTGGTTTCTGAATTTTGCAGCAGATTGAAGGAAGCTTGGTCTTCCAATGGGATAGACTCAATGGCGACTGGGTCTTTGCCTTCCTTCTCTAAACGTGGGTTAATCAAGCCCAACGCCCAGTCAATAATGGTCAGCGTACGTAAGCCCAAGAAGTCAAACTTAACTAGACCCGCGGTTTCAACGTCGTTTTTATCGAACTGAGTTACCGGGAAGTGACCTTCCGCATCAGCATAAATCGGCGCAAAGTCAGTGATAGTGGTTGGCGATATTACAACACCACCAGCGTGCTTACCTGCGTTACGTGTACACCCTTCAAGGATGCGACACATATCGATCAGCTCTTTAATTTCTTCGTCGTTTTCGTACAGCTCAGGCAGTGCAGGTTCTGCTTTGAATGCTTTTTCTAGCGTCATACCCGGATCTGGCGGAACCAGTTTCGAAATGCGATCAACAAAACCGAAACCATGACCAAGTACACGGCCTACGTCACGAATTACCGCCTTCGCTGCCATCGTACCGAAAGTGATGATCTGCGATACCGCATCACGACCATACATTTCTGCAACGTGATCAATTACTTGGTCACGTTTATCCATACAAAAATCGACATCGAAATCGGGCATGGAAACACGTTCTGGGTTGAGGAATCGCTCAAACAGAAGATCGTATTCTAGCGGGTCGAGATCGGTGATTTTTAACGCATATGCCACCAAAGAACCGGCACCTGAACCACGGCCAGGACCTACAGGGATGGCGTTATCTTTTGACCACTGGATGAACTCCATTACGATCAAGAAGTAACCTGGGAATCCCATGTTATTGATTACTTCCAGTTCAATTTTAAGACGATCATCGTATTCAGGTCGTCTTTCTGCACGCACCGCCGGATCGGGGAATAAGAATTCCAGTCGTTCTTCCAGACCTTCTTCAGATTTTTTAACCAAAAACTCGGTTTCTTCCATCCCTTCGGTTGGGAACGCGGGCAGGAAGTATTCACCCAAGCGGACTGTCACGTTACAACGCTTAGCAATCTCTACACTATTTTCTAATGCTTCAGGGATGTCTGAGAATAGCTCACACATCTCCTCTTCAGTACGAAGATATTGCTGAGCGCTGTAGTTTTTTGGTCGACGTGGATCTTCCAGCGTATAACCATCATGAATCGCAACACGAATCTCGTGCGCATCAAACAGTGTCTCATCAAGAATCACTACATCATTAGTAGCAACAACCGGCAGGTCATGTTGCTCTGCCAGCTCTAACGCAAAGTGAAGATAGGTTTCTTCATCGGCTCTGCCAGTACGAACCAGTTCTAGATAGAAACGGTCTGGAAAATGGGTTTGGTAGAACTCGACGCACTGCTCGACAACATTCTGGTTGCCTTTCAACAGCGCTTTGCCTATTTCACCACTCTTAGCTCCGGAAAGTATAATTACCCCTTCTGAGAGCTCAGCCAGCCACGCTTTATCAATCACAGGTTGATGCTGAACGTGGCCTCGTAGGTAGGCTTTTGAGATCAGTAAAGTCAGGTTCTTATAACCGACGTTATCCGCAGCAATCACGGTCAGCTTAGTCAGCTCATCACCAAACTCAGGTGACTGCATCACGAAGTCAGCACCAATGATCGGTTTGATACCACAACCGTGGGCCGTGCCATAAAACTTCACTAGACCACATAAGTTAGTAAAGTCAGTCAGCGCCATCGCAGGCATGCCCAACTCAGCCACTTTCTTAACCAAGGGTGGCACTTTTGAAAGGCCATCGACCATGGAAAAGTCACTATGAACTCGAAGGTGGATAAACTTAGGGTCTGACATGGATAGAGTCCGGAACGGTTATAATTGATGGAGATATTTGGGGTATTTTAAGTGAAAAACTTCGACTTATATACCCCTGAAACAGTATTGCTACTCAATGCCAAGCGCACGCTTAACGGGTTTGAAACTCTTACGATGCTGCTCAATGACACCGTGTTGCTCAATCGCTTCAAAGTGCGCCTTAGTTGGGTAGCCTTTGTGCTTAGCGAAACCAAACTCAGGGTGAAGCTTATCCAGCTCCTCCATCTCTTGATCGCGAACCACTTTAGCAATAATCGAAGCAGCACTGATCTCCGCAACACGCAAGTCTCCCTTAACCACGGCTTGCGATTGCATAGGTAATTGGGGACAGCGGTTGCCATCAATCAATACGAAATCAGGTTGAACTTCTAAACCTGCGACAGCTCTTTGCATTGCGACCATAGTGGCTTGAAGAATGTTCAGTTCGTCAATTTCCTCTGGAGAACAACGACCTACCGACCAAGCTAAGGCTTTCTGCTTAATTTCAGGCAGTAACGCCAGACGTTTCTTCTCAGACAGTTTTTTCGAGTCGTTTAATCCTTCAATCGGATTACTTGGATCTAGAATGACCGCAGCGGTCACAACATCACCGACCAAGGGACCGCGCCCTACTTCATCAACACCAGCGATACGAAGGTATCCCTCAGGATATTCAAAAGGCGGTAATTCTTTGCTTTGTTTAGTCATCTTGTTTATCTCGGCCGATGAGCTTAAGTACGGCTTTAGCGGCTTGCACATCGGCATCTTTGCGAATCAGTTTGTGCATATCAGTAAAGCGGTCGATAAGTTCTTGGTTATCACTAGTTAGCATCTTATCGACGGCAGGAACTAAGTATTCAGGATCACATTCATCAAGAATAAATTCCTTCACCAACTCTTCTCCTGCCAAGATGTTAGGCAAAGATACGTATTTGGTAATAGCCAGTTTCTGTACCAACCAACCTGTAAGTCGATTAACTTTATAACCCACCACCATCGGTCGCTTGAGCAACATACATTCTAGTGCCACGGTACCTGAAGCGAGTAATACAGCATCTGAGGCAGTGATAACGTTACGTGCCGTATCTTGAACGATGACGAAATCGAGCTCTGGCGCCACAGATCGCCATATCTCTTCAAACTGCTGGCGACGTTTATCATTCACTGCAGCCACGACAAAGCCAATATCCGGATGCTTTTGCTTGATTTCACGACAAGTTTGAATGAAGGGTTCCGCAATCAGCCCGACTTCACCGCCACGACTGCCAGGTAGCACCGCTAACCACTGCTTGTTTTGCTCTAGGCCAAGCAAGGCTCTCGCTTGTTGTTGATCCGGTACAAGCGGGATAGCGTCTGCTAAGGTATGACCAACAAACTCACAAGCCACTTGATACTTATCGTAGAAGGCTTTTTCAAACGGTAAAAAGGCCAGCACAAGGTCGGTCGCCGCATCAATTTTGAAGATACGCTTTGGACGCCACGCCCAGACAGAAGGACTGACATAATGTACTGTTTTAATGCCTTTTTTCTTCAGATCAAGCTCAAGGCGTAAGTTAAAATCTGGCGCATCAATACCGACAAAGACATCCGGTGGATTATCGCTAAAATACTTTACCAACTGAGCTTTAACTTTTAACAACCTTGGTAGTCGTCCCAACACTTCAACCAAGCCCATAACCGCGAGCTCTTCCATATCGAACAGAGACTCACAGCCTTGAGCGATCATCTTCGGACCACCAATGCCAACAAACTCTGCATCCGGATATTGGGCTTTGATCGCTTTGATAAAGCCTTCACCCAAAGTGTCCCCTGACAGTTCGCCGGCGATAATGCCAATACGTAGTGGTTTTTCCATTGCTGAATGACCTACCTAATTTGTTGCTTTAAAAAGTAAAAAAGACCGCAACCGTAAGATTGCGATCTTTTATGCAGCTTCACAAGTGTTATTAACGAATAATACCGCGCTCAGAAATCTCTAGCATCTCTAGCATAGGTTTGATTGATTCAAACTCTTTTGCCATTTCAACTAGGCTTGCTTTTGCGTCTTCAAGCGTTTTACCCGAACGGTAAATTTCTTTGTACGCTTTCTGCAATGCACGGATTTCTGGCTTCTCAAAACCGTTACGCTTAAGGCCTACTAGGTTTAGGCCAAACGGTGTTGCGTGGTTACCTTGCGCAAGTACGTAAGGAAGTACGTCTTGAACAACAGCAGAGCAGCCGCCTGTGTATGAGTAAGCACCAATATTACAGAATGGATGAATCGCTGAAAGAGCCATAACACCGGCATAGTCACCAAGGGTAACGTGACCACCAAGGATAGCATTGTTGCCAACGTGAGTATGGTTACCAACAATAACGTCATGGGCGATGTGCGCGTTAACACACAGCAAGTTATCATTACCAATCACGGTGGTTGCTTTATCTTGAGTAGTACCACGGTGGATTTGTACCGCTTCGCGGATTACGTTGCGATCACCGATCACTACCGTTGTCTCTTCTCCACCATACTTCTTGTCCTGGTTCTCTTCACCAATCACAGCATGGGGGAAAATACGGTTCTCTTTACCGATGGTTGTATGACCTTTGATCACAACATGTGACATCACTTCAGTACCTTCACCAATCTCGATCGTTCCCGAGATATAGGTGAATGGACCTACAGTCACATTCGCTGCGATTTTTACATCACCTTCAATGACAGCAGAAGGGTGAATTTGAGCCGTTTCATGAATCATATTAAAACTCTCGACGAGCACATTTTAGTTCAGCAGAACATACTACTTCGCCGTCAACTTTTGCTGTGCCTTTGAATGCAGCAATGCCACGGCGCTCTTTTAAGAACTCTACTTCAATTACCAACTGGTCACCAGGAACCACTGGCTTGCGGAATTTAGCACCGTCTACACTTGCGAAATAGTATAGCTCGTTGTCTGAAGGGGCACCGAATGATTTGAATGCCAATAGACCAGTTGCCTGTGCCATTGCTTCAAGGATCAGTACACCTGGGAATACAGGTAGTTGAGGGAAATGACCTGTAAACTGAGGCTCATTCACTGAAACATTCTTAATCGCCGTTAGGTATTTCTCTTCTTGGAAATCAATCACGCGATCAATTAGTAAGAATGGGTAGCGATGCGGCAACAATTCCTGAATTTCAGTGATGTTCATCGTTTTGTTTTCAGTAGTCAAAGTCATATTCCTATATTGAAAGCTAATTTTGTATCTGGCGGGCATTATAGATGAAAAAGACCCGCAATACGCGAGCCTTTTTGATCCAACCTAGAGCTTAAGCGTCTTTATCGCTCTCAAGCTGCTTTTCAACCGCCTTAAGGCGTTTATTCATGTCATCAATACGATGAACACGTGCAGCCGTTTTGCGCCACTCTTTGTTTGGCTGTAGTGGGATACCGGAAGAGTACATACCTTTCTCTTCAATGCCACGCATCACCATACCCATACCGGTAATTGTCACGCCATCGGCAATTTCGATGTGACCATTAATCACGGTACCACCACCAATAATACAGTACTTACCAATCTTAGTACTGCCCGCGACAATCGTACCACCCGCCATAGCTGTACCATATCCGATGTGTACGTTGTGAGCGATTTGCAGTTGGTTATCAAGAATAACGTTATCTTCAATTACGGTATCGTCTAACGCACCGCGATCTATCGTCGTACATGAACCAATTTCTACGCGATTACCAATACGCACAGAACCAAGCTGAGGGATCTTAACCCACTCGCCTTTTTCATTGGCGTAACCAAAACCGTCCGCACCAATTACTGTATTCGCTTGAACCAGACAGTCTGAACCAAGTGACACTTCATGGTAAACAGAAACGTTTGACCACAGCTTGGTGTTACTTCCTACCTTAGCATTCTTGCCAATAAAGCAGCCCGCACCAATAACAACGTTATCACCTAGCTCGACACCTGATTCAATAACGGCATTGGCACCGATTGAAACATTGTCACCCAGTTTAGCATCAGCAGCGATGACCGCTGAAGGAGCAATTTCCTGGGCTGGCGCTGGTGTGGTGTCAAGAGCTTGCGCTACTTTAGCAAAAGCAACGTAAGGGTCATCAACCACAAGCACATTACCTGAACAAAGTTCACGTTGTGCTTCTTTAACCATCACAAGTGTCGCTTTACATTCAGCAAGATGTTTGGCGTATTTTGGATTGGACAGGAAAGTTACATGACCTTCCTGCGCAGCGTCCATCGGCGCTACCATAGTGACAACGGCTGTCGCGTCACCATGTAGCTCGCCCCCAGTAATCGTAGCCAATTCGGCCAAAGAAAGAGTCGTCATAAATCGTTTATTTTAGTGAGTCAATTACAGCTTTAGAAATATCGTTTTCTGGCTTAGAGAAGCGCACTGCTTGTTGCTCTAGAACCATATCAAAGCCTTTTTTCTCAGCAACCTTGTTAATTGCATCTTGAATTGTTTTAAACAGTTTTTGCTCTTCTTCTGCTTGGCGACGCTGTCTTAGCTTTTCGAAAGACTGTGCTTTTAGCTTAAGTTCATTCTCTAGTTGGCCAATTTCTAGACGTAGCTTGTCGATATCATCTTGGCTCATTAGTTCGCCATCACGCTTTAGCTTTTCAACTTTGCTTTTACCTTTAGCTTGAATCGCCTGAAGCTCTGCTGACTTGTCTTTAAACTCATCTTGAAGCTTTTGTGCTACCACTTCACGTTGTGGAAGCGCTTGGAATACTTGAGCAGTGTTTACATAACCAATTTTCTGCGCAGCTTCAGCAGCATTAGCAAAGAAAGAAGACGTCATTACTAGAAGGCCAAGACCAGCCGCTTTAATTGTTTTATTCACTGTATTTTCCTTTAAATTTAGAAGGTTCTACCGATGGTGAAAGTGAAGAACTCTTCATCATCACCTTCGTAAGATTTAATTGGTTTCGCAATCGAGAAGACTAGCGGCCCCATTGGAGACATCCACTGCAACGCAGCACCATATGATGCGCGGTAGTTCATTGGATCTGAGTAATCGTTGTAGTAGCGATCGCCAGCGTATTTAGGATCATAAACAAACTCAGTATCCCAAACACTTGCTGCATCAACGAACATACTGGTACGAATCTGACTTCTAAAGTCATCCGAAACAAATGGCGTTGGGACAATCAGTTCCATACTCGCTAATGCAATCGCGTTACCACCGACTGAATCATCAGTCGCGGTCAAGCAAGAGTCTGTATTACAAGTACTTGGGTTACCGTTAACCGTGTACACCGCTTTAGGGCCTGCACTATTGGAGCGGAAACCACGTAGCGTAGTAAAGCCACCTGCGTAGTAGTTTTCGTAGAATGGGAACAAGTTATCGTTGCCATCCGTCTTACCATAACCGTTTCCGTAACCTAAACGACCACGCATCAGTAAGGTAAACTCATGCTTCTTAGTTAATGGCACGTATTGTCTAACATCATATTGCAGTTTGAAGTACTGCGCATCTGAGCTAGGTACGGTCGCTTTCGCGAAAGCACGCTGGTAGTTACCTGCTGTCGGGAAGTAGCCACGGTTTAGATTGTTACGCGTCCAGGAGACGTTCACATCGAAGTCATTGGTAATAATATCGCCATTCGGTTGACCGATGCTTTGTGCAAACAGCTGCGCTTGGTCATAAGTTGGCACGTTGCCGATCTTGTTATGGGTCAATCCCACACCAAATTCAAAGCGGTTCAGCTCATCAAATGGGAAACCCCACGTTAAGCTAGCACCATAACTTTCGTTGGTATAGTCAACAATGTTTGCTTCTTTTGCTTCAAACTGGTTGTAGAAAACCTTACCACCAAGACTGACACCATCTAGGTTCCAGTATGGGTCACGGTAGTCTAAGCTGATGTTTTTCTGGTAGTCGTTCATCATCGCGTTAATACCTACGCGGTTACCACTACCGGCAAAGTTATCTTGCTGTAGGCCAACTTGGAAGCTGATACCTGATTCAGTACCATAACCAATACCAAAGTTGATACTACCCGAGTTGGCTTCTTTAACGTTGTAAACCAAATCAACTTGGTCTTCACTACCAGGAACACGAACGGTTTGTACGTCTACGGTTTCGAAGTAACCTAGACGATTAAGGCGGTTTTTACCGGTTTCGATCGATTTCGAGTTTAACCAGCTGCCTTCCATCTGACGCATTTCACGGCGCAGAACTTCATCTTTGGTTGCATTGTTACCCACAAAACGAATATCACGCACATAAATACGTTTACCCGCCTCAACATTAACGACCAGAGATACTGATTGATTTTCATCATCAAACTCAGGAATAGTACGAACTTGAGGGTATGCGTAACCGGCTTCACCCAGTAGGCGCTTAACGTTCTCTTCTAGGCTAGTCACCGCTGAGCCGTTATAGGTCTCACCGGGTTCAAAGGTCACTAATTGTTCAAACTCAGCTTCTTTACCCAGTAACTCACCACGGAATTTTACGTCCTTAACGGTATAAGGTAGCCCTTCATTCAAGCCAAGAGTGATATAAACACCTTTCTTGTCAGGCGAGATTGCAACCTGAGTTGAGTCAATTTGAAACTTCAGATAGCCTCGATCTAGGTAATAAGATTTCAGCGCTTCAATATCACCCGCAAGGACTTGCTTCTGGTATTTATCGTCTGCAAGGAAGTTCCACCACGCCACATCGACGTTCAGCTCAAACCGACTTAACAGCTCTTCGTCAGCAAATTTTTCATTGCCGATAAAGTTTATTTGCTTAATTTTGGCTGATACGCCTTCGGTAAAGACAAACTTAAGGTCACTACGGTTACGAGGCAGTGGCGTTACAACTGCTTTAACGGTCGCGTTGTACTTACCTACGCTGTAGTAGAAATCTTCAAGGCCTTTTTCAATCGTCGACAGCGTTGTGCGGTCGAGGGCTTCACCAACGCGAATACCGGAAGCGTCGAGGTTCTGTTGTAACTGCTCTTCTTTGATCGCTTTATTGCCCGAAAAAGAAATACTGGCAATGGTAGGACGCTCTTTGACTTGTATAACAAGCACGTCATTATCACGCAGTACTTTTATATCTTCAAAGTTACCTGTCGCATATAAGGCTCTAATCACCTCTGAGACATCTTGGCTATCAACAGAATCACCAATACGTACTGGCATTTTCAACAACGCAGCACCAAGTGCTACACGCTGTAAGCCTTCAATTTTAATATCTTGAATTACAAAGTTTTCGGCACCGTTTGCGCTCACGCTTGTCGCTAACAGGGTCGCAAACAGAATATTTTTCATCGCCATTTTGTTCTAGTTATTCCTTTCTTCAACCTTTACCCGATTACAGACGGGCAAAATCATTGAAAATTGCCACTGCCATAAGAGAGAAGATAATTGCACCGCCTACACGGTAACCCATTTCCTGAATTTTTTCTGGAACTGGACGTCTTATTACAGCCTCAATAGCAAAAAACAATAGATGTCCGCCGTCCAACATTGGCAACGGTACAAGGTTAATAATCCCTAAGTTCACACTGATTAATGCCAGGAACCCTAGGAAGTAAACTAAGCCATAATCGGCTGTTGTTCCGGCTCCTTTCGCGATCGAAATAGGCCCACTTAAATTATTCAGCCCAACGTCACCAACAATAAGCTTTTTCAGCATACTTATGGTTAAGTCGATGACCTGACCCGTTTTTTCAACTGCCTTTCCGATTGATTCAATTACACCAAATTGAAGATCGAAGCGATAGTTTTCTGGCCATTCTGCGACCTCGGGGGTGATTCCAGCAAACCCAATCACGCGCTCATTCGATAACTCACGGCGATCTGGTGTAATGACTAAAGATAGAAGCTTCCCATCACGCTCTACTTCCAGCTGCAAAGGCTGGTTTGGGCTGTTGTGAATACTTTCTACTACTTGCTGCCATTGGGTAATGTTTAAATCCCCAATTTTGGTCAGCAGGTCGCCAGTTTGTAAACCTGCCCGCTCACCAGCACCGCCAGGCGAAACATTCGTGAGTTTAGCCTTTACAGGTGGTGTAAATGGCACAAAACCCAGCGCTGCCATAGCAGACTCTTTCTCTGGGTCAAAGTTCCAATTGGTTAAGTCAAAAACCTTAGTCTGCTCGACTCCAATACCATCCGCTGGAGCAACCGTCATAGTTAGCCGCTGATCACCAATATGAGAAATCAGCCCCATATTGACTGATTCCCAATCCGCAGTTTTGACGCCAGAAACCGCTTTTAGTTCCATCCCAGGCTCTAAACCCGCTTCAGCTGCGATCGAGTAAGGCGTCACTTGGCCCACAACCGGCTTAACCGCAGGCACACCAATCAAGAAAACTAACCAGTATGCAAAGATCGCAAACAAGAAGTTAAATACGGGACCTGCTGCGACAATGGCCGTACGTTTCCAAAGTGGCTTGCGGTCGAACGCAAACTCATGCTCACCTTCAGCCAATTCATCCACACGACCATCGAGCATTTTTACATAGCCGCCAAGCGGAATAACTGAAACGCTATACTCGGTACCATCTTTACCGACCTTGCTCCAGATAGATTTGCCAAAACCAATCGAGAACTTTTCGACTTTGACTCCGCAGCGGCGTGCTACCCAAAAGTGACCAAACTCATGCACGGCAACTAAAATGCCAAGCGCAATGATAAAAGAAACAAAATTCCAGATGATACCCGTCATTGCTTACGCTCGCTTATGGTATTGATCGCTAACTCTCTTGCCATTCTATCTAGCTCCACAATGCTTTCCAAGTCACGACAATGTGACGAGCTAACAGATGCGGTCAGCTTGGCTAACACTTGTTCGTTAACCAATGCAATATCAGTAAATCTAAGTCGACGCTTTAAAAAGGCATCAACAGAAACCTCATTCGCCGCATTGAGCAGTGTGGTCGCATGTTGCCCTTCGTAACAAGCATCAATCGCAAGTTTAAGGCAAGGATAACGCGCAAAATCAGGTTCAAGGAAGGTCAGTTCACCGACTTTAGTGAAATCGAGCGGCGCTACACCCGCATTGACACGCTCTGGATATGAGAGTGTTAATGCAATAGGTGTCGCCATATCTGGCTCACCCATTTGAGCGAGTACCGAGCCATCTCGATACTGCACCATAGAGTGAATCACTGATTGAGGGTGAATTAAGACTTTAAGTTGCTCGCGAGCAGTATTGAATAGCCACTTGGCTTCAATATACTCGAGACCTTTGTTCATCATGGTCGCTGAATCCACTGAGATCTTTGGCCCCATCGACCAGTTAGGGTGAGCAATCGCCTGCTCTGGAGTCACACTGGCTAGCGAATCAATATCGCTATAACGGAATGGCCCACCAGAGCCAGTCAGCAAAATATGCGAGATACCATGTGCATTTAGATCACAGCGGCCAAGATTGGTTTGAATATCACTAGGTAAGCACTGAAAAATAGCATTGTGTTCGCTATCTACAGGGAGAAGCTCAGCGCCATGCTTTTCAACCGCATCGATAAACAGTTGACCAGACATGACGAGTGCTTCTTTGTTGGCAAGCATTACGCGTTTACCCGCTTTGACTGCCGCCATAGTTGGTAATAAACCAGCCGCGCCAACAATCGCTGCCATAACAGTATCAACCTCATCACAAGATGAAATCTCGCACATGGCATCGATACCCGATCTCACTTCAGTACTAATTTTCAGTTCGATTAGTTGAGTTTTCAGTTTCAATGCAGCTTGTTCATCAGCCATGACTGCATACTTAGGTTGCCACTTCTGACACAACTGACGCATTTTATCGACATTCTGCCCAGCAGCAAGCGCTACAACAGAGAACTTTTCAGGATTTTGCTCGATGACTTTGAATGTGCTTGCTCCAATTGAGCCTGTCGCACCTAAAATCGTTAACTTACGCATAGCAAGAAACCGTTAATGAATAGGGCAAGCCGAAGCTTGCCTTAAAATGTGAAGTAGAGGAATGCAAACACAGGGAAAGCGGCGGTTAAACTGTCTATACGATCAAGGACGCCACCATGTCCTGGGATAATGTTGCTGCTATCTTTAATACCAGCCACTCGCTTGAACATGCTCTCAACCAAGTCTCCAAGCACTGAAATCACGACAGTAACAAGAGTAATACCGACCATGACCCACGCATTGGCGAATTGAATATCAAACCAATAAGCCGTTCCCCAACCAACGAGAATTGCAGTAATAATCCCGCCGATTAACCCTTCAATGGTTTTATTTGGACTAACATGTGGTGCCATCTTATTCTTGCCCAAGCTTTTACCAGCAAAGTAAGCACCGCTGTCCGCTGCCCAAACAATAAAGCAGACATATAAAACCAGTCTAGCACCGTGATAAGGATCAGCCTCTATTGCTTCTGCGCGTAACATGAGTACGCTCCAGAAGAAAGGGAGTAAAGTCAAAATGCCAAAGCTATAGCGAAACAAGTTGGAGTTTTGCCAGAGGCTCGACGATTTAGGATAAGTGATGGCAAGCGCACTGGCAGCCAACCACCAGATACATCCGATGGCCAAGATGATGTAATGAGGTTGGGTAACGAGGTTGAGGCTTAATGCATCAGATGGCACTAACCAAACCGTCGCAGCACTCACTAATACGGTAGGTATCAGTGCAGCCATTCGAGAAGGCGCTTCAACAAACTGAGTCCATTCCCAAAATCCAATTAAAGTCACTGCCGCTATGGCAATCATAAATAGAGGTAGAGAAAGTTTGAATATCCCTAATATTACCAATGGCGCCAGAATAAGTGCCGTTATAATTCTTTGTTTCAAACTTTGATCCTTTATTCGCCTTCCATTAGAGCTTTAACTTGCTCACCGGTGCAGCCAAAACGGCGTTCACGGTTAACAAACCAAGTCACAGCTTCTATCAAGCTATTTTCATCGAACTCTGGCCAGTAAATCGGTGTAAAATACATTTCCGCGTAAGCCATCTGCCACAGCATAAAATTACTGATGCGGCATTCACCACTGGTTCGAATCATTAAATCAACTTCAGGTAAATCTGCCATTGTGAGGTGCTGCGTGATGAGTTCTTCACTAATCTCATCTTGACTGAGCTCACCAGCGGCAACCTTAGCTGAAATTGCTTTCGTCGCCTGCATAATATCCCACTTACCACCATAGTTGGCCGCAATATTGATCACCATGCCTGTATTGCCTTCGGTCAAAGCCTCGGCTTGAGCAATCTTCTTTTGCAAGCGCTCGTTAAAGCGCGAAGTGTCACCAATAATGCGTAAACGTAAGTTGTTCTTGTGCAGTTTTTTAACTTCTGTAGAGAGAACTGTAATAAACAGCTCCATCAAGACACCCACTTCCTCTTCTGGTCGTCTCCAGTTTTCACTACTAAATGCAAACAGTGTGATCGCTTTGATACCAAGTTTTGCAGAAGTCGAAATCGCTTTACGTACCGCAGCAACACCATTCTTGTGACCAAAGACTCGTGGCTTACCTTGAGCTTTAGCCCAACGGCCATTGCCATCCATGATGATTGCGATATGTTTCGGGAGTAAATCAGGAGAGAGTTGTGAGTTTTGCATAAAACGTTGATTATTAATCAGCAGGGGACAGAGAGTAGCATAAAAAAGCGCTGTGCAGCGAGCACAGCGCTCTATATAGATAAAGATTATGGAGAATTAGACTTCCATCAACTCTTTTTCTTTTGCTGCTAACACTTCATCAACTTGTTTTACAGCTGCGTCAGTGATTTTCTGGATTTCGTCTTGACCTTTACGATCTTCGTCTTCAGAAATTTCTTTGTCTTTTAGTAGCGCTTTCAGTTCACCGTTAGCATCACGACGGATGTTACGGATAGCAACACGACCACCTTCAGCTTCGCCACGAACGATTTTAACTAGGTCTTTACGACGCTCTTCCGTTAGCGGTGGAAGTGGAACACGAATGATAGTACCTGCAGACATAGGGTTTAGACCTAGGTCAGACATCATGATCGCTTTTTCAACTTTTGGCGTTAGCTCTTTATCAAATACTGTGATTGCTAGCGTACGAGCATCTTCAGCAACGACGTTTGCTACCTGATTTAGAGGCGTTGGTGCACCGTAGTACTCTACTGAAATGCCAGAAAGTAGGCTTGGATGTGCACGGCCTGTGCGAACTTTAGAAAGGTTGTTTTTTAGAGCTTCAACACTCTTATCCATGCGCTCTTGAGCGTCTTGTTTGATTTCGTTAATCACAATATCACCTTAATGTGTAAATCTTTCTTCAAGAAAGCTTAATAGGGAGTCTTCAAAAGGCAATACCGCAGCACAATTGATTTATGCTGCGGCGATTAGAATTACTCAGCGTCGCTGATTAGCGTGCCTTCTGCTTCACCCATAACCACGCGACGTAGTGCGCCTGGCTTATTCATATTGAATACACGGATTGGCATTTTGTGGTCACGTGCTAGTGTAAATGCTGCCAAATCCATTACTTTCAGTTCTTTTTCAAGAACAGCATTGAACGAAAGCTTATCATACAGCTCTGCGTCTGGGTTTGCTACTGGGTCAGCAGTAAATACGCCATCGACTTTTGTCGCTTTTAGAACTACGTCCGCTTCGATCTCGATTCCGCGCAAACATGCAGCAGAATCTGTGGTAAAGAATGGGTTGCCTGTACCTGCTGAGAAGATAACAACGCGGCCTTGACGTAGCTCACGAATCGCATCTGCCCAGTTGTAGTCGTCACAGACACCTTTTAGAGGGATTGCTGACATTACACGAGCGTTCACGTATGCACGGTGCAGCGCATCACGCATCGCAAGACCGTTCATTACCGTCGCTAGCATACCCATGTGGTCACCAACAACACGGTTCATACCCGCTTCAGCTAGACCAGCACCACGGAACAAGTTACCACCACCGATAACGACACCAACTTGAACACCAAGCTCAACCAACTCTTTTACTTCTTGGGCCATACGATCAAGGATTGCTGGATCGATGCCAAAACCTTCTTCGCCTTGAAGTGCTTCACCACTTAGTTTTAACAGAATACGTTGATATGCTGGTTTAGGGTTCGTAGTCATGGAGTTTACCTTCCAAAAGAGAGTTGTTGATTAACAGTCATGGATAAAGACTTATCAAAAGTCCGCATCCATCACAGCTAAAGGTTATGCCTTTAGTCGTAAAAAGACCGCAGCCTTGGCTACGGTCTAAACTTTGTGCGTATCTCTAAGGATTAACCTTTTTGAGCAGCAGCTACTTCTTCAGCGAAGCTCATTTCTTCTGCTTTCTCGATACCTTCACCTACTTCTAGGCGAACGAATGTAGCAACAGAAGCGCCTTTTTCTTTCAGCATTTCGCCAACAGATTTCTTAGGCTCCATGATGAACGCTTGACCAGTTAGAGAGATTTCGCCAGTGAATTTCTTCATGCGGCCAACAACCATCTTCTCTGCGATCTCAGCAGGCTTGCCTTCGTTCATAGCGATTTCAACTTGAACTTCTTTCTCTTTAGCAACTACGTCAGCTGGTACGTCTTCTGGGTTAACGTACTCTGGCTTAGAAGCAGCAACGTGCATTGCAACGTGCTTAAGAGTTTCAGCGTCGCCTTCACCAGCAACAACTACACCGATCTTCTCGCCGTGACGGTAAGAAGCGATAGCAGAACCTTCTACGTATTGAACGCGACGGATGTTGATGTTTTCACCGATCTTAGCAACTAGAGCAACACGCTCTTCTTCGAATTTAGCTACTAGTTCTTCAACAGAAGCTTTAGATGCTAGAGCGTCAGCTGCAACTTTCTCTGCAAATGCAGTGAAGTTACCATCTTTAGCAACGAAGTCAGTTTGGCAGTTAACTTCAAGAAGAACAGCAACACCGTTTTCTTCTTTGATGATGATTGCGCCTTCAGCAGCAACGTTACCTGCTTTCTTAGCAGCTTTAGCAGCACCTGATTTACGCATGTTTTCGATTGCTAGTTCGATGTCAGCGTTTGCTTCAACAAGCGCTTTCTTACATTCCATCATGCCTGCGCCAGTACGTTCGCGCAGTTCTTTAACTAGAGCAGCAGTAACAGCCATTCTCTATTCCTCAGTTGATTCTGTATTTGGTAAAAAACAGGGGCCTACATTTTCGGCCCCTGCTGATAACTATAACTCAGTTTATGCTACAACTGGGTTGCACATAATCTAAGTGTGACTCGGAGCCGCTATTATTCAGCTTCTACGAAACCATCTTTTTCAGCAGCAACAGCTACGTCTTTGTTACGACCTTCAGTTACTGAAGTTGCAGCAGCGTTTAGGTAAAGCTGAACTGCACGGATCGCATCGTCGTTACCTGGGATGATGTAGTCAACGCCGTCTGGGTTAGAGTTAGTATCTACTACAGCGTAAACTGGAATACCTAGGTTGTTCGCTTCTTTAATCGCAATGTGCTCGTGATCAGCGTCGATTACGAATAGAGCGTCTGGTAGGCCGCCCATGTCTTTGATACCACCAAGAGACTTCTCTAGCTTCTCCATTTCACGAGTACGCATTAGAGCTTCTTTCTTAGTTAGCTTATCAAAAGTACCGTCTTGAGCTTGAGCTTCAAGATCTTTTAGACGCTTGATTGACTGACGAACAGTTTTGTAGTTTGTAAGCATACCGCCTAACCAGCGGTTGTTTACGTAGAACTGGTTGCTTGCGATTGCAGCTTCTTTAACAGCTTCAGAGGCAGCGCGCTTAGTACCAACGAATAGAACTTTACCTTTCTTCTCGCCAACTTTAGCTAGTTCAGCTAGAGCGTCGTTGAACATTGGTACAGTTTTTTCTAGGTTGATGATATGAACCTTGTTACGAGCACCAAAGATGAATGGCTTCATTTTTGGGTTCCAGTAACGAGTCTGGTGACCGAAGTGAACACCAGCTTTTAGCATATCGCGCATTGATACAGTTGCCATTTTAAAATCCTCTATGGGGTTAGGCCTCCACATCCCCCATAACTCCGACTAGGCTTCTGCCCAGCACCCCGGAATATGTGACGGAATGTGTGTGATTTAAAGATATAAGTTAGTTGGAAGTAACCAGCTTCGCCACTAAGATGAACTTAACAGAGAGAACTGACCACATTTCCGGCGCGCTTTATACCATATTTTCACCCGTGCTGGCTAGTAAAAAAACTTTTCCACGCCCAACGACTGCACTATTCCTAATATGGCACGTATTAGAAGAATCATTCTCATTATGAAGTGTTCCTGCTAGAATGCGCCCATTCGCGCCACCAGTGTGCAATAAAATTAAGTAGAGAAAGCCAATGTCAATCAAGATTAAAACAGCTGAAGAAATCGAACGTATGCGAGTAGCGGGCGCTTTGGCCGCTGAGATCCTAGAGATGATCGAACCTCATATCAAAGAGGGTGTGACTACAGATGAATTGAACCAAATTTGTCACGATTACGGGATTGAAAAAGGTGCCTACTCTGCCCCACTTGATTACCACGGATTTCCAAAATCAATCTGTACTTCAATCAATCATATCGTTTGCCATGGCATTCCTGCCTCTGCGGACGAAGTAGGGAGCAACGGTCAACTAAAGCCTGCGGTACTTAAGAATGGCGACATCATCAACGTCGACATTACGGTTATCATTCCAAATGAAGAAGGCGCAGACCTCAGCGTTCGCCCACAAGGTTACCACGGTGACACGTCAAAGATGTTCTTTGTTGGTGATGTCTCTCCAGCAGACAAACGCCTATGTATGGTGACTCAAGAAGCACTGTATGTGGGTATGCGTAAAGTAAAACCTGGCGCAACAGTGGGTGATATCGGCACTGCGATTGAAAAGTACATCAAAGAAAACAACAAAAAGAACCCACGTAATAAGTTCTCTATTGTTAAAGACTTCTGTGGTCATGGCATTGGCAATGAATTCCATGAAGAGCCACAAATCGTTCACTACAAGAACAACGACCGCCGTGTTCTAAAAGAGGGCATGTGTTTTACCATTGAACCAATGATTAACGCAGGTAAGTTCGGTGTTAGCGTAGATGCTGAAGATGACTGGACAGTCTACACTGGAGACGGAAAGAAATCGGCTCAGTATGAGCACACCATTCTCGTCACTAAGACAGGTTGTGAAGTGCTAACACTGCGTAGCGATGACACAATCCCACGAATGATGAACAACGCCTAATCTCCTTTCAATATCCCCGCATCGTCGGGGATATTTTTTTATTGATGCCATTTTGTTAGATTAGTTCTCACTAGGACTATTTTGCATGGATTCGCTGTATGCCCTTTCAATCGCCGCTCACACTCGAAGAACAACAAATTTCAATTAGTGAGCTAAAAAACCAACTCGAAAACTTTGCCAACTATCAGAAGCAAGAGTTTCTCGCTCACCACCCTGTGACCAATTTAGTACTCGGTCGGGCCGAATATATTGATTTACTGCTCAACCGCCTGTGGGATCACTTTGGTTTTTCTAACCTACCGAATATCAGTCTTGTTGCTGTAGGTGGCTATGGTCGAGGTGAGTTACACCCTCTTTCTGACATCGACATTCTTGTCGTCTCTCGTAAAGCACTTCCTGACTCACTAAAAGGCAAGGTCAGTGAGTTCATCACCTTGCTGTGGGATTTACGACTAGAAGTTGGTCACGCCGTTCGTAGCGTTGAAGAGTGTGCCGAGATTGGTAAAGACGACTTAACCGTAGCGACTAACTTACAGGAAGCGCGCCTACTCTGTGGCTGCGAGGATACCTTCCATCAGCTAAGGATGGTTATTCACTCAGAGTCGTTTTGGCCAAGTGAGGTGTTTTACAAAGCAAAGGTCAAAGAGCAGCGTGACCGTCACGCACGATACCATGACACCACCTACAACCTTGAACCTGACATCAAGTCTACCCCGGGAGGTTTGCGCGATATCCACACGCTAAGCTGGGTTGCACGCCGCCATTTCGGGGCTACTTCATTACTTGAGATGAGCCAATACGGCTTTCTCACCGATGCAGAATATCGTGAGCTCGTTGAGTGTCAGGACTTCCTATGGCGAGTCCGCTTTGCACTGCATATTGAGCTTAAACGTTACGATAATCGCCTCACCTTCGCTCACCAAGCACAAGTCGCCGAAAGCTTAGGCTTTGCTGGCGAAGGCAACCGTGGCGTTGAGATGATGATGAAAGAGTTCTATCGCACGTTGCGCCGCGTGGCAGAACTCAACAAAATGCTGCTCAAGCTGTTTGACCAAGCGATCTTAGAAAATGGCGTCGAGGCTGAACCAGTAGTTCTCAGCGAAGATTTTCAGCGCCGCGGCCATTTGATTGAAGCGCGCAAACCTGCCTTATTCCAAGCTCGCCCGGAAACAATTTTGGATATGTTCCTACATATTGCCAACGATTCCACCATAGAAGGGGTCGCACCTCCTACTATGCGCCAGCTCCGTACTGCAAGGCGAAGACTGAATAAGTTCCTGCATACCATTCCTGAAGCGAGAGAGAAATTTCTCGACTTATGTCGTCACCCTAATGCGCTGCATAAAGCCTTTAGCTTGATGCACAAGCTAGGCGTGCTAGCTGCTTATCTGCCCCAATGGAGCCAAATCGTCGGTCAAATGCAGTTCGACCTATTCCACGTGTACACCGTTGATGAACACAGTGTTCGACTGCTCAAACACATCAATACTTTTAGCGACCCGAACAATCATGGTAAGCACCCTATCTGTTGCGAAGTCTACCCACGCATACAGAAAAAAGAACTGCTAATCATCGCGGCGATTTTCCATGATATTGGTAAAGGCCGCGGCGGCGATCACTCGGTGATAGGTGAAGGTGAAGCCTACGATTTCTGTATCGAGCATGGGTTATCTAAACCGGAAGCTAAGCTAGTCGCTTGGTTGGTTAGGCACCACCTGTTGATGTCAGTGACCGCTCAACGCCGTGATATCTATGATCCTGAGGTAATTACTGAGTTCGCTAAGAAAGTTCGCGATGAAGAATACTTAGAGTATCTGGTCTGTCTAACTGTTGCCGATATCTGCGCAACTAACCCTGAACTGTGGAACAGTTGGAAGCGAACCCTGCTTGCTGAGCTCTTCTATTCAACCCAACGTGCGCTGCGCCGCGGCTTAGAAAACCCTGTTGATGTTAGAGAGCGTATTCGCCACAACCAACACTTAGCCTCAGCGCTATTACGCAAAGAAGGTTTTAATGCGCGCGAAATTGAAGTGCTGTGGCAAAGATTCAAGGCTGACTACTTCCTACGCCATACCCATAAGCAAATCGCTTGGCACTGTTCTCATCTGCTGCGTCACGACGATCACTCACAACCTCTGATCTTAATTTCAAAGAAAGCGACGCGCGGCGGTACGGAAGTTTTTGTCTATAGCAAAGATCAGCACGCGCTGTTTGCCTCAGTGGTCGCCGAGCTTGACCGGAGAAACTTTAACGTTCATGACGCGCAAGTTATGACCAGTAAAGATGGTTATGTCCTCGATACTTTCATGGTACTCGACCAAAATGGTGATGTGGTGGAGGAAAGCCGACATAAAGCGGTTATCAAACATCTTGCTCATGTGCTTGAAGATGGTCGACCAACCAAAATCAAGACGCGTCGTGTCCCTCGAAACCTACAGCACTTTAAGGTCAAAACTAAAGTCGATTTCTTACCGACTAAAAGTAAGAAACGTACTTTACTTGAGTTTGTTGCCCTAGATACACCGGGCTTACTGGCCACTGTGGGTGCGACGTTTGCCGACTCGGGTGTTCATCTGCATGCCGCGAAAATCACCACCATAGGTGAACGCGCAGAAGACTTATTCATCATCACCAGTGAAAGTGGCGGTAAGCTGAGTGAAGAGCAACAGCAAGAGCTTAGAGATAAGCTCATAAAAAACGTCGCAGAACTAGCACCTTAAGCGATCTCGACCACAAGTTGCTAACTTGTTTCAAAAAGCGCTGTCTACCACGATCATAGGCTGCTACATTAATAGTGAATTGTTCATTCCCTGCTCATTTTTGGGGTAGGGATAATTACTGCAACACAATAGAGGTAGCCTATGTATCCACACCTCACTGGTTTAGGTATTCACGATCCTAAACAAATTGAGCGCTATTCCCTTCGTCAAGAAGCGCACAAGGATGTGTTAAAAATCTATTTTCGTAAGCAAAAAGGTGAGCTGTTTGCGAAAAGCGTCAAGTTCAAGTACCCGCGACAGGTGAAAAATGTCCTTGTCGACAGCGGCAGTCACAAGTACAAAGAAGTCACGGAAATTAACCGTAACCTCACTCTCGTTATCGATGAGCTAAACAAACTGACGAAACCTGAAAAAGCGGTCGAAGTTGATGTTAAAGAGAAGATACTGTCTGACCTACGTCATCTAGAGAAAGTCGTTTCAAGTAAGATTGCAGAGATTGAAGCGGATTTAGATAAGCTGAAGTAAAGGAACGCTGCGCTCCGAGATTCGAGAGCGCTTCGCTTCGAGAAATCTAGTTATTTCAGAGGGTTGATGTGAGAGCATCAACCTTTTTTGTTTGCGAACGCTTCGCTATGGATAACTGGATAACTGGATAACTGGATAACTGGATAACTAAAGTTGCTCCGATGTTGTTAAGGAATCAACTCTAGTTTCCAGCAGGGCGAAGCCCGATCCCGTTTTCCAGAAACGAAGTGTTCCATAGGGCAACGCCTGTTCCCTTACATCAACCACCCCGCGTATTTACCGACCAGATAAAGGGCCACACCTGCCATCACGCCTGCGACGATATCATCAAGCATAATACCTAAACCGCCGTGGACTCGCTTGTCTAACCAGCCAATAGGCCAAGGTTTTACCATATCGAAGAAACGAAATAGAACAAAACCTGTCAGTAACCACTTCCAATCTGTCGCAGAAAGGTTAAACAGTGGCACCACCAGCATAGTAATCCAAAAACCTGCGAATTCATCCCAGACAATCGAGCCATGGTCATGCACGCCCATATCATCAGAGGTAATTTGACAAATCTTGATACCAATAAAGCACGAGGCGATGACGGCAATCACATACAGTGGCAGTGGTAGCTGAACAAGTAATAAATAAAAAGGGATAGCTGCTAAGGTACCCATCGTGCCGGGAACAACAGGCGATAATCCGCTACCAAATCCGGTTGCCAATAAGTGCCACGGATTCTTTAGAGAAATAAGAGTTAAAGGGTTAGTCATAGTTAATACTGTTTACTTGAAGTGATCATAGCCACTCAGATCCCAATCAATCGGTTGGCCGCTGTTATGGAGTTCAAATGTTCCTTGTGGGCGAATTTGCCCAATACAGGTAACCTTAGCGCCACAGTGGGCCAAAGCACTCTCAATTGAACCCTTGTTCTGCTCTGGTACGGTAAAACACAGCTCATACTCTTCACCGCTCGACAGCGCATATTGCTGAGCTTGAGAGTCCGAACCTAAGAATTGAACAAGTTCATTAGAAATAGGCAAGCTTGAAACGTCAAGACTAACGCCAACCTGAGAGCGTTGCAAAATGTGTTTTATGTCTGAGATAACACCGTCAGAAATGTCTATCGCCGAACTTGCAAGATCAAGCAGAGCCTGACCGACGAGCACTCTTGGCTCTGACAGGTAATGACGCTGTTCTAGCTCTTGCGCAAAGGGCTTGCTGCGCAGGTCGGAATCCAGAATAACATCTAGCCCAGCTTGGCTATCCCCTAAATCTCCTGTTACATAAACCCAGTCGCCAACTTGCGCTCCATCCCGACGCAGTGCTTTATCAGCATCAACCAAACCTTGTACAGTTAAAGTTAAACTCAATGGACCTTTGGTTGTATCCCCGCCTATCAGCTGAATACCGAAATAATCAGCCAACGCAAAGAAGGCGTCACAAAATGGTGCTAGCCAAGCTTCGTCGGGTTCAGGCATTGTCAGGGCAAATGAAACCCAAGCAGGAGTTGCTCCCATCGCAGCCAAATCGCTAATATTCGAAGCCAGTGCCTTGTGCGCTACCCATGCAGGGTTAGCATTGGCAAGAAAATGAGTTCCTGCCACCAAAGTATCGGTACTAATAGCGACAGAAAGATTGTGCGGCACTTTAACCAAAGCGCAGTCATCACCTGCGGCCAGCAAGACATCTTTACGCTGACTCTGGCGGCCGACAAAGTACTTGCCGATTAAATTAAACTCACCTGACATATCTTTCTTTTTCTGAATTAGTTTTACATATAAAAAAGGTCAGCAAATGCTGACCTTTTCATAATCTGAATCGACTATTTCTTACGTACGTGTGGTGCAGCTTTATCTAGCACACCATTGACGAATTTATGGCTCTCTTCAGCAGCGAATACTTTTGCAAGTTCAATCGCTTCGTTGATAACCACTTTGTAAGGTACATCTTCACGACGAGTCATTTCGTACATAGCAAGACGAAGCAGTGCTAGCTCCATCATGTCCAAGTCTTGCATTGGACGCGCTGTGTATGGACGAATCTTACAATCTAGCTCTGTGTGACTTAGCACAACACCTGTTAACAGGTCACGGAAGTATGCAACGTCTGTGTCTGGAGTAGAAAGTGCCGGCTCTGAAGCATGATGTTCTTCTTCATCATACTTACCACCTGACAAAAATTGCTCCTCGATAGTAGCAACATTTTCTTTAGTAATTTGCCAAGAGTAGATCGCTTGTAAAGCGAATCGACGTGCATTACGACGTGCGGCTGGTTTCACACTGGCCCCCATTAGGAATCGATTTCTGAAAGAACGTTAATCATCTCAAGTGCGCTTAGTGCAGCCTCTGCACCTTTATTACCAGCCTTGGTTCCTGCGCGCTCAATTGCTTGGTCAATTGTATCAACAGTCAGTACGCCGAAAGCAACTGGAAGAGAGTATTCCAGTGAAACTTGCGCAAGACCTTTGTTACATTCACTACAAACATAGTCGAAATGTGGAGTGCCGCCACGAATAACAGTGCCAAGAGATACGATTGCATCAAATTTGCCTGTTTTAGCTACGCGTTGAGCAACAAGTGGAAGTTCTACTGCACCTGGGCAGCGAACAACAGTGATGTTGTCTTCGCTAACTTGGCCATGACGTTTTAAAGTATCGATTGCACCAGACAATAGACTTTCGTTAATAAAACTGTTGAAACGAGAAATAACGATAGCAATTTTTGCGTTTGGCGCTGGGAAGCCACCCTCGATCACTTTCATAAGCCTTCCTTTAACTATGTTCATCAAGTGAGAATCGCCGGATTCTAGCACAAATCTGTGAGCAATATCTAATAGAAATTAGCACAAATGGGTTTGCTGAATAATTCCAAGCGAGAGATTAAATTTCGCTTCATTGCCTGACAATGAAGCAACAAAATAAGAGCTTCGGCTAAAGTTTTGATTCCGCGAAGCTCTCTTAAGTAAATTGTTATTCGCAAACGTACTCAACAACGTTGAGACCAAAGCCACCCAATGCGTGATACTTCTTATTGGTTGACGAAAGTAAGCGCATATCGTGTACACCAAGGTCTTGCAAAATCTGCGAGCCGACACCGACACGACGTGACGTGCCTTGTTTCTTAGCCAGTGTTGGCGCTTCGCCTTTATCTTGAGCTTCAAACATCTTAACGCGATGAATCAGTAGATCGGTTGACTCTTCATTACCAAGAATGACCAGTACCCCACCCTCTTTGCCAATACGAGTCATCGCTTTATCTAGCGTCCAGCTACGCTCAGCATTACGGTCACTACGTAGTAAGTCTGTAAAGGTGTCTTGCAGGTGCACACGGACTAGTGGTGTTTCATTTTCCACATCACCTTTGCGCAGTGCATAGTGAACTTGGTTATCAATAGTGTCACGGTAAGTCACAAGATCAAACTCACCATATTCCGTTGGCAGTTTACACTCTGCTACGCGTTCAATGGTTGTCTCAGTATTGTTGCGGTACTCGATAAGGTCAGCAATTGTGCCGAGCTTAATGTCATGCTTTTCAGCAAAGATTTCTAAGTCAGGGCGACGCGCCATAGTGCCGTCATCATTTAGGATTTCAACAATCACCCCTGATGGCTCCAAACCAGCAAGTTTTGCCAGATCACAGCCTGCTTCTGTGTGACCTGCGCGAGTTAGCACGCCACCTTCTTGCGCTGCTAGCGGGAAGATATGTCCCGGCTGTACAAGATCGGAAGCCTTCGCATCTTTCGCGACAGCCGCTTGCACAGTACGCGCGCGATCGGCAGCAGAAATACCCGTAGTAACACCTTCAGCTGCTTCAATAGATACCGTAAAGTTGGTTGTGTACTGAGCATTGTTGTCTTGCACCATTGGCGGCAAGCCCAAACGCTCACAACGCTCTTTAGTCATGGTTAAACAAATCAAACCACGACCATAGGTCGCCATGAAGTTAATCGCTTCAGGGGTAACATGCTCGGCAGCCATGATCAGATCGCCTTCGTTTTCACGATCTTCATCATCCATTAGGATGACCATTTTTCCTAAGCGGATATCTTCGATAATTTCTTGAGGCGTACTAATTGGCATTTTGGTATTCCTATTGTTATAGCTTGAGCGAATATGTTTTATTGTCGGCGACGCTTACATGACTTGTTACGCAAAACCGTTCTGTTGTAAGAAGTCCATGGTAATACGGGACTCAGGTTGTTCTTGTTGGCTTGTTAGCAGGCGCTCCATATAGCGTGCAAGTACATCTACTTCTAGATTAACTTTACGCCCAACATGGAAGTCCGCAATAGTTGTCTCTTCGCCAGTGTGTGGAACAATGGTCAGCTTAAATGCGTTTTTACGTAAATCGTTGACCGTCAGGCTGATACCATCAACAGTGATTGAGCCCTTCTCGGCAACGTATTTAGCAATGTCCGCTGGCATCGCAACCCAAAACTCAATCGCGCGGCCAACCATATTACGTTCAACAATTTCACCAACACCATCAACGTGACCAGAGACAATGTGTCCACCAAATCGTGTGGTTGGCAACATGGCTTTTTCAAGATTCACTTTGTCGCCGGCTTGATAATCGGTAAACCCTGTCTTCTGGAGTGTCTCTAATGACAAGTCAGCGGTGTAACTGGTCTGTGTGAAGTCAACAACCGTCAAACAAACACCGTTGGTTGCGATACTGTCACCCAATTTTACATCTGACATATCTAGTTTGCCGACTTCAACCGTCACACTGATGTCTTCGCCTTTTGGCGTTATCGCAGTAAGAGTACCTACTGCTTCTACAATACCTGTAAACATGATTACGATTCTTTGTTGTTTAACGTGGCAATGATGCGGATATCTTTCCCCACCTGCCTTACATCTTGAATATTTAGGTCAAGGACATGCGCCATAGATTCTAAGCCTAGAGCACCAAATAGACCACGACCATCACTTCCCATTATTTTAGGCGCGAGATAAATGACTAGCTCATCAACAAGGTTCTGTTTAATCAAGCTGCTTGCTAGTGTTGCCCCAGCTTCAACCCATAAGTGGTTGATATTATGCTGCTGAGAAAGTGCTTTAAACGTCGCGCTCAAATCCAACTGCTGATTCGCGTCAAGCTCAGGTGTGAGCTCTCCATTTGGTGCGACTGTGATGATCTCTCCATCCACCTTAAACAGTTTAAGATCTGGAGTCAGGGTTTGCTGTCGATCCAAGATAACACGAACAGGTTGACGTAGGTTTGCTAGGTCGTAATGAGACTGGAGAGAAGGTGGTAAATCGTCCCAACGAACATTGAGTGAAGCATTATCTTCAATCACTGTTTTACTCGTCGATAAGATAGCGCCACTTTGAGCACGAAATTTCTGCACATCTTGACGCGCTTGAGGTGATGTTATCCACTGACTTTGGCCATTTTGTAAAGCCGTTTGACCATCTAAGCTGGCAGCCATTTTTAGCTGCACAAATGGCATACCTGTTTTCATCTTCTTAATGAAAGCAGGGTTAAGCGCCAGTGCATCTTGCTCTAATAGCCCAACCTCAACCTCGATACCGGCATCGCGCAACATTTTGATCCCACGCCCCGCCACAACAGGGTTAGGGTCTTGCATTGCACAAATAACTTTTGCTACTTGCGCCTTAATCAAACCTTCAGCACATGGAGGAGTGCGTCCATAGTGAGAACAAGGCTCTAAAGTCACGTAGGCAGTCGCACCGACCGTTTTGTCACCTGCCATTCGCATTGCATGGACTTCAGCGTGAGGTTCACCCGCTCGGAAGTGGAAGCCCTCACCGACAATCTGATCATTATTGACGATCACACAGCCCACATTAGGGTTAGGTGCAGTGGTATAAATGCCGCCTTTCGCAAGGTCAATAGCGCGCGACATCATTTGAATATCTTGGGGAGTAAATTGTGCCATAGGAGTCTGTTTTTAATCTTCGAGTCGAGCGATTTCTTCACCAAATTCGCGGATATCTTCAAAGCTACGATATACCGATGCAAAACGAATATAGGCAACTTTATCGAGCTCTTTAAGCTGATCCATCACTAGATTGCCAATCATTTCACTCGGCACTTCACGCTCACCTGTTGCACGTAGCTGAGATTTAATCAGGCTAATAGCAACATCTACGGCATCAGCACTCACTGGGCGTTTTTCCAAAGCACGCTGCAAACCACCGACCATTTTATCTTCGTTAAATGGCTCGCGATTGCCATTAGACTTGATCACTCTTGGCATCACTAATTCAGCCGTTTCAAAAGTCGTAAAGCGTTCACTACACGCTAAGCACTGACGACGACGACGAACCTGATGGCCATCAGCCACCAAACGAGAATCGATCACCTTAGTATCATTCTCGGAACAAAAAGGACAATGCATATCACCTCCATATAAGTGATAGACAGTTTACCGGATTAAACAAAGCTAGCAAAAGCAAAAGGGGCTAGATAGCCCCTTTTTCAACCAATGTGTAGCAAGATTTGTTAACTGCGCGGCAAGTAGTTCGCTTTGCCTACCCACTTGTAGCTGGTTAACTCTTCTAAACCCATAGGACCACGAGCATGAAGCTTCTGAGTAGAGACCGCCACTTCGGCACCTAAACCGAACTGAGCACCATCAGTAAAACGCGTTGATGCATTGACATAAACGGCAGCAGAGCCAACCGAGTTAATAAACAGCTCTGAGTTTTCTAAGCTGTTAGTCATGATCGCATCAGAGTGGCTAGCATTGTGTACACGCATATGGTCAATCGCTTCCTCAACGCCAGAAACAACCTTCACGCCCAAAGTGAAACTTAACCATTCTGTATCGAAATCACCTTCAGCCACATCACGCAACTCTTTAGCATCACCAAGTAGGGCCTTAGCTTTCGGCTCTGCGACCAATGCCACCTTGTCATTTAAGCGTGCCGCTAACATAGGTAAAAACTCTGCCGCAACTTGCTCGTGAACAAGTAAGGTATCGAGTGCATTACATGCTGAAGGACGCTGTACTTTCGCGTTCTCGACCACTTCTAAAGATTTAGCTAGATCAGCACTTTCATCAACGAAGATATGACTAATACCAAAACCACCAATAATCACCGGAATCGTGCTGTTTTCCTTACACATCTTGTGCAGGCCAGCTCCGCCACGCGGAATAATCATATCCACATAGTCATCCAGTTTTAGTAGCTGAGACACCAATTCACGGTCTGGTTTTTCGATGTACTGAACCGAAGCCGCTGGCAATTCCGCTTTCGCCAAAGCAGATTGAATAACCTTAACCAACTCCATGTTGGAGAAGAAGGTCTCTTTGCCGCCACGAAGAATACTGGCATTACCGGTTTTCAAACACAGAGCCGCGATATCAATTGTGACATTTGGGCGCGCTTCGTAGATAACACCTACCACGCCAAGTGGCACGCGGCGGCGAGACAAGGACATGCCATTTTCAAGCACTTTACTGTCTAGTTCACTGCCTACAGGGTCATTTAAGCTAATTACATTGCGCACATCATTCGCGATGCCTGTTAAACGCTCTGTATTTAACAATAAGCGATCAAGTAGCGCTTCCGTCAGCCCTGCTTCGCGGCCTTTCTCAATATCTTTTGCGTTAGCGGCTAAGATAGTCTCAGCATTCGCTTCTAGTTCATCGGCAATAATTGCCAGAGCTTGGTTCTTTTGCGCTGTTGACGCTGTAGCTAGTTGGAAAGCCGCTTCTTTAGCCGCTTTACCCATTGAAATCAGTTCCACTTTCTCTTTCCTTACTCTTGGATTACGACCATATCATCACGGTGAAGCACTTCATTGCCGTAGTCGTAGCCTAAAATTCCAATAATATCTTTACTATGCTTACCCACTATCTTCGCCATATCTTGGCTTGAGTAGCTTGCAATACCGCGAGCGATCAAGGTGCCTTTGTTATCGGTCACGCGTACAACATCACCGCGAGCAAACTGTCCACTGACTTTGGTTAGACCTTTGGCAAGTAAGCTACTTCCTTTGCCCACCACAGCATTAACCGCACCATCATCAATCACGATGTCGCCTGAAGCCGCAGGGCCTGCAAGAATCCAGCGTTTACGGTTTTCTAATGCTTCAGCACAAGGTAAGAAACGCGTGCCTTGTGGATTGTCACCCAGTGAGTCAAACACCACATTTGGTGCACTACCCGCAGCGATAATCACTTCAATCCCAGCACGACGCGCAATGTCTGCCGCCTGCAGTTTCGTCGCCATACCACCCGTACCTAGCGTAGTACCACTGCCACCAGCAATTTTGCGTAAGGTGTCGTCGATGGTTTTGACTTCCTTGATCAACTCTGCATTTGGGTCTTTGCGTGGATCTGCGGTGAATAACCCTTTCTGGTCAGTTAACAGCAAAAGCTTGTCTGCGCCGCATAAGATGCCAACCAATGCTGAAAGGTTGTCGTTGTCACCTACTTTGATTTCACTGGTGGCGACCGCATCATTTTCATTAACCACTGGAATAATGTCATTTTCTACCAGTGCATTGATCGTATCGCGCGCATTCAAAAAGCGCTCACGATCTTCAAGATCGGCGCGAGTTAGCAACATTTGGCCGATTTTTAGGCCATAAATAGCAAACAGTGATTCCCAAGTTTGAATCAACTGGCTCTGGCCAACCGCCGCCAACAACTGTTTGCTTGCCATAGAGTTGGGCAGTGCGGGGTATCCTAGGTGCTCACGTCCGGCTGCAATTGCACCAGACGAAACCATAACCACTGAGTGGCCTTGTTTTTTCAGCTCAGCACATTGACGAACCAACTCAACCATATGAGCGCGATCCAACTCCAATGTGCCACCAGTTAAAACACTAGTACCTAGTTTAACCACCACAGTCTGAGACTGAGAGGCTTTTCCGCTTTGTTTAGTCATTGCCTTTCTACTATGAAAAAAATAAAAATCGTCACAATCAAGAATCGCATTCATTGGCGAGAAAGATTGATTAGACCTGATGTTTTAGCAATCTACTGATAAATTCACAAGCAGAAAAGGCGCTAAAAAGCGCCTTTTTGGTCAAGAAGAATGATAAGCAAAGAAATTTAGACGAATTCGACAGATTCTTCGTGCATATTGACGGCGATTTCAAACTCGCTGTTTAGTGTATCAACCAGTTTCTGATGAAACACCTCCTGAGTTCGAGTCACATCTTCAATGGCTTTCTTAGGCAGCGACTTCTCTTGCCAGTCACCGGTTGTATCATAAAGGCCAGAGCGATAACGCGCTTCAAACGCTTCACCATTGCGCTCCAGCTCTAACCACCAGCCCCAAAATTCACGCTGCTCTGGTGATTTCTTGTCATTGACGCATACAGATAAGCAGTCAAATAAATACGCATCTTCCTTACTCTGTGACTCTCGTAAGTAAGGACCAATAGCTCTCAGTGTCGACAATAAGCGGTAATGGGTCGGACTTTTCGTCTGTTCAGACATAATGAATCTCCATATTCATTTCCTTATTTTTATACAGAGCGACTCAGGACTAGAAAGTCTGGGTAGCTCGTATACTTAAGTGTTGTCTAAATTAGTCGAAATGTCATCTAATTAGCTCCTCCTCCAACCACTTGATCGCTAAATCGAGGGATTGCTCATATCCTTGTGTAATTGTCTTGGCACTAATTTTCTTTGCTTTACCGTAGTCACTAAACAGCGCCACCATTTGGTTATCGCTGTGTGGCGAAACAGGGTCGTGCTCTAGGCTCATCGCTAAGATAGGCACCCGCGTCTTACGGCTGCCGAGAATACCTTGCACCTTAAGTGACCAAGCCATCAGCTGGCCGGCCAAGCTATGAATATCGACCGCATTCTTACCAATGCGTGATGCCAACATGTCCAAATACATCTTGGGCATTTTTTTGAGCTTTTCTGGTGAAGAGAGTACGTCATGAATAGGCGCGCCAAGCGAGACACACGCTTTAATTTTGTCTTGCTCGATAAACGATAGGCGCACCATGGCATTACCACCAAAGCGAAAGCCAATCAAACCTACACGATGGTGATCAACCCATGGAATATTGTACAACTCGTTTAATACCACTTGATGAAGACATGAGGTGTCTTCAGTCATATTCCAATGAGTGTTATGACCTATCGACGGCATATCAACAGTCAACATCGCGATATTCTTTTCAGAAAGATAGTTTTTAAACAGGTTCCAAAGATCCGTTTGCAAGCTATCTAAGCCCGCACTGACCATTACGACAGGCTGAGGCTTATCTGTACTGGTCAAGTGCAAGTGAGCGACGATGGTTTTACGCTGATACGGGATTTCAATGCGTTTAACGATGTACTTGGTTTTATTTGTCGCTTCGGTGTAAGCGCTGCTCGCCAACACTTGAGCCTGAATCGCCAAGTTATCATTTTTTAAGTGTGGGTAACCAGCAATGCTAAAGCACAAAGAAGCATTAAACATTTCATCAGCGGCCTCTTCGCCTTTTAGTTGAGCAGATCGCTTCTGGTGTAGCATGCCCAGTTTTATCCACTCATAAGTCCAATTACCGCTGTGGTAGCCCATGACGGTATCGAGCCACTCATCATGAGTACGAGAGTGCTTGGAAGCGGCAATTTTAGCTAGCACAGCTTCAATTTCGATCGGATCAAGGCCTTGCCAAGCCCATTGCATACGACGCAAGTTGCGATACCACTTAAAGCCATCCTCTTCTCGTTTTTGATCTAAGAAGGTTTCACTGGTTGGCATATATTGCGTGAGCGCCGAAGTCTCTTTGGCTTGTTTATGGTTAGCAAACAGAGACTCCGAGAGGTTCTTACTGACTTCCTCAGACATGGGCGATGACCTAAATAATTACGTTTATTAAATAGTAATAAAAAAAATGACCCAAGAAAGGGTCATTTATCAAGAAAGTGTCGCTATGTTGCTCAATCAGTTACTTTTGCTTGCGATTGATTGGCTCAATGTACTGAATTGACATATCCCATGGCTGCTCGATCCATGTGTCTTGAGCAATATCAACCACGTAGTCGTCAAGTAACTCAACACCAGCTGGCTTAGCACATACTGCGATCAATTTTGCTTTCGGGTACATTTCACGCAGTTTACGCGCCGTATCACCGCTATCTACTAGGTCTTCAACGATTAGGAAACCTTCACCGTCACCCTCTGGTGCTTTTACAACAGTCATATCACGTTGGTGGTCATGGTCGTAGCTTGAGATACAGATAGTATCTACGTGACGAATACCTAGCTCACGAGCCAAGATTGCACCCGGCACTAGACCACCACGGCTTACCGCCCAAATTCCTTTCCATTGCTCTGCTGGCATTTGTTTTTCCGCCAACTCACGACAAAGTGTGTGCATTTGGTCCCAAGTGATAATGAATTTTTTACTCATTGTAATAACCTAATAGTTTTAAAATCTGCATCCCCTCAACACGTCAATGAAGTTTGGACGATTGCAACAGGCAAGTCTGGGGAAAAGCTACGCAAACGTTTATTTTAACGCAGGCGCTATACAATACCAATGGGGAATTTGTCCCTACGGCAAAAATAATCGCCATAACAGAGACTCCATTATGGCGAAAAATAGTGTACTGCCGACATTTAGCGAACGAAATCGCTAAAGCGAAAACTAAGCCACTAAATACTTAATGATGAATACTGCTGATAGTACCCATACACTGATTGACACTTCGCGACCACGGCCACTCAGTAGTTTGATTGCAGCGTAAGAGATAAAGCCAAGCGCAATACCTTCTGCAATTGAGTAAGTCAGCGGCATGAGTAAACAGGTCACGACAACAGGTGCCGCTTCTGTTAAGTCGCGCCAATCAACACTAACCAGCCCAGACATCATCAGAATAGCAACATAGAAAAGTGCACCTGCCGTTGCGTACGCTGGAATCATTCCAGCAAGTGGCGAGAAAAACAGAGCCAGAAGGAATAGTACACCAACGACAACAGCAGTCAGACCTGTACGCCCACCCGCTGCAACACCAGCCGTGGACTCAACATAAGAAGTGGTGCTTGACGTACCAATCATTGCGCCAACAGATGTCGCAGTCGAGTCAGCAAGTAGCGCTTTGCTTAGACGAGGAAGTTTGCCATCTTCTTTAATCAGGTTCGCTTTTGTCGCAACACCCACCAAAGTACCTGCAGTATCAAACAGATCGACAAATAGGAAAGCGAACACAACCGAGATCATTCCGACTTCGAAGACGTCAGCAATGTTCATTTGCATAAAGGTCGGAGCAACACTTGGCGGCGTTGACATAATTCCGCCCCATTGAACGTCACCGACGATCAAACCCAATGCCGTAATCGCGAGAATCGCAATCATTACCGCACCACGTACACCACGGTAAACCAAGCCAATAGTTAGGAAGAAACCTAATGCCGCTAATGCAGGTTGCAGGCCTGTGATATGACCAAGACCAACTAATGTGGCAGGGTTATCAACCACAATACCTGAGTTTTGTAGGCCAATAAACGCAAGGAACAAACCGATACCTGCTGAGATACCCGTACGCAGTGACATAGGAATCGAGTTAATGATCCACTCACGAACCTTGAAAATACTCAAAGCCATGAAGATGATACCGGAAACAAAAACAGCACCTAAAGCGACTTGCCATGAGTGGCCCATACCGAGAACAACGCCATAGGTAAAGAAGGCGTTAAGTCCCATACCAGGTGCAAGTGCAATTGGGTAGTTGGCAACGAAACCCATGATGAAACAGCCAATTGCCGCCGCAAGACAGGTTGCAACAAATACAGCGCCTTTATCCATACCAGCGTCTGCAAGCATCGCAGGGTTGACAAAGATGATGTAAGCCATCGTCAAGAAGGTGGTCACACCTGCAATGATCTCAGTTTTAACGTTTGTGCCGTTTTCACTGAGCTTGAACAGTTTTTCGAACATAATCGAATCCTAAAAGGGTAAAAAGTAAACGGTTGCGTAATCGATTGGCACGAATTATAAAGTCATCAAATAGTAAATTCCAGATAGAATTAAGACTCTAATCAATATTTGTACTGTTCATTACCGATTTCAAACAAAACACAAGTGATGAAACAAAGGAAAAAACTTTATATTTCATACATTAATTTCCTTTATGAATTAAATTTCAAAAAGGTGTTTTTTTATACCATGTCATAAACTTTCAACGGCATTTAGGATATTTATGCTTATCACAATATGTGTTTATGCGAATAAAACAGAGAGATATGAATTAGCGGTGGGAAACCATAGAGTTTGTGGGCAAATTTTGAGCGCACTTTTGCTTAGATAAAAAAACGCCACTCAATTTGAGTGGCGGTTGAATCATGTCAGCGATAAAAGCTGTAAAAAAATTCCAATAATAGGGGTGAACAAACTGTTCGAGAGTCACAAGCTAGGGTTTAGTAACCGAAGCTTGTTGGGTAAGTAAAGCTGCCTGTGTAAACAGAGTTGTTTAGCCAGAATGCTGCACTTGGTAAACCTTTCATAACTATCACCTTCTAAATCAATTAAAACAGATTACAAATATTGATTTCTCGGTTCCTTGGAGGCGACAAATCGGACTCATCCTTTGAGCATTTTCTCTTCGCTTTCGAAGTTGGTTATAAATATACCCCAAAGAAATTTAATTACAAGCATAAAAGTGATAAGAGTCACAAAAAGTTCAAAAACTGACTTAGATCAAATGAAATTTGTAATTTAATTACAGATGTATCAATTTATTGTTTGGGTTTAGTACAAACGTCACCTCATCATTAACACACCCCGTGTCAATTAGAATCTACAATTTGTGATTACATCGAAACATTTGCTTGCCGCTTTTACTACACCCTTTAGTCAGGGAGTGCTATTCTGTGCTCCTCTACCCAATAGGTCAGATTTAGGTTTTTGTGCCAGATGAATAGCAAAAATCAAACACATAATCTGGCATTATTCTTTTTAAGGAGTCATCCGTGTCTGAATTCCATTCTGAAATCAGCAGCTTATCACCTGCTCCACTTTGGCAATTTTTCGATAAGATCTGTTCTATCCCTCACCCTTCAAAACACGAAGAAGCCCTAGCACAATACATCGTTGATTGGGCTAAAGAGCAAGGCTTAGATGTTCGCCGCGATCCTACGGGCAACGTTTTCATTAAAAAGCCTGCTACAGCGGGCATGGAAAATAAGAAAGGTGTCGTACTGCAAGCACACATCGATATGGTGCCACAGAAGAATGAAGACACAGATCATGACTTCACAAAAGATCCGATTCAACCATACATTGATGGTGAGTGGGTAACAGCGAAAGGAACCACACTAGGCGCTGACAATGGTATGGGTATGGCATCTTGTCTTGCGGTACTGGCTTCAACAGAAATCAAGCACGGTCCAATTGAAGTGCTGCTAACGGTAGACGAAGAAGCAGGCATGACAGGCGCATTCGGTCTTGAAGCCGGTTGGTTAGAAGGTGATATTCTTCTTAACACCGATTCAGAGCAAGAAGGCGAAGTCTACATGGGCTGTGCTGGCGGTATTGATGGTGAAATGTCTTTCGATATCAAACGCGAAGCGCTTCCAGCAGGCTTTACAACTCGCCAGCTGATTCTAAAAGGTTTAAAAGGTGGTCACTCAGGCTGTGACATTCATACTGGTCGTGGCAATGCCAATAAACTACTTGCTCGCTTCCTAGCAGGTCACGCGCAAGAACTTGACCTTCGTCTTGTCGAGTTCCGTGGTGGTAGCCTGCGCAACGCTATTCCTCGTGAAGCGTTCGTAACGGTAGCAGTACCAGCGGAAAATGAAGCAAAGCTTGCTGAGTTGTTCGAGTTCTACACTAACCTACTTCGTACAGAGCTAGGTAAAGTGGAAACAGACATCGTTTCATTCAACCAAGCGATCGACACAGAGACACAAGTACTAGCGGTTGCCGACCAGCAGCGTTTCATCGACGCATTAAATGCATGCCCTAACGGCGTGATTCGCATGAGCGATGAAATTGAAGGCGTAGTTGAAACGTCTTTAAACGTCGGTGTAGTGACCACTGAAGCAAACCAAATCCAAGTGTTGTGCTTAGTTCGTTCTTTGATTGACTCTGGCCGTCAACAAGTAGAAGGCATGCTGACTTCTGTTGCTGAACTGGCAGGTGCTCAAATTGAGTTCTCAGGTGCTTACCCAGGTTGGAAACCAGACGCAGACTCAGAGATCATGGCTATCTTCCGTGACATGTACGAAGGCATCTACGGCCATAAGCCAAACATCATGGTTATTCACGCTGGTCTTGAGTGTGGCCTGTTCAAAGAACCTTACCCGAACATGGACATGGTATCATTTGGCCCAACCATCAAGTTCCCACACTCACCAGATGAGAAAGTGAAGATTGATACTGTTGCCCTATTCTGGGATCAAATGGTTGCCCTATTGGAAGCGATTCCTGAAAAAGCGTAATTTCCATTACTAAATCTAATCCTAAAAGCCAGCTTGCATAAGCTGGCTTTTCTATTTCTGTCCCTCACTAAACCATAAATATTTTTTGTCGTCACGGTGATTTCTTTTCGTTAGTCAGCACGAATCATGGTTGCTACAGTCGCCCTCCTTGAAGCACCTAAGGGTAAATTCTCTGCCCTCTTCAGGCACTACACTCGGCATAAAACGACCGTGTTAAGTTGGGGATGCTCACTTCAATCGAGCATCTTAAATACTCTCTAAATTATTATTACTGCGATGAAAGAAAAACTACTTGTTGGTTGGCGAGAGACCCTCAGCTTACCGAGCCTTGGTATTGACAAAATTAATGCAAAAATCGATACCGGAGCCAAGACCTCGTGTTTACACGCATTCAAAGTAGAGAGCTTTAAGAAGGACGAAGCTCAATGGGTTCGCTTCTGGATCCACCCAATTCAGCATAATACGGACGTAGAAATTATGTGTGAGTCTGAAGTCATTGATGAGCGTATTGTTCGCGACTCAGGTGGCCATGAAGAATCGCGTTATGTGATCAGCTCTAGTTTGAGCATTGGTGGCGAAACTTGGCCAATTGAAATTACCTTAACTAATCGCGAAAACATGGCTTTTCGTATGTTGTTAGGCCGTACAGCAATGCACAACCGCATCGTTGTTGACCCTGTTGAATCGTTTTTAGTCCCTTTCGAGGAAAGCAAATAATGAAAATTGGTATTTTATCTCGTAACGCTAGCTTGTACTCAACCAAGCGTTTGATTGAAGCGGCAAAAAACCGTGGCCATGAGGTAAAAGTCATCGATGCACTTCGTTGCTACATGAACATCAATTCAGACAAACCTGAAATTCACTTTAAAGGTGAAGAGCTATCTGGTTTCGATGCCATCATTCCTCGTATTGGCGCTTCTGTCACTTTCTATGGCACAGCGGTACTGCGTCAATTTGAAATGATGGGCGTTTACCCAGTTAACGAGTCGGTGGCTATTACTCGCTCACGCGACAAGCTTCGCTCTATGCAGCTACTGTCACGTAAAGGTATCGGCATGCCTATCACTGGCTTTGCAAGCAAACCTGATGACGTAAAAGACCTGCTTGAAATGGTTGGCGGTGCGCCAGTTGTTATTAAGCTACTAGAAGGTACTCAAGGTATCGGTGTAGTTCTGGCTGAAACTCGTAAAGCAGCAGAAAGCGTGGTTGAAGCATTCATGGGCCTAAAAGCAAACATCATGGTGCAAGAGTACATTAAAGAAGCGGGCGGTGCTGATATTCGTTGCTTTGTGATTGGCGACAAAGTGATCGCTGCGATGAAGCGTCAAGGTGCAGAAGGCGAGTTTCGCTCTAACCTCCACCGTGGTGGCAGCGCATCGTTAATTAAGATTACTCCAGAAGAGCGCCGTACTGCGGTCGCGGCAGCGAAAATAATGGGTCTAAATGTGGCTGGGGTGGATCTACTAAGATCAGACCGTGGTCCATTAGTCATGGAAGTAAACTCATCTCCAGGTCTTGAAGGTATTGAGGCCGCAACTGGTAAAGACATTGCTGGAATGATTGTCGAATTTATTGAGAAAAATGCGGCAAGCAAAAGGACTAAAACTCGTGGCAAAGGCTAAAAAGAATAGCGCATTTGAATTTCTCGGCGAGTCTATCTCGCCGGGAGAGCGTAAGGTTGTTGAGTTAGAAGCTGCGAAGCTTTATACCCATTCGCCTTTATCGATCCCTGTTGAGATCATCAATGGTAAGCAAGCAGGACCAGTCTTAATGGTCAATGCAGCTATCCATGGTGATGAGCTTAACGGCGTTGAGATTGTACGCCAGTTGATCAACACCATTGATGCTAGCAAGCTCAAAGGTACCGTGATTGCTGTGCCAATTGTCAACGTATTTGGCTTTATTCATAAATCGCGTTATCTACCGGATCGACGCGATCTAAACCGCTGCTTCCCGGGCAGTGAGAAAGGCTCGTTAGCGTCACGTATGGCGAATACTTTCTTCTCTCAGGTCGCTAAGCGCTGTGATTACATTCTGGACTTACACACGGGTGCGATTCACCGCACTAACCTGCCACAAATTCGCGCAGATTTAAGTAATCCAGAAACACTTCGTATTGCTCAGGCGTTCGCTACGCCAGTGATCGTTGATGCTCCACTACGTGATGGTTCTCTGCGTAGCGAGGCTGAACGCCTGAGCATTCCGGTTCTGACTTACGAAGCGGGCGAAGCATTACGCTTTGAGCCAATTTGTATCAGTGCGGGTTTCATCGGTGTACAACGTGTGATGCAGGCGATTGGCATGCTGCGCTCAAGCCGTAAAAAGCTGCCAACACCAGTGATTGCCAAGTCCACTAGCTGGCTACGTGCTGAAAGTGACGGCATTCTACGAACTGTAGTGACGTTAGGCGAAAAAGTAGAAAAAGGTCAGGTGCTGGCTTACATCAGTGCGCCATTAGGCCACAGTGAGATTGAGCTCACCGCTCGCAAAGGCGGTATTGTTATCGGTCAACAGACACTACCTTTGGTCAACGAAGGCGATGCAATCTTCCACTTAGCTTACTTTGAGCAAGATGACGAAGAAGTGGAACAAGTGGTTGAAGAGTTCATTGAAGAGGTTACTGACCTTGACGTTGATCCTTTAACAACTGGCCAAATCAACGCCCCTGCTCAGTAAACTGAAGCTGTTAAAAACAAAAAGCCCGCATATCACTATGCGGGCTTTTTATTGTCTATCGCTTTCCTGTTAGCCAAATGAAGCCCAGATAACCGTCGCGACTAGAATCGGACAAACAAACTTCACGTAGGCAGGCCATAACTTACCAAACCAACCTTGAGTAAACTCAGGACAGCCTTGCTCTAGCTCTTTAATCTTAGAGTGACGATTCCATACCCAACCGCCAAATAGGCAGAACAAGAGCGCTGCTGCTGGCTGAAGGTATTGGGTTGCGACCATCGCCACCAAGCCAAACATGGCCGCAAAGTTGTAGACAATCACCACACTGAACAGTGCAATCAAGCCACCTAACACCCAGCTTGTTGGTGTTCTCTTGGTGTTAAAACGCTCACTCACTAAAGCAACCGGACACTCCAGCATAGAGATGGATGATGTTAGTGCGGCAATGGTTAGTAGTAAGAAAAATACAATCGCAAACAACTGGCCGAGCAAGCCTAAGCTATCGAACATGAGTGGTAACACGGTAAACACTAGAGTATCTGAGCTAAGCAATGAGCCATCTTCAGCGTATATCTGTACCCCTTTTTGCATCGCAACAAACATAGCAGGCATAACCACAAGACCAGCAATAAAGGCGACTGCGGTATCTACTAAGGTAACGTTCATTGCCATCTTAGGCAGGTTCTCTTTTTTGCTCAGATAAGAACCGTAGATCAGCATCGAACAACCACCGATAGTTAGCGAGAAGAAGCCCTGCCCCATCGCCGCTAAGATCAGTTTACGATCCATCACTTTTTCAAAATCTGGAATCAAGTAGTGCTTCAAGCCTTCCATCGCACCGTTTTGCGTCATGATGTAAATGAATAGCAGAGCAAACAAAACAAATAGCGCGGGCATCAGTCGAGTTGACCACTTTTCGATCCCCTGCTTAACGCCACCTTGAACAATGAGCACAGTGAGAACGTAAAAAGTAATCGTACCGAAAAGATTGCGCTCGACACTAAAGCCTTTAAACCAAGCGGTCGCAGCTTCCATACCTAAAACATCTGTAATGGCACCAAGTAAGAAGCAAATCAACCAACCACCGACGATACTATAAAAAGCAAGCACGGCACTTGGCACACTTAGTCCAATCCAACCAACAGCTGCGCCTACTCTTTTTCCTGCTGGATTCGCCGTTAAAGAGCGCATACTGTCAACAGGGTTAGCCTGACCATGACGACCAATCGCCATTTCAACGACCAACATAGGAAAAGCGACCACTAGGATCATCACTAGATAAACCAGTAAGAAGGCACCGCCACCGTTGCTTGCTGCTTGAGTTGGGAAACCCCATATATTGCCTAAACCAACCGCGGCACCTGCTGCGGCAAGAATAAATCCGAGACGCGAACCAAAATGTTCGCGAGATTGAGAATTGTCTACTTGTGCCATACCACTTAAATTGCACCAATGAACTAGCTGACTAGTACATTAATACAAAACGCCAATATTCACAATTAAAATAGCAAATCGTTAGGTAGATAAGGTTAAGTTATAGCCGATTTAACTCGTAACGTTCAGTTTACGCGTTGACTCTACTAAGTAAGGCTTGATCTTCGCTCTATTTCTTCCACTGTGTTTAGCTTCATAGAGCGCACTGTCGGCCACAAGGAAAATATCGTGCTGATTGTCGAGAGGTTGACTCGCACAATCCGCAACCCCCACAGATATTGTGACATATTGCGCAGTAGGCGAGTGTTCATGGGTAATGGCGAGGCTATTTATCGCCGAGAGCAACGCATCCGCTTCCCGCTTATTGTTGATTGGTTGCTCGGAGGAAAGGAGGATACAAAATTCTTCTCCGCCGTACCTAGCAATAAACTTGTCACAACTCGATTTGACGTTAGATAAATGGGTTGCCACTTCACTTAAAATAAAATCCCCTTCAAGGTGACCATAGTTATCATTGAAAGATTTAAAGTGGTCGATATCGATCAAGACAACACTCACATGCTGACTTTGTGAACATGACTTGAGTTGCTGCCAATAAGCTTGAAGTTTGCGTCGGTTACCTACTTTAGTTAACGCATCATGAGTCGATAACCATTCCAGCTCACTTCTACTCTGTTCTAACTCACCAAAAACCTCATTAATACGGCTAGCGAAATCACGCATTTCATGGGAAATAAACTGATCTTCTTCGGTGATAGTTTGGCTATCTTTATTGAGATTACACAACGCAAATCTCGCTTGCTTGATCGGTTTAATCATCACATGCACAACACACAAATTAAAACCAAACATAAATACAGCAAAAGCGAGCACAGCTGACAGCTCACCCCATGTGATAAACGAAGGCATGGTGACACTATGATTTATCACAATACACACCGTTGAATTGTTCTGATAATCCAACCGTTCGAGAATGGTTATATTCTCTCGATTAGCAACCTCCGCAGCTTCTGCTTGTTGCTTGGTGTAAATTTCGACATTGATGCCCGTTGCTTGCTTTAGCATTCGTACAAAGCTACCGCCAATCGGCTTTATAAACATCATATAACCACGGTCACAGTCCGCACCATCACTATCACAGATCCTTGACGTTGCGAGGAGAGCGGGCTGATCATCAAAAACAAGAAACTTAACAAACGGAGTGATCTTGTCGGTTCTGGATTTCAAACTATCGGCTAACAATGCACCAAATTTATAGCGAATTTCTTCGTAGGAACGATCCTGCTGAGCCTTTACGTCGTAATGACGACCCCAGATTAAACTAACATTGGGATCAAAAATGAATACACCACTCAGTTGCTGAGAGGTAAAGGTATGAGGGCTAATGCTGCGATCGGTAAACGTTTGATTAGGCGAATGAATAAAGTCAGTGATACTTTCCCATGCCGCATAGTTGATTAACGAACGGGCAAGTTCAGATTTCTGTAGATCGATGACAGTTTTAACTCGATTCACTTCCTCGGATTGCAGAAACTCAAAACGCTCAACCGCCTCATCATAGGTCCAGATATAGCGGAAAGAGAGATAACAAAAAACAAAAACACTCGCCATCATCAGCGAAGCAATAATCGTTAAATGTTTGAGAGATAGATGGGATATCTGCATCTAAACGTCATACCCTAAAAGCAAGAGCCCGAATTAAACACATTATTCACCAAGTTGTCTATAACAAGAGTGCCATAGGCACCCTGTTATGTGATCGCATACCTCGAGCAATCGTTACCTTAGATTGTGAAAATCTGATAATCCTTAAGCTCAGGTATCTTCTTATGCAGTTGTTGTTCTTGTTCCGCCATCTGATCTAGCGAGTCACAAAACTCTTCGCTTTGCTGCTCAACCTCAACCGCATGTTGCTTTAAGCGTTCAGCGATGCGCTCTTTTAGCTCACTCATCGAGTTCGCCATTTCGGTTAAGTTTAAACCACCCTCAGCTTTCATCTTTTCAGACATCGCATTGAATGCGCTAGCAATAAATTCTTCGTTAAACAATGCTTTCGCTTTTTCAAAATCTTCAGCCCATGTTTCACTTAATGAGCCAAAACTGTCTGCTGGCAGAACAAGATCACCATTGTTGTAGTAGCGCGCTTCAATATCAGCATAAAACTGCTTCATGGATTGCTTAACACCTTCGAACGCTTCTGGTGCATCAAAGCTCACCGCCACGTCATCAACAATATCATTGGCTAGCGCTAATCCATCCTGGGCAATCTTTTTCGCTCGAGGTAAGTAATCATTGAGATTTTCACGATACTGAGCAATCGCTTGCTGCTGCTCATTGTCTAGCTCTATCTTTTCACCGTGAATAAGTAGGTTATTGTTAGCGTCAACTACCGCTTTGTCACCACCGGTCTGCACGATTTCAATCCGCTCACCATTGAGGTGAATTTCATTTTTTAAATCTACTTTACACTGCGCAGCGTAAACTTGGCTTGAAAGCAGTATCGGTAAGGCTAGTATTACTTTCTTCATTGTCATTCCACTTAATTCATTAATTTCGAGCTTATCAAAAATGGCTCAAAGTATGTCAGCTGATAGTTTCTATCTCATAGCAATGCTCAATTTCACCAATCTTATAACTGATCTCATCTTCCACTTGTTTCGCTTTTAAAGCCTGACCAAGCGGAGATTCAAACGTAACTAGTACTATCATATGTTGTTGAAATTGGACTTTCATGCCACCAGCACATGGAGCGAGAAAGAACCAGTGACGATAGTCATCCAGATCAATCAATGAAACCAAACAGCCTAATCCAACGGTATTCGGCTCCTGAGGTAGCAGCAAGTTAGTCATAGCCCGAATTTCCTGCTCACACTCCTGCACCCGCATCGCTTGACCATGAGCCAAATAAGAAGCTTCAAGAGCTAACGTATCATATTTGTGTTCTGGAACCGTCTCTTCATCAGTGGCTGACTCGATCGCTCTTTGTGCAGAGCTCACTGCAACTTCCAATTTACGTTGCAGTTGCGAGAGAATTACTTGCCGCAGCTCTAATTTATTCATACTAAAATCGTGTTCCATTGCTCTGATAGCCTTTAGAATACCTGTGACCAAAGCAGAAGAGAATAGTAGGAATCGCCTGATGGATAGTTCACCTCACCAGACAGCCATAGCACATATGCTTAAACACACATTTGGCTTCGATAGCCTAAGGGGTGGACAGCAACAAGCGATTGAGACCATTTTAGACGGACGCTCGTGCGCAGCGATTTTTCCTACCGGTTCAGGCAAGTCTTTGTGCTATCAATTACCTGCTACCCTGCTGCCAAACCTGACTTTGGTCGTCTCCCCTCTTCTTGCGCTAATGAAAGACCAACTCGCTTTTTTACACAGCAAGCAAATACCCGCCGCTTCAATCGATTCGAGCCAAAGCCGCGAAGAGACGCTGCAAGTGATGGAGCAAGTTAGGCGTGGTGAGATTAAAATCCTAATGATCTCTGTTGAGAGACTGAAGAATGAACGTTTTCGTCAGTTTATCTCTCAAGTGGCGATATCACTGTTGGTTGTCGATGAAGCACACTGTATTTCAGAGTGGGGACATAACTTTCGTCCAGACTACCTAAAGCTACCTCAGTACCTAAAAGAATTTCAAATTCCTCAAGCATTGCTGTTAACGGCAACAGCGACTCAGTCGGTTATTGAAGATATGCGCGATAAGTTTTCGATCGCTGAGCAAGATCTGGTTGTGACTGGCTTCTACCGAGCAAACTTAGATATTAGCGTTGTTCCTTGTGAAGAGGACGACAAAGCAGAGCAGTTGCTCAACCTTATTGGCCCTGAACCCACCGCACCAACGGTGGTTTATGTGACTTTGCAACAGACCGCAGAAACGGTTGCTAAACAGCTGCTCAAAGGCGGCGTCAATGCTCACGCGTATCACGCAGGGATGAAACCCGATATCCGTGAATCGATCCAAGACCAATTTATGCGCGGTGAGATTGATTGCATTGTTGCCACTATTGCATTTGGCATGGGCGTTGATAAATCGGATATTCGCCGTGTCATCCACTTTGACCTGCCAAAATCCATCGAGAACTATGCTCAAGAAATTGGTCGAGCTGGTCGAGATGGCAAGCAGTCTCAGTGTATTTTGCTCGCCAATCAAAACGGACTCAGCACGTTAGAAAACTTTGTCTATGGCGATACTCCTGAATTAGGCGATATTCACTCTGTACTCGAACAAGCATTAAGCAACAGTCCACAGTGGGAAGTGGTCCTTTCAAGATTGTCTGCGGAAACCAATATTCGTCAACTGCCATTAAAAACGCTGTTGGTTTATATGGAGATGGCTGGTGTTATACAAGCCAAGTTTAGTTACTTTGCCGATTATCGATTCAAATTTATCAAAGACAAGCAATTTATCATCAATCAGTTTGACCCAGCTCGTCAGCAATTTGTATCCGCTCTGTTTGATTGCTCAAGCCAAGCAAAGATCTGGTGCCAGGTCGACTTTGATGCTTTATGGAATAACTTTCAAGGTGAACGACACCGCGCAGTTGCCGCCCTCGATTACTTTAATGAAAAAGGTTGGATAGAGCTCGAAAGCAAGCTGATGACCGAGGTCTATACAGTAAACAAACCCGAGCAAAGTCTAGAAACGCTGTGCCAAAGCTTGTGGTCACTGTTTAAAGATAAAGAACGTAGCGATGTAGAACGAATCCACAATCTGCTTAGCTACTTTCAATCTGAGCAATGTTTAAGTGCAGGGCTCGCGCACTATTTCGCAGACTACAACTCCCCTACTGAATGCGGTCATTGTAGTGTTTGTCGTGGCGCCATCGCGACTCTGCCTCAGCCTATCGTAGAAGAGTACAACCCTGAGCAGGTATCAACGTGGTTAAAGGCGCTCGAAGATAAAGCCAAAGGAAAACTCTCACCTCACCTTCAAACTAAGTTTCTTTGCGGTATCACCACGCCACTGTTCACTAAGATCAAAGCTCGCTCTTTGCCTGGATTTGCCAAACTGGAATCGACGCCATTCGCTGATGTTCTAGCGCAAATCATGCACATAGAAAGCTAGAGACAGTTAAGACTAAAAGAAGCTAAGTTGTTTCGCCTGTTCTTCCGGTTTAAGCATTACATTTAACCCCAACAGGCGGATCTCTCTGCCCTGTTGGCGCTTCAAAATATCACTCAATAACTGTTTAAAATATTCCAGTTCAAGCTGCGGGTGAATATGTTCAATAGTGGTTAATTGGAAATCAGCGAACTTCAGCTTGATTCCTTGCTTAATGATAGCTTTTTCAGAAGACGCTTTTTCTAAACGTTTTTCGAGTTCAGGGAATAGCTTTTCTTCAATGACCTGCCAGCACTCCTGATAGGTAGAAATGTTTTGGCTAAAGGTTCGCTCAACGCCAACCGATTTGCGCTCTCGCTCTACCACGACTTCACGGTTGTCGATACCGTGGCTCTTATTCCATAGTGAAGCGCCCAAGCGACCAAACTTAAGCAGCAAATCGCGATAGTTACTCTTTTTTATGTCTTCGCCTGTATAGAAACCCGCTTGGTGCAATTTTTCCAAACTTACTTTGCCAACGCCTGGTATTTTCTCTAGAGGGAGTTTATCAACCACCTCTTGAACCCTCTCAGGCGGAATCACAAATTGTCCATTGGGTTTGTTCATATCAGAAGCAACTTTAGCTAAAAACTTAACTGGAGCAATTCCAGCCGACGCGGTTAGCGAAAGTTCATGCCAGATGTCACGACGTATTGCTTCGGCTATCAAAGTGGCAGAGCCTTGGCACTGTGTACAGTCTGTAACATCTAGGTAGGCTTCATCCAGAGATAAAGGTTCAATCAATAACGTGTAACGAGAAAAGATGTCTCGGATCTGTTTTGATACCTCTTTGTAGACTGGCATCCTACCAGGAACGACAAGTAACTTTGGGCATAATTGCAATGCGCGAGCGGTTGGCATGGCGCTACGAATACCATATTTCCTTGCCTCATAGTTGCAGGTACTTAGAACACCACGCTGTTTTTCATGACCACCTACGGCAAGTGGTCGTCCACGATAAGAGGGGTTGTCCCTCATTTCTACCGCAGCATAAAAACAGTCCATATCGACATGGATGATTTTTCTCACTTTTTCGCTCATCGTCACCGACAAATAAACTCACAAACAACTGTGTATAGATACAGTTTAATTTATATTATTGAGTTCTCATAGGGAAAATTGTCGATCAATTACCCGTGCAAGATCGATAGATGGGTTTATTATTAAAACTATAGCGACAAATAAGAGGCACGACTTTGAACAATAAAGTATTGGTTGTGGAAGATAGCCGTGCGTACCAAAACTACCTGACACAGCAGTTAACCGCTATTGGTTGTCAGGTTTATAGCGCCGAAACCCTAGCTGAAGCCAAGCATATCCTGCAGCAACACCGAGAGTTCCGCTTTGCCGTTTTAGACTATTGCTTACCTGATGCTCAAGATGGAGAAGTCATCGACCTCGTACTGGAGCACAAGCATAAAGCCATCGTCCTTACGGCTACGTTCAATGAAGATGCCAGAGAGCGTTTTCTCGCAAAAGGCGTTGTCGACTACCTGCTGAAAAATAGTATGGCTTCAGTTGCTTACCTAATTCCTCTCGCTAAACGACTACTCAACAACGATAAGCATCACGCTTTGATCGTTGATGATTCTCCCACCGTTCGTGCACATGTTACCCAGCTATTAGAGCACCAGTACATAAAAACGACTCAAGCGGAAAATGGCCAAATCGCACTAGAAAGGTTAAAGCAAGATCCTACCATTACCTTTGTGATTACAGATCATGATATGCCTGAAAAAGATGGCATCAAGATGATCCAAGAAATACGTCAATCTTATGACAACAATAGTTTGGGCATCATAGGCTTATCGGGCAGCAACTCTAAAACCCTCACAGCTCAGTTTCTAAAAGCAGGTGCCAATGACTTTTTAACTAAACCTTTTAATCAAGAAGAGTTTTATTGCCGGGTACATCAACTGCTAAACATGAAAGAAGCGACTGAAGAGCTGTATCAGCTCGCTAACCAAGACGCGCTTACGGGGTTATGGAACCGACGCTTTCTGTTTGCACAAGCTTGCTCCACGTGTACGGCTCGTAGTATCGCTATGCTCGATATTGACCACTTCAAGGCAGTTAATGATACCTACGGCCATGACGGGGGAGATGCTGCACTAAAGGTCATTGCCAATATCTTAAAAATCTATTTCCCTGATGACGTAGTGGCGAGATTCGGTGGCGAGGAGTTTTGTATTCAGTCTCACATCCCTTTTGATGACTTTATTACCCGGATTGAAAACGTACGGTTACGGATAGAAAAAACTTTGATTAAGCATAACTCTAATACCATACAAGTCTCTGTCAGTATTGGCGTTTGTAGTAACCGAGAAAGTTTAAATGACCAGATAAAGCTGGCAGATGACAGACTATACGAAGCAAAAGCAGCGGGAAGGAATTGTACTGTTTACAGCTAACCATAAGATCATTCTTGTAGAAACAAAAACACCGACGTTATGTCGGTGTTTAACTTGAAATATTGCGCTAACATTAGGCGATACGATCTTTTTCCCATGCTGCCAGCTTTTCAGCTCTAGCCGCTTCACGCGCTTCACGCTTTTTACGTGCATCACATGGTTCAGGGCAATTACATACTTTGTCGATACCAACTGCACCAAGACCGCCACAGCTGCCTTTTACGACTTTCTTTTGGATGATATAGCCGATTGACATAGCAGCAATCACAGCCATAAACACACCAAAGGTAATTAGAAATGTACTCATAATGACATGCTCGTAGTTTTATTATTGATTCATAAATGGCTTGTAAGCTTCAGAAGCTAACTCTTTGAAGCCATCTTGGGTTTTAACAATCATAAACGCAGGAATGTTGTTTTCGTTGGCCACCTGCATACCTAGCTCTTCACCAAGAACCATAAGGCCAGTCGCCAAGCCATCTGCCGTCATGGATGACTTATCCAATACAGTCACTGAGACCACTTTATGGCGAATAGGCTTACCCGTTTGTGGGTTGATGATATGTGAGTATCGTACGCCATCTCGCTCGAAATAAATACGGTAATCACCCGATGTCGCCACCGCCATATCACCTGGCTCAATAATCTCCTGAATAGCACGTTCGTCAGTTGATGGTTTTTCAATTGCGATACGCCATTTCACGCCTTCACGATTTAATCCTTTCAGGCGCATTTCACCGCCGACTTCAACCATGAAATTCTCAACACCTTGAGATTGAATGTAGTCCGCAACCACATCCACACCCCACCCCTTTGCAATTGTCGATAGGTCGACATAAAGGTTAGGAATATCTTTTTTAAGTGTATTACCTTCAACAGAAAGGTGTTCAATACCCGTCATCGCTTTGCGCGCTGCCAGCTCATCATCGGTAGGGACGACTTCAGGTCGAGCTTCTGGACCAAAGCCCCACAGGTTAACCAATGGACCTACCGTCACATCTAATGCACCTTGAGTAAGACCGTTTAAACGGATTGCTTCTTTCACCACAGTGACTGTTTGTGGAGACACTTCGAACGACTCCGAAGTTTGCAATTGGTTAAAACGACTCAACTCTGAATCTTTGCGGTAAGTCGACATCTGGTCATTGACCTCTTCAAGCAGTCGATCGACTTCTTGCTGAAGCACCTCTGGTGAAGGGATACCCTCCGCTGAGATGTATTTAATGTTATAAGTTGTCCCCATTGTTGGGCCACTTAGATGAACCTGCTCCGCGGGCTTTTCACAGCCAGCTAAAACGAGTAGAGAAGCAAATGCAACAAGCCATTTTTTCACTTGTTAGACTCCTTAAATTCGAAACGGGAATAGCACATACGTTTTATATAGAACGCATCGACTATTACCACTCTTTAAAAAATAATGGCTGACTTAAAGCAGTCAGCCATCTTAGAGACGTAATTTCAAGTAGTTGGAGTTGTAGCTCGGAAGATTAACTCATCAAACTACAGCCCCAACTTACCGAAATTTAACCACCGAAGTCATCCAGTAGGATATTTTCGTCTTCAACACCGAGATCTTTCAGCATGCCGATAACAGCTGCGTTCATCATCGGTGGACCACACATGTAGTACTCACAATCTTCAGGCGCTTCATGATCCTTCAGATAGTTTTCGTACAGTACGTTGTGGATGAAGCCTGTGTAACCATCCCAGTTATCTTCTGGCATAGGGTCAGACAGTGCACAGTGCCACACGAAGTTCTCGTTTTCAGCTTGTAGGCCGTCGAAATCTTCTACGTAGAACATTTCACGCTTAGAACGCGCACCGTACCAGAAAGACATCTTACGAGTAGAGTTTAGACGCTTAAGCTGATCGAAGATGTGCGAACGCATTGGAGCCATACCAGCACCACCACCAACGAAGACCATCTCGTTGTCTGTGTCTTTCGCGAAGAACTCACCAAATGGACCAGAAATAGTACACTTGTCGCCTTCTTTAAGAGACCAGATGAACGAAGACATGATACCTGGCGGTACTTCAGGATTATTAGGCGGCGGCGTAGCGATACGCACGTTCAGCATAATAATACCTTCTTCTTCTGGGTAGTTAGCCATAGAGTAAGCGCGGATTGTTTCTTCGTTAACCTTAGACTCGTAGCGGAACAGGTTAAACTTGTCCCAATCTTCGCGGTACTCTTCTGGTACATCGAAGTCAGCGTATTTCACGTGGTGAGCAGGAGCTTCAATCTGGATGTAACCACCAGCACGGAAAGGTACTGATTCGCCATCTGGAATTTGTAGCTTAAGCTCTTTGATGAATGTTGCTTTGTTATCGTTAGAGATAACTGAACATTCCCACTTCTTAACGCCGAAGATCTCTTCAGGAAGTTCGATGTCCATGTCAGTTTTCATTGCAACCTGACACGCTAGACGCTCACCTTCACGCGCTTCACCTTTAGTAATGTGGTCAAGCTCGGTTGGTAGAATGTCACCACCACCTGATTTAACTTTTACGCGACACTGGCCACATGAGCCACCGCCACCACAAGCAGAAGATACGAATACACCAGCACCAGCTAGAGCACCCAGAAGCTTACTGCCTGGTTGTGTAACGATCGCCAGATTTGGGTCGTTATTCACAGAGATTGTAATGTCACCTGATGGTACTAGTTTAGATTTAGCGAATAGAATCACTAAAACTAGCGCCAAGATAATCAGGGTAAACATCACTACACCAAAAATAATAGTATTCATGACTATTCCTTTAATTGCTGCCGTTTACCCGACTTACAGTTGAACACCAGAGAAAGACATAAAGCCTAACGCCATTAGACCAACTGTGATGAACGTGATACCAAGACCACGTAGACCTGGAGGTACATCAGAGTACTTCATCTTCTCACGAATACCTGCAAGAGCAACGATAGCTAGCATCCAACCCACACCTGAGCCGAAGCCGTATACTACTGACTCTGCGAAGTTGTAGTCACGTTGTACCATGAAAGATACACCACCGAAGATCGCACAGTTTACTGTGATCAACGGTAGGAAGATGCCTAGCGCGTTGTACAGAGGTGGGAAGAAACGGTCTAAGATCATTTCTAGAATCTGTACTAGAGCCGCGATTACACCGATAAAGGTAATGAAGTTTAGGAAGCTAAGATCCACACCTTCAAGTAACGCATTCTCTTTAAGAACTAGGTTGTAAAGTAGGTTGTTCACAGGTACTGCAACAGTCAGTACGAAAACAACGGCAACGCCAAGACCGAAAGAGGTCTTAACTTTCTTAGATACAGCAAGGAATGTACACATACCTAAGAAGAACGATAGTGCTAAGTTTTCGATGAAAATCGATTTAACTAGCAAGCTAATGTAGTGTTCCATGACGTCCTTACTCCTTCGCTTCTACTTGCTCTGGTTTCAGAATACGGATTGCCCAGATAAGGAAACCGATTAGGAAGAATGCAGATGGTGCTAATAGCATCAGACCGTTTGGCTGGTACCAACCACCATTGCTCACTAGAGGTAGAACTTCCATGCCAAATAATTTGCCTGAGCCAAATAGCTCACGGAAGAAACCAACAGTGATAAGAACGAAACCGTAACCAAGACCGTTACCAATACCATCAATAAGTGATGGAAGAGGCTCAGACTTCATTGCGAATGCTTCAGCACGACCCATAACGATACAGTTCGTGATGATTAGACCTACGAATACCGATAGCTGTTTAGAGATATCGTATAGGTAAGCTTTAAGCACTTGGTCTACCACGATTACTAGAGATGCGATGATCGCCATTTGAACGATGATACGCACACTGTTAGGAATGTGGTTACGGATGACTGAAACGAAGAAGTTAGACAGTGCAGTTACAAAGATAACCGCTAGTGTCATTACAAAAGCCGTTTCTAGTTTAGTTGTTACTGCCAATGCAGAACAAACACCAAGAACCTGCAGCGCGATTGGGTTGTTATCCAATACTGGCGCTAATAGGCTCTTCTTAACGTTTTGTGCGCTAGACATTAGTTCAGACCTCCGTCACGAACTTTTGCTAGGAATGGACCAAAGCCCATGTCGCCTAACCAGAAATCAAATGTACCTTGAACACCGTTACCTGTTAGTGTCGCACCTGATAGGCCATCAACACCGTGTTCAGAACCTGCTGGAGCGCCACCTTTAACAATCTTGATTGCTGGTTTGTGGTTCTCATCAAACAGTTTCTTGCCTTCAAACTGAGCACGCCAAGAAGGGTTCTCAATTTCACCACCAAGTCCAGGAGTTTCACCCTGTTCGTAGTATGTGATTGCAGAGACAGTGTTACCGTCAGTTTCTACTGCAACAAAAGCGTACATCATTGACCATAGACCTGTACCGTGAACAGGTAGGATGATCTTAGATACTGCGTCGCCATCTTTCACTAGGTAAATAACACCCGTGTTTGCGCGACGTAGGATCTTCGCTTTGTCTTGGTCAGCGGTTAGCTTGATAGACTCAGCAGGATCTTTTGCAGCTTTACGTTGGTCGTACGACGCAGCGTCACCTTCAACGAAAGCACCGGTATCGAAATCAACTAGACGAGGCTCGATGTACTCAGCGAATAGCTCTGGTACTTTCTTGCCTGTAGCGTCGATACCTGCAACTTCAACGATCTTAGTTTGCTTATCTAGTACAGCGTTAGCTTTTTGTTTGTCACGTAGACCTACAGCTGCTGTTGATACGATGATTGAACAAACAAGGCTCAACCCGATAACAACACCCAGCGTCTTTTTAATGCTGTCGTTATTACTTGCCATAGCGTGCTAGTCTCCGCTTGATGTTCTTCTCGATAACTACATGGTCGAACAGAGGTGCAAACAGGTTCGCGAATAGAATCGCCAGCATCATACCTTCTGGGTAAGCTGGGTTTACTACACGGATTAGTACACACATCACGCCGATTAGCGCGCCGTACCACCATTTACCTTTGTTAGTAAATGAAGCGGATACTGGGTCCGTTGCCATAAAGAACATACCGAATGCAAAACCACCTAGAACTAGGTGCCAGTGCCATGGCATGTTGAACATTGGGTTAGTGTCAGAACCGATCACATTGAACAGAGTTGCTGTTGCAATCATACCGATCATCACACCTGCAATAATGCGCCATGATGCAATTCGCATGTATACGATCATTGCTGCACCGATCATTAGAGCCAGTGTAGAAACTTCACCAATAGAACCAGGAATGTTACCGATGAAAGCGTCCATCCAAGTGATTGGAGCGCCTGTCACTGTATTCACTAGTGCACCGTTACCACCTTGTGCCCATTGGCTAAGCGCCGTTGCACCAGAGAAGCCATCAGCTGCAGTCCAAACTACATCACCTGAGATTTGCGCAGGGTAAGCGAAGAATAGGAATGCACGGCCAGCAAGTGCTGGGTTAAGGAAGTTACGACCCGTACCACCAAAGATCTCTTTAGCAACAACAACACCGAAGGTAATACCTAGCGCCGCTTGCCATAGAGGAAGTGTTGGTGGAACGATAAGTGCAAATAGGATAGAAGTAACAAAGAAGCCTTCGTTAACTTCGTGCTTACGCACCATACAGAACAGTACTTCCCAGAAACCACCAACGATAAAGACCGTTGCGTAGATAGGTAGGAAGTAAGTTGCACCTAGGATCATCTTACTGCCAACGCCTGCATCGGCGGCTAAAGTGCCCCCAAGCATTTCCGTTAGCCAGTAGTGCCAGTTGCCAGCAACTACAGCTGCTAGCTGATCACCAGCATACATGTGATTAAGTGCTGCGATAGCTTGGCCACCCGCGTTGTACATACCCCAGAACATTGCTGGGAATACAGCGAACCAAACCATGATCATGATACGTTTTAGGTCAACGCTATCACGAACGTGCGAGCTTTTTTTCGTTACTAAGCCTGGCGTGTAGAAAAGTGTTGCTGCTGCTTCATATAAAGCGAACCACTTCTCATGTTTACCACCTGGCTCAAAATGATGCTCGATGTCTTCAATAAACTTTTTAAGAGCCATGAAAATTACCCTTCCTTCTCGATGGTATCTAGGCATTCACGAAGGAGTTCACCGTACTCGTACTTACCAGGACACACAAAGGTACACAGTGCTACGTCTTCTTCGTCTAGCTCTAGCGCACCCAGTGCTGCTGCACTGTCAGTATCGCCTGCACATAGATCACGAAGTAGCAGAGTCGGTTCCATATCTAATGGCATAACACGTTCGTAGTTGCCGATTGGAACCATTGAACGATCACTACCGTTAGTGGTAGTTGTCATGTTGAACAACTGACCTTTAAAGATATGACCAAGGAATGAGCGAGTCACAGAGAACTTGTTCTTACCAGGCATCGCCCAGCCAAACAGTTCTTTTTCACGGCCTTCACGTAATACAGAAACCTGTACGTGGTAACGACCTAGGTATGCGTGAGGACCAATTGCATGAGTACCAGTTAGTACTGAACCAGAAATCACACGAACTTCACCAGGCATTAGCTCGCTGTCCGTTACGTCATCAAGGCATGCACCTAGAGATGTACGAACTAGACGAGGGTTATTCACTACTGGGCCAGCCAGAGAAATAACACGGTCAGTGTAAAGTTCACCAGTTAGGAACAACTTACCGAAGGCGATAACGTCTTGGTAGTTGATACTCCACGCCACATTTTCTGCATTCACTGGGTATAGGAAATGCATGTGGGTGCCAGCAAGACCTGCTGGGTGAGGGCCATCAAATACATGCTCTTCAACATTTGATTGAGAAGAACGAGGAAGACTTGTGCCAGATTTACATACGTAAACCTTGCCATCAGTCAGAGTTGAAAGCAGATCTAAACCTGCAACGAACGCTTCTTGTTGCTCATTGATGATCAACTCAGGCTGAGCCGCCAATGGATTGGTATCCATAGCAGTAACGAAAATAGCCTTAGTAGAAGATTCGATTGCTGGAACCTTGCTGAACGGACGAGTACGTAAAGCGGTCCAAAGGCCTGATTCAACTAGTTGAGTTTTCACCGCTTCACGGTCAAGACCTGCTAGTTTATCAGCTTCAAACTTATCGAATGTCACCTGCTCTTCACCTGCCACTTCAATCACTACAGATTGAAGTACACGCTTAGCACCACGGTTAATCTCGATCACTTTACCAGCTGCTGGTGAAGTAAATTTCACACCTGGGTTCTTCTTATCTTCAAAAAGAACTTGAGCTTTCTTTACTTCATCGCCTACGCGGACATGCATAGTAGGACGCATGCCGACGTACTCTTCGCCAAGCAAGGCGACTTTTTTGATGGTCTTACCATCATTAATCACCTGGGTAGGAGTTCCTGCAACAGGAAGGTCCAAACCCTTCTTTATTGTAATCATACGCACTTGCACTACTTTTATCGGGAAAAAGATTCTTTGTTTGCGTAACTTTTAGACACGACACTAGTGTCCGGTTTTGGTGAAGTTTTAAACACCAAAATCGCAACATCCTATTAAAAATCTCGCTACAAGAATTAAGCGGGATTTATCAGGTGCGGTAGTCTATCATCTTTTTAGAAGGTGATGCCATGATGAATGCTATGATTAACAGAGATATTTCGAGTGAATAGGGTTTAAAAGGCGATAGAATAGTCATAACTTTGAGCCACCGCACAAACATAAATCCGCACCCTAATTCCTATTTTTCTAATTCATTCACATCGTGAAACATTCTGTTTTAAAACTAACCATTGCATTTATTTGTTTCTACCTTGTTAACATCTAGACTATCGCTACCAATAAAAAGGGTAGCAAACGCTACCCCTTTTTGTGACTTATTTTGAACCGCCTAAACACATCGGGCTATCTGGCGCGAGCTGATTCTGCTCTTTCCATTCATCAGCCGTATAGGTGTGCATAGACAAAGCATGAATTTGGTTGGCTAACTCTTCAGCAAGCACTTGATTTACTTGGCGGTGGCGTGCAATCAAACGCGCCCCTTCAAATACTTCACTGACAATAACCACCTTAAAATGGCTTTCTGAGCCTGGCGGTACATTGTGCATGTAACTCTCATTGACGACGTTAAGGTAGTCAGGGCTAAAGGCTTCAGTCAGTTTGTTTTCAATAACTTCTTGTATCATCGGTTTTTACCATCAGATATGAACAACTTTATAAGGTTAGATAATAATCGCCTCTATCATAAAGCTAAAGGTTTTAGTTTCCTCTCCTCTCCGGTTTTGCGACAATTTAGCGATTAACGACTAGCTAGCATTCCAAATATGAAAACTGAGCTTACTTTGCACGAGCGTACTCTTTCTTTGTACCGATACCCAAAAAGAAATAATGAAACCCTGCAAGCATGGGATGCTGGAGACGAATATCTCATCAATCATGTTGAAGAGTTAGAGCTACCAAGTAATCAGAACATTCTGATTATTAACGATCACTTTGGCGCTCTGAGTTGTTGGTTTAGTCAACGCCATCAAGTCACTTTGATGAGTGACTCGTTTATCTCTCATCAAGGTGCAAACGCTAACCTTAAAGCAAATGGCTGCCCGACGATCAATTACTTGACCACGATGAGTCAGATTCCAAGTAAGGTCGATTTGGTGCTGTTTCAGTTACCTAAGAGTAATCGCCACTTAGTCTGGCTACTCAGTCAGCTGCACAATACGCTAGATAGCTCAGTCCCTGTGATTGCTGTCAACAAGGCCAAAGAGATTCACTCTTCAACACTGAAATTGTTCGAAAAACACCTTGGCGAAACCAAGACATCGCTAGCTTGGAAAAAACATCGCCTTGTCTTTAGCTATGCCAACAGTCAAACACCAATTAAGGTCTCCCCTGACACTCGTTGGTCTGTTGATAACGAACAGATTGAGCTAAACAATCTGCCAAATGTTTATTCTGGAGAGAGTCTAGATCTTGGCGCTCGCTTTATGCTTGAACACTTACCACAAAATCCTCAACTAAAACACGTACTCGATTTAGGCTGTGGTAATGGCGTGTTATCCGTAAAAATGGGCCAACTGAATCCTCAGATAAAACTGACCTGTGTCGACGAGAGCTTTATGGCGGTAGAATCCGCGCAACAAAACCTTATTTCAAACCTAGGAAAAGAGAGAGAAATCGACTGCATCGCCAACAACTGCCTCGATGGAATGCGGGCGCAAGATGTCGATCTAGTGATGTGTAACCCCCCTTTTCATCAACAACAAGCAATTACGGATCACATTGCATGGCAGATGTTCTGTGATGCAAAGCAAATTCTTAGTGTCGGTGGACAATTATTAGTTATCGGTAACCGTCACCTCGGCTACGATGGAAAACTATCTAGGCTGTTTGGCAAGTCGAACGTAAAAGTTGTCGCTTCCAATAAGAAATTTGTTATTTTACAAGCGACTAAATAGTCCACTATTATCTGTCTATACGTTTCAGTAGGCTCGCAGAGTTAACAAGAAAGGAAATTACAATGAGAAAACTGGTTCTAGCCGCGTCAATGGCATTACTCACTGCGTGTTCGGCGCCGCAGCAAGAGCAAATCAACTTCATGCCTAAAGCGGTATTGAGCAACAGCGATATTGTTCAAGATGCAAGTTTTACTCTAACCAGTAAAGACATGCGTTCCGCTCAGTATGTTGCTTTAGTAGACAGTGGACGTTCAAACATTGAACCGATTCACTCTAAGCAAAATGTTCGCATCTCAATCGAAAACGCACTATTGGATCAGTTCAAATCACAAGGTTTCCGTAGCACTGTTAACAGCGAAAACTCCGTGGAAGTAGAAGTACAAGAAGCGCTAGTTTCGGTTAAGCACACCGTAATGGAAAACCAGATGGATGGAAAAGTCGTTCTGGAGATTACTGCGGAAACACCTCAGGGCAAGCTTGTTAAGACATACACGGGCACAGCAAAACGTACAGGTGCACTGAGCGCTTCAAACGAAGAGATCGAAGAAGTACTTAATGATGTCATCAACCTTGTACTTCAAGAAGTTTCTAACGACCGCGAACTTCAAAATTACATGCAGGAGCGATTCTAATGTGGAAAACAGCAATTGCCTCACTTGCGTTAGTTAGCAGTCTAGCATTTGCAGGTCCCAAGGTAGAATTCGAAACCAACCTAGGCTCTTTCACTGTTGAGCTAAACCAAGAGAAAGCCCCTATCACAGTGGCGAACTTTTTAAAGTATGTCGACGATGGCAGTTATGTCGGTTCTCAATTTCATCGCGTGATTCCCAACTTTATGGCTCAGGGCGGTGGTTTTGATAAAGAAATGAAGCCGCTAGCGACTTACTCGCCGATCAAAAATGAAGCGTCGAATGGGTTGAAGAACAATACGGCGACGATTGCAATGGCGCGTACCAACAACCCGAACTCTGCAACTCGTCAGTTTTTTATTAACTTCGTCGACAATAACTTCCTTGATTATGACCAACGTCCACCGGGTTACGCCGTGTTTGGTAAAGTAACTCAAGGTTTTGACGTAATTAAAAAGATGGGTAAAAAGCCGACCCACTCAGTAGGACGTTACCGTGATGTTCCTGTTGAGCCAATCATAATTACAAAAGCGACTCTTCTAAAATAATCCTCTTAGGCTCTAACCTCCACGGTTAGAGCCTTTCTTCTTGCATACCGGAAACTCAAACAAGGAATAGTGTATGTCTTCTGACTCCCCTTCACTGTCTTGGCGAGAAACAATTCAAAGCTACATGGATAAACGCCTGATGTGGGTGTTCATGCTTGGCTGTTCTAGTGGATTTCCCTGGGTATTGATTGGTTCAAACATGTCTGGCTGGCTCAAAGATGCTGGCTTGACTCGCGCAGCAATCGGCTACTTTGGTAGCGTTTTCGCTGTCTACGCGATTAACTTTCTATGGGCGCCACTGGTTGACAGGGTTCGTCTGCCATTACTGCACGCAATACTAGGGCAACGCCGAAGTTGGATATTCTTATGCCAATCCGTGGTGCTGGTTTGTACCTTGTTTATTGCGGGTGTTGACCCATCGCAAAACCTGATGCTCACTTCAATGTTAGCACTGGGTATTGCCATCTCGTCTGCGACTCAAGATATCGCAATCGATGCGTTTCGTATCGATACTTTCCCTAAATCAGAGCCATCAAAATTGCCACAGGCTTCCGCGATGGCAGTGATTGGTTGGTGGACGGGCTACTCTGTGCCTGGTTACCTTGCCTTTATAAATGCCGATTCCATTGGTTGGAATGGCGTTTACTACGGCATGGCCGCCATTGTCGCCATTCTAATGGTATTCACCTTGCTCGTCGGTGAGCCAAAAACGCAACGTGATTCATTGCAAGCCCAAGCGGAACAGCGCCATAGCAAAGTAGTTGGCAATCGTGCCGTGGCATGGCTAACTGTAACCGTGGTGGAACCGTTCTTAGATTTCTTCAAACGTAATGGCTTCCGTGTCGCACTGACACTACTCCTGTTTGTCTTCCTGTTTAAGATTGGGGAGGCTTTCCTTGGCCGAATGTCGATTACCTTCTACAAAGAAATTGGGTTTAGCAATGAACAGATCGGCTACTACTCTAAGCTGATTGGTTGGGGACTAACAATTCTGTTCACCCTAGTTGGCAGTATGGTCAATGTGAAATTTGGTATTGTGCGCGGCCTGATGATCGGCGGAATTGCCATGGCCTCCAGTAACCTGATGTTTGCATGGATCGCTAAAGTGGGGCCAAATGAGCAACTGTTCTTAGCCACACTCGTGGTCGATAACTTTACCTCAGCCTTCTCGACGGTCGCCTTTGTCTCCTTCTTGACCGTGGTAACAGGACAAGCCTTCTCGGCAACGCAATACGCCCTGCTTGCTTCGTTGGGTAACTTCGGTCGTACCACGCTGGCTTCTTTCTCAGGTGAGCTGGTCGATTACCTCAATGACTGGTCCACCTTCTTTATCTTGACCGCATTGATGGTGATTCCAAGCCTGATTATGCTCTATTCTCTAAGGCACTATTTTTCAGACATGTTGGATAAGGCAAGAGAACGAGATAAACAGGAATTGCAGCAGCAAAGTACAGAAAGTAATTGATCAAAAAAGGCTTGGTTCAAATAACCAAGCCTTTGTTCTTTTCATGTTGCCCGCACTAAGGATACATGCCTTTGCCAAATAGGTTGAATACTCTTGCTACTCCTTGGGTGAATAACATCGGCTCAGTGAGCACGGTCAAGCACAAGCAATCTTCGCCGGCACGTGTGAACGGGCTATGTTTCACCGAACCATCTTTAAGTAAGTAATCACCCACTTCATAATGACCATCCTCGTCACTAAACCCACCATGCAAAACTAATGTTGACTCTAAGCCTTTATGGGTATGCTGTGGAATGGTGACATCTTCTGCTATGTACATCAGATTAATTCTCGCTTGCTCGGAGATATCTATAGAAGCGCTATAGACCTTACCTCCGTAGCTTTTCCATTCACCTATTTTGTCTCTAAAGCGTGTTAGCGATAAAGGGAGTCGAAATGTTTTATCATTAACTTCGATAAAAGTTGGTAAGCGCGGAGGCCTCAACGGTTCACTGTTTTGCTCCAAGCATACAATCTGCTCGAACATTGACTCCAAATCTAAGTTGGAATCGACGCTTTCACTGGCCAGATCTTCCCCGCACTGCATTTCAAATTGCTGAACTTGCTGCCTACACTTTGGGCAACTCTCAATATGAGTGGCAATTGTAAAAGCACTCACATCATCGAGAATGCCTTGAGCATAAGCCTGCAACATTGATGTTTGTGGATGGTAACTCATACTACTCTGCCTCAATTGAATTGCGTAATTTCTCTACTGCTAATCGCAATCGCGACTTAACGGTACCTAGGGGTATATCAAACATATCTGCGACTTGCTGATGGGGAAGCTCTTCAAGGTAAACGGCTTTGACCACCTTCTTCTGCGCTTCGGGCAAAATATCTAGATACTTGATAATCTGCTGTTTTAACCGCTCTGTTTCTGGGGAGTAGTGCTCGACCATATCTGGCGGACAATAGTCGTTAGGCCAAATATCTTCTGAGTGAATATGAGCTTCTCTACCCTTTTGTTTGCGTAAGGTGTCAAAACAGAGATTACGAGCGATAGTGTAAATCCAAGTCGATAACGAGCTTTTACTCCCATCGAACAAAGCACCTTTTTGCCACACGGTTGCCATCGCTTCTTGAACAATCTCCAAAGCAACCTGTTCATTGCCCATGTGCCTGAAGGCAAACTGTTTTAAACGTGGGGAGAAGTGAGAAAACACCAAAGCAAAAGCTTGCTTATCTTGCTGTTTCACTTTCTCCATACAGGACGCCCAGTCATTTTTGTTAAAAGCTTGGGTATCTATGTTGGCCATTTCGATATCCTTAATAAAGCCCTTGAACCCACTAATACGTTTGGCAAACCTTTTGGATCACTGTGGAAGTTCATCGCCTAAGGTTTTAGTTAGAAAGTTGACAGCATCTGTACAATCTTTTTTCCCAACCAAACTGTCAAATTGCTGATTAGTGAGTGGTAGTATTTCTAACCAACGTTGGCTAACCCAACTGGCGTCATCAAAAAACTTCTGTTCGTAGAGGTCGCCAATATCGGGGAATTGCTGATAAACCCGGCTCAAATAATGGCAGATGGGCTCAACATCTTTATCAACAGTAGAATATTCCCAGCTTGGAAGCCACTTTACTCTGGCATATCGTAAACCATCAAATTCAACTCTAACGTGCTTAATCTCAAACTTGGTTAAACCAGTAACAGAAATCCCTAGCAAACCATCATCAAGCTGCTCAAAATCGATCACTTTAACAAGCGTTCCAACTTTAGATAACTCACTACCAGTTGGCTCCTCACTCTTTTCGAACAAGCACACACCGAATGTTCCATCGGATTTCATAGCTTGTGAAACCAATCTTTTATATCGCGGCTCAAAAATCCTTAAACGCATTTTTCCTTCCGGCAACACAAAAGAACTCAAAGGAAAAAGCATAATCTCAGGCATAAATGTAACTCCCTATCTTTTTATTAACAGTTACGTTACAACACACCGACCCGATCATTCACCGAATATGTTGAATACATGATAAGCATAAAAATTTAGGCCAACGTTTGCGTAATCGATACCTATATCACTTTCTGTGCAATGCAATGAAAGCTCCGTTACATTTAAAATTTTAGTCTGTTAATGAGATCTCGATCACCGGTTTTATGTTTTTTTACATTGGTTGCACATGGCTTTTGAGATTTTTATCGATATTATTCCCTCCCATAAAGCACAGCTAAGATTGTGCAACCAAGTAAATATCTACTGAATATTTAAATTAACAAACATAGAGAGTTCCCATTATGCGTAAATCACTTTTAGCTCTAGGTGTTGTTGCAGCGGTATCAGCTGTACCAGCACAAGCAGAATACTTATTCGGTTTCGGTGGCATGTATGTTGACTACCAAGCATGGAACCACGGTATCGGTAACGATAAAGACAACTTTGGCGGCGAAATCGAAGATCGCAACCAAGCGGTAATCGGTATTGAAGGTGGTGCGGTATTCGATTGGGGCCAAATCTACGGCTTCTACGATTACGAAGGTGTAGATCGTGCTGGTGATGACCGTGGTGCATCTACGAAAGGTACAATCCACTACAACCTAACTGACTCAGGTATCTCTCTATACGCTCAAGTATACAATACAGATACAGACAAAGGTTTCCACGAGCAAAACCGCGTGTTAGGTCTAGGTTACACAGGCCTTAAAGGCGATGGTTGGGGCTTCACTCCATTCATTGGTGTACACCAAATCAACTCTGGTGATATCAAAGGCAGCAACGGCGGTATGTTTGGCTACGTTGGTTACTACAACACAGATATTGCAGGTCAAAACTTCACCTTCTCTACTTGGAATGAGCTAGAATTTGCGCGCAACGATGCTTACTCTACGCTTCAAAGCACAACTGCAGGCTCTAATGAAAGCTCAGAAAGCTGGGGTCTAAACGGCAGCCTAAATGCAATGTGGAATGTGACGCAAAACTGGTCAACAGGTATCCTATACCGTTACACAGTTAACAAGCTTGCACGTAAAGATTACCAAGATCTTGTAATCTACCGCGTACAATACAACTTCTAATTGTTGATGTATTGACTAAAAATGGCACCTTCGGGTGCCATTTTTATTGCTTTCCCCTTCGCTGACATTATCCTTGGTGCAAAGTTCTCTATTTGCGAGCGTTCAGTGAATATTCTTATCCTAGGCCCAGGGGCGATCGGCTCTTTATGGGCAACCAAGTTTCAAGCAGCAGGGCACAATGTTTATCTCTGGTCGACTTCTGTCGAACCAAGACTCACCCTTCAACTTGATCAGCAATCGCCGCAAACCTTTTCTAACCACAACATAGCCGACGTTGAACGAGCAGACCTGATTCTTATTACGGTAAAAGCGTGGCAAGTTGACTCTGCACTGACCCCGCTGATGCCAAGCATCAGCCCAGATGCCATCATAGTGCTAATGCATAATGGTATGGGAACGGCTGAAGCCGTAGCGCAGAAAATGCCTAAAAACCCGTTGGTACTGGCCACAACCACCCACGGGGCGTATAAGCCAAGTAAACAACAAGTTTTGCATACTGGCATAGGGCAAACACAGCTCGGTGGTTTTAATTCACTTGGTACTCACTGTTCCTTTCTTGAAGAAGTCTTTACTCATGCACTTCCACTTACAGATTGGAATGACAATATTCACCACGCGCTTTGGACTAAGCTCGCGATAAATTGTGCGATCAACCCCCTTACGGCCATTCATCAAGTCACTAATGGTCAACTTGCCGAACAAGACCACCAACTTGCAATTAATGAGCTACTGGATGAAATCTATCAAGTGTTAGCCGCTGAACAAATACCGCTATCACGTGAGCAACTGTCGCAAACAGTCAATCAGGTAATAACAGCAACTGCTGCCAATCACTCTTCTATGCAGCAAGATATTTTCCATCGCCGCCCAAGCGAGATAGACTTTATTACTGGATACTTACTTGAGCGTGCGCAGCATCATGGCATCTCGACGCCCAAGAATCGCAAACTCTATCAAGCAATCAAAAACATAGAACAAAGTTGGAATTCATAATGACTAAAAAAGTACTCGTCCCAATCGCTCCCGGTAGTGAAGAAATGGAAGCTATTACCATCATAGATATGATGATTCGTGCGGGCTATCAAGTTGTTGTGGCTAGCGCAGACTTTGATGGCAACCTCACTATGAAAGCATCACGAGGGGTCACTCTTAGTGCTGATTGTAAGTTAGTCGACATTGCTGATGATGAATTTGATGCCGTTATTTTACCAGGTGGCGTTGGCGGCGCTGAGGTATTCCGTGATAGCACTGTTTTGGTCGAGATTGTACGTCAGCAGATGTACGAAGGTAAGTTGGTCGCGGCAATCTGCGCTGCACCTGCCTTAGTGTTAGCTCACCATGGCCTTTACTCAGAAGCTTTAATGACTTGTCACCCTAGCTTCGAAAGTCATATTGAAAAGAAAAACTGGCGTGTTAAGCGTGTGACCTATGATGTAAACCATAATTTGCTCACTAGCCAAGGGCCGGGCACCGCGCTCGAATTTGCGATGGAGATTATCATTAATTTATCTGGCAAAGCACACGCGTGGACGGTCGCAGAGCCAATGGTCACCATCCCTACCCTGCAATACCATAAACTGGGTGATGAATAATGTTCGACGCCACGCTTATTGCTGATCAGTTCCCCGCTTTAAAGCAACAAATTAATGACCAGAGACTTGTTTATCTTGATAGCGCTGCAACAAGTCAAAAACCTCAGAGTGTCATCAAGGCGATTTCTGATTACTACAGCCAGCAAAATGCCAATGTCCATCGTGGCAGTCATAGCTTGACTGCCAAAGCGACCAGTGAATTTGAGAGCGCACGCGAAACGGTCGCTAACTTTGTTGGCGCAGCATCGGCTAGCGAGATTATTTGGGCTCGCGGTGCAACAGAAGCCCTTAACCTGATTGCTCAAACTTATGCACGGGCAATGCTTAGCTCTGGTGACGAGATACTGGTTAGTGAAATGGAACATCACGCCAACATAGTACCATGGCAAATTGTTGCTGAGCAGACCGGAGCAAAAGTAGTCAAAGTACCGATGACTCAGGAATGTCAGTTTGACTTTGCCGCGTATCAAAAACTGATCACGGATAAAACCAAAATCGTTGCACTTGCCCATATCACCAATGTAACTGGAACAAGACAGCCTATCGAGCAAGTCATTGAACTTGCCCACCAACACGATGCCATTGTGGTTGTTGATGGTGCACAGGGAGTCGTGCACGAGAAAGTAGACGTGCAAAAACTTGGTGCGGATTTCTATGTATTCTCAGGGCACAAACTCTTTGCTCCTGCGGGGATTGGCGTGCTCTACGGCAAACTTAGCTTACTAGAGTCCATGCCGCCTTGGCATGGTGGTGGGAAGATGGTTGAAAAAGTCTCTTTCAGCGGCACAACCTTCACTGGCGTTCCAGGTAAGTTTGAAGCCGGGACGCCAAATGTGGCCGGAGCAATCGCTTTAGCTACCGCGATCAATTGGTATACATCATTAGATCAGGCCCTAGTTGAACAACATATCCACCAGCTTGTCGAACGTGCGCACCAAAAACTAAGCCAAGTCGAAGATGTGCAAATCTTAGGCTTTCAGAAAGGCGCATCAGTCATCTCTTTCATTATTGATGGCGTACATCATCAAGATGTCGCCACCTTGTTAGATCAGCAAGGTATCGCAGTGAGAGCAGGCAACCACTGCGCCCACCCGCTAATGGATGCGTTAGGTGTGAAAGGCACTATCCGCGCCTCTTTTGCGGTATACAACACCGTGGAAGACGTTGATAGATTAGTCGCTGCGGTTGAGAAAGCAGTGGATATGCTTTAGCGAGAAGCGAGAAGCGAGAAGCGAGAAGCGAGAAGCGAGAAGCGAGAAGCGAGAAGCGAGAAGCGAGAAGCGAGAAGCGAGAAGCGAGAAAGTTTGAAGGGTTGCCACATAGTATCAACCCTTTCAATTACAATTCAGAAAACTAACTCCAAAAAACACCTCATAGTGTCTGTGTTTTTAGATTCAATCATCGTAACTACTTCTCGAAGGACAAAGTCCGATCTAGATTCTCGAAGCAAAGCGTTCTCGCGAGCGCAGCTCGATCTTATAGCTCATCAAACGCTTCAATCGCTTCAGAGAGCTTTTTCACGCCATGGATCTGCATGCCTGGGATGCCGCCTTTTGGCATGTTAGCGGCAGGAACAATTGCCTTTTTAAAACCATGTTTGAAGGCTTCGTTTAAGCGCTCTTGTCCACTTGGAACAGGGCGAATCTCTCCCGCTAGGCCGACCTCCCCAAACACAACCACATCCTTAGGCAGCGGTCTATCTCTAAAGCTTGATAGCAACGCCATCACTAACGCTAAGTCAGCACTGGTTTCTGTTACTTTTACCCCACCGACGACATTAACAAATACGTCTTGATCGGCCATTTGCAGACCGCCATGTTTGTGTAGCACAGCAAGCAGTAACGACAATCGGTTTTGCTCTAGGCCAACTGCGACTCGGCGCGGGTTAGCCAATTGCGAATAATCGACTAAGGCTTGGATTTCTACCAGTAGTGGACGCGTGCCTTCCCATACCACCATAACCGAGCTGCCGGAGGTTTCTTCCTCGCCACGTGATAAAAAAATTGCTGAAGGGTTGCTGACCTCTTTGAGTCCTTGGCCCGTCATGGCGAATACACCCAGCTCATTCACTGCGCCAAAACGGTTTTTATGACTGCGAAGAGTTCGAAAACGGCTGTCTGTGCCACCATCGAGTAACACCGAACAGTCAATGATGTGTTCAAGTACTTTGGGGCCAGCCAAGGTGCCATCTTTAGTTACATGGCCAACGATAAACACTGACACATTGTTTTGTTTAGCATAACGAGTCAGTGCCGTTGCCGCTTCTCGTACTTGAGCCACACTACCCGGCGAGGATTGAACGTCCGAGACATGCATAACCTGAATCGAGTCAATCACCATAATTTTAGGCTGTTCTTTTTCAGCAATTTGACAGATGCGATCAACATTGGTTTCTGACAACATTTTTAAGTTGTCTTTGGGTAACCCAAGTCGAGAGGCGCGCATCGCGACCTGTTGAAGAGATTCCTCACCGGTAACATAAAGAGTCGGCATTTGCGATGCCAAGTAGCACATGGTTTGTAACAAGAGCGTTGATTTACCAGCACCAGGGTTACCACCAATTAGAATCGCAGCCCCCGGGACCACCCCTCCGCCAAGCACTCGGTCGAGTTCTTTGAATCCACTCGTAAAACGCGGAACCTCTTGCAGATCGATCTCAGATAACGTTTGAACTTTCGCTTCTGTACTCGCCCCGGCATAGCCTGCAAGACGCTCGTTACGTGCTACCGTTGGAGATGCAGCTAAACGAACTTCACTGATAGTATTCCACGCTCCACACGCATTGCACTGCCCTTGCCAACGGGGAAAATCTGCTCCGCAGTCATTACAAACGTATGCTCTCTTCGCTTTTGCCATGTAACCTCAGGCCTCTTAAAAATATTGTATTTGTGACGCAAACATCGTCTACGCTTGCGTATCTCACCATCTCTACTTGATTCGCAGTAACATATCACTAAAGATCTTTATATCAAGGTCGATATTTTGAGTAAGGGATACTCTAACAAAAAAATATGCAGCAGCCAGAAATACTCTCTCTTGCGGAACGTTTGATTCCTGCTTACAACTCGGAAGATTTCGAATTTCTTCTTGGTCAAATGACTGAGGGAGACCCACCGTCTGTCAAAATCTTAGTTAAGATGGAACTTAACCGAGTCATGGCGCCATGCACTAAGCCTATCGACCTTCGCGGACGAGTGAAGGGAGAATGTAGAGAATACGAGCTCGATGGCCTTAAACATTGGCTCGATGACGTTGCATTTAATGCCTACCACAAGAACACGCGCAAATTCGGTAGCTATACCGAAGGGGTGTGGGAAGCGCTTTGTAATACTCACAACAATTTTAGAGTGATGCAAAAGCGTGGCAAACCACTCGGAACAGAAATCACTACCGATCTCAATGGTATTGATGTTGAAGCCGTCGTGATGGGTTATGACCTAAAAAGGAAAGAGAATCGTCTTAAAGTCTCTTCCCAGATCGAGATTGAATTACTGAGCGGACAGATTGTCCATGCGGTGACTGTCGATCTCTCACCTTCCGGCGCTAAGTTTAAAGTGCCCTCGGCATTCAATTACAAACTTGGTGAGGTGATTGATGTTCGTCTGGTTGAGCTAAGCAAAACCATTGAAGTGGAAGGGATAGACTCCGTCATTCCTTATCGCATCGTTGGTATCGATGAATCTTACGAGAACGACGCCGTTAAGTACCTTCGTCTACTGAAGTTGGATACCACGAATATAATTGACGAGGTGATTGAGCAACTGCTTAAAAGTGAAGGACAGAAGACTCGCCACGATAACCAAGACAAAATTATTCGCGCTCGTTCACGAGGCTTTGAGCATACCTACCTGAAACACACCTGTAACCTACCTGTATTCTTTAGTGGCAACGAGTTAAAGCTTGCTCTTATGACAGAAAACAACCAAAAGATTTGGCAGTATTGGCATGATGAGCGCAATCAACAAAGTTTAACTAACTTATTCAACAACCAACGAATGTCGTTGCTCACGACGGAAGGCATGAGAGGCAGTAGTAATGTGATCTACTCTTTCACTCATGACCATCAAGACAAAACCTTGTTCTTTTCCATGATGATGCCAGAAGCAACCCGTGAACTACGTCAGCTGTTTTGGCACATTGGTGCAAAAAAAGAGAGTTGGAAAGTATTCCGATTATCGGTGTTTGAACTGTCAGCTGAAGAGAGACTAGAACTTTCAGAGCATACCAACGAACTCGGGCTTGAAACCTCTTCACTGACTCATTGTGGCATCTTGCAAGAAATCGCGGATGACACCAGCCGCCAAGACTATCTACTGGCAGAAAAACCTCGTTTAGCGAGCAGCGAGCTCAACCAATTCAGGCATGCTAGAAATCCTGAGCACAACCCTGTGTGCATTTATTTCGACGCCCAGTCTCGTCGTAAAGAGCCACGATACCAATTTAAATCACCGATAACGCTCTCTGAGCCAGACACAACGACGTATGAAGGCATCAGCGTAGATATTTCTAAACATGGCGTTAGCGTCGCTCTGACGGCGCCATGTAAATTGAAAGCGGGCGAAACTTGCTCGGTCAATTTCAAAGAGCTTCAGCTCTATGATAAGAAATTACCTCTTGGCGAAGTGCCTTACCGCGTAATTAGAGTTAGCCCCGGAGGTAAGCAGTTACAACTGGCTATCATTGAAGATAGTCAGATTATGCGCACTATCGCTTTCTTTGGCACTCTGATCGATCATAACCAAGATAAATTGATCGCCAAAAAAGAGCTGCTACCAAGCAATGAGCTACTCGAAGGTCTGCATGATATCTTGCTCGATAAAATGGTCAGCTCGCCACTGTTTATCGAGAAGAAAGGCAAAAGCCTCAGACCTAAAGCGATTGGTATTAACTATCCGCTAAAACCTTACTTAACCATTTTGGCAAAACTGGGCGATGAGAAAAACTTCTCTCTCGGCCCCATTTATAAAGGCCGAACTAATACTTTACTCGCTCAACCAATGAAGAGAATTGAAGGGGCCCAACCTCAGTATCACGAGCTTTACCTCACTGCAGTCAAGTTCGGAACACGTATCCAATCGGTTGAATCAAAATTAAGCAGCGACTTCGATAGCCTGAAAGAGCGTATGAACTTCGTCAAAAATGCTCAAGCTATGGGAGAGTTTTATGCGATTAGAATCTGTGGAGCGCCAGTCTTTGACCCTATTACTGCCTTGGTGCGCAAAGATCTCGATGAGCTAACGCATATCAGTCTGCATCATGCACGCAGCCTCGAAAAAGACATCCATAACATCGTTGGTTATGGAGAGCTCACCGACATTACCGAAGAAGTGTTAATTCGCCTTGGATTAACCCAATAAAAAAAGCGAGGCCTAGTTTGCCTCGCTTTGAGTGTTTATGCTTATGGTTGAGGATTAAAGCTGACCCGCTTTTGCTTCACCAGCAGTGCCGATAGAATACACACTATTCCACCTAAGCCTGCGTATCGAATGGCACTCTTAGCTTGCTGTTCAACTTTCGGTTTCGCATGATAAGCAATGCCTAAACCCGCCGCTTCCATCATCACCAAATCATTGGCGCCATCACCGACAGCAATCGTGTTGTGAGACTCAATATCGTACTTTTCTGCAAGTTCGATAAGAATATCAGCTTTAGTTTGGGCTGAAACGACATCACCAAGTACCTTACCTGTCAGTTTGCCTTTAACAATTTCCAACTGGTTAGACTGAGCATGGTCAAGCGCTAACAACTGTTTGAGGTGGTCTGAAAAATAGGTGAAACCGCCCGAGGCAATCGCCGTTTTCCAGCCATAATGTTTTAGCGTACCTATCAACTCAGGTAAATCAGGCATAAGTGGTAACTCGGCGCGTACTTCACTCAATATTGACTCATCGGCGCCTGCAAGCTTGCCCACACGTTGGCGTAAGCTCTGCTCAAAATCGAGCTCTCCTTGCATCGCACGTTCAGTAACTTCCGCCACTTCTTCACCCACACCCGCGAGTTTAGCGATCTCATCAATACACTCTATTTGAATCGCTGTTGAGTCCATATCCAACACGATCAAACCGGGTTTAGATAAGTCAGGCATATCAACCAATGTAGAGTAATCCAACTCTAAGCCTTGTAAGATTTCTTCATGCTCAGCTGTTAATTCGCCAGCCATCAAGGCCACTTCATAGTGCCCTACCTTCCAAACGTCGACCACAGCATTGTAGTAGCCAACGAAAAAGTCGATATCTTCAAACTGGCTTGGGCAGAGGTACTCGCCAAAAACAACCCAACCTGCATTGGCTTTATCAAACTGGGTAGCCAGTCGAGATTCTGGTAGGCGGTTAATGAGCGGGATGTGTTTACGTATAGAGAGAGTCTTTAACGTGTCCATGTCTACTATTCCTAAAAAGTCTCTCAACACGTTAACCTATTGCAATTTGGGTGCGCAAGTCTCAATATGCTCTAAAATATAATTAAGCTCTATTTAGGTGACAAATGGACTCATCTCTGTTTTCTTTTCGTACTGCGATGAAAGTATTCGCGATTATCTCTTTGATTGCTATGGTGGCGACCATTGGAATTAACAGCGTCAAAATTACGAAGGGTAACGAAGAGATTCAGGCCAACCAACTAGAGACACTGACCAATATTCTGATCTCACAGGCATCGCTTTCTGCCAGTGATATGATCATCAATCAAGATCAAGAGCGACTGCTCAAACTTTCCAATCAATTAGCTAAAGATGAGCTTGTAGTCGATGCAACCATCTATGACTCTGAAGGGGTAAAACTGGCAGCCAGTCAGGCAGCAAAATCTGTACGAGAGATGCTAGGTCTAGATACCCCGCTACAGACGGCGCGGATAGGTAAACAACAATTGGTAGAACCTGTTCTACACGATGGGTCAGTAATAGGCTTTGTCCGAGTTACCTTTGAAACCGGTAAACTTACCGCCTTCTCCGATCACTATTACCGAAAGAGTGACCGATACATGTACACCATGGTTGGCCTAAGTTTTATCGCAGGTCTACTGCTCACTCTGATTGTTCGCCGTAAGCCGAACAAGCGTAAAGGTGAGAATTTGTTGCTCAAGGATATGTAGCAGAAGCGAGAAGCGAGAAGCGAGAAGCGAGAAGCGAGAAGCGAGAAGCGAGAAGCGAGAAGCGAGAAGTATTGAAGGGTTGGCACATTGTGTCAACCCTTTGCTTTTATATCCAAACAATTAGATCCTAAGAAAAGTATCACTGTCTGCAATTTTCGACTCACTTACCACGAACACATCTCGGAGGGCAAAGCCCGTTCTAGATTCCCGCGGGCGCAGCCCGGTCTCGCAGCGAAGCGATCCTAAACTCTACTCTGCGTCACCTAGTAGAACAGAGTCTAGAGCGACGATCATCATATCGTTGAACGTTGTTTGGCGCTCATCAGATGTGGTTTGCTCGCCTGTCTTAATATGGTCAGACACAGTACAGATGGTTAGCGCTTTTGCACCGTATTCCGCACAAACGCCGTAGATGCCTGCGGCTTCCATTTCTACACCAACAATGCCGTATTTATCCATCACATCGAACATCTCTGGATCAGGCGTGTAGAACAGCTCCGCTGAGAACAAGTTACCGACTTTCACTTCAATACCGCGTGCTTTTGCTGCATCTTCTGCTGCGCGAACCATTTTGTAGTCAGCAATAGCAGCGAAGTCATGGCCTTTGAAACGGATGCGGTTCACTTTTGAATCCGTACATGCACCCATGCCGATGACTACGTCACGCACTTTAATGTCTTCACTTACCGCACCACAGCTACCGACACGAATGATCTTTTTCACGCCGAAGTCTTTGATTAGCTCTGTTGCGTAAATAGAACATGATGGGATACCCATACCATGACCCATTACCGATACCTTGCGACCTTTGTAAGTGCCCGTGAAGCCGTACATATTGCGTACATCACATACCTGTACAACATCTTCCAAGAAGGTTTCTGCAATGTATTTTGCGCGTAGCGGGTCACCCGGCATGAGTACGACGTCTGCAAATGCACCCATTTCTGCGTTGATATGTGGAGTTGCCATGATTCAATTTCCTTTTATTAATCGGATATTAGTAAGAATGGACAAAATAATAGAGGGCTAGGCCCTCTATCTAATTTAGTCGATTTTGATTACAAGAAGTTTTTACCGTAATCCATTGGTGATGTACCAAAATAGCTAGCCAAAGTTTGGCCGATATCAGCAAAGGATTCACGAAGACCTAACGAGCCTGCTGGCACTTTCTGACCGTAAACAATCACTGGGATGTGCTCACGAGTGTGGTCAGTACCTGGCCAAGTAGGATCACAGCCATGATCAGCAGTTAGAATCAGCACATCGTCCTCTTCCATCATCTCCATCACTTCGTGGATACGGCCATCAAAGTACTCTAGCGCCGCAGCATAGCCCGCAACGTCACGGCGGTGACCATAAGCAGAATCGAAGTCAACAAAGTTGGTGAATACGATCGTGTTGTCACCCGCTTCTTTGATTGCCTCTTTTGTTGCTTCAAATAGAGCAGGAATACCTGTTGCTTTGGTCTTCTTAGTGATACCGCAACCAGCGTAAATATCAGAGATCTTACCGATCGAGTGAACTTCACCACCCTTTTCATCCACTAACTTTTGCAAAATAGTCGCTGAAGGTGGCTCTACCGATAGGTCACGACGGTTACCCGTGCGCTCAAATTGACCTTTACCTGGGCCAACAAACGGACGAGCGATAACGCGACCGATGTTGTAGTCTTCAAGTTCTTCACGCGCGATCTGGCAAAGTTCAAGTAGACGATCAAGACCAAACGTCTCTTCATGACAAGCAATTTGGAATACAGAGTCAGCAGAAGTGTAGAAGATTGGCTGACCAGTCTTCATATGCTCTTCACCCAAGTCATCAAGAACTTGAGTACCCGATGCGTGACAGTTACCTAGGAAACCGTCAAGACCTGCACGCTCAAGAATGCGGTCAGTTAGCTCTTTAGGGAAACTATTCTCTTTGTCGGTGAAGTAGCCCCAATCAAACAGTACAGGTACACCTGCAATCTCCCAGTGACCTGATGGAGTATCTTTACCAGAAGAAAGCTCAGCTGCATGGCCATAAGCACCGATGATTTCCGCGTCAGCATCAAGACCTGGTGCAAAGCTACCTGTCGACTCTTTGTGTGCCATTGCTAGGCCCAGCTTAGATAAATTAGGTAGTTTTAGTGCGCCGCTACGATCAGCGTTATCCGCTAAACCTTTATCACATTGCTCAGCAATATGACCTAGGGTATCTGAACCAACGTCGCCAAAGTCTTTCGCATCAGCTGTCGCACCGATACCAAATGAGTCTAAGACTAAAATAAATGCTCTTTTCATTGCTCTCTTCCTTTAATTGGTCGAGAACAACAGCTCAATCGACCAATCTAATAATAATAGTAATTCAACTCAAAATAGTTGGACTTGCAGCAAAGCAACAAGCAAGCGAATCCCCTGAGCATAGCTCGTCTATGTGACTGGGGTGAGCGAGCGCAGTTAACGCCGCTGCAAGTTCAAATATGAAGAGTTTAAAGATCTTCAGCGCGAATCTGACGATACACCTCTGGCGTTGGTGTGTACTCACCACCAATCGTGATCGCGGCTTTCAGTGCTTGCGCTGCTTCCTGCCACTGCTCTTCATTACGAGCGTGGATAACCGCTAGAGGCTTATCACTTGACGCCTCTTCACCTAAGCGGATAAAGCTGTCAAAACCCACGGCATAGTCAATAACGTCTGTTGCAACACGGCGACCACCGCCCATAGACACAACGGCCATACCAATCGCACGAGTATCCATCGCTGATACAGTACCGTTTTGATCAGCGTATACAGGCTTGATGATGTCCGCTTTTTCTAGGTAGTTATCGTAGTTTTCAACAAAATCAGCAGGGCCACCAAGGCCTGCAACCATCTTGCCGAAACACTCTGCCGCTTTACCGTTGTCAAGCACTTCCATCAACTTGGAACGCGCATCTTCCGTGTTATCAGCAAGCTTTCCTAGAACTAACATCTCGGCACATGACGCCATAGTCACTTCAAGTAGACGAGGGTTACGGTATTCACCGGTTAGGAACTGAACCGCTTCACGTACTTCAACTGCGTTACCCGCTGAAGAAGCCAGTACTTGGTTCATATCGGTTAGGATAGCCGTTGTCTTAGTGCCTGCACCATTTGCTACGGCAACAATAGATTTTGCTAGCTCTTCAGACGCTTCGTAAGTTGGCATAAATGCACCAGAACCGACTTTTACATCCATCACTAGTGATTCAAGACCTGCTGCTAGTTTCTTAGAAAGAATTGAAGCGGTGATCAACGAGATGTTATCAACCGTCGCAGTAATATCACGTGTCGCGTATACGCGTTTATCAGCTGGTGCTAAGTCGCCGGTTTGGCCGATGATAGCTACACCGGCTTCTTTGGTTACATCACCAAACACTTCGTTAGTAGGGGTAATGTTGTAGCCAGGAATTGACTCAAGCTTATCTAGCGTACCGCCAGTATGACCTAAGCCACGACCTGAGATCATAGGAACAAAACCACCACATGCTGCGACCATAGGGCCAAGCATTAGAGATGTTACATCACCGACACCGCCCGTTGAGTGTTTATCAACGATAGGACCGCCAAACTCTTTGTGGCTCCAATCGATAACCATACCAGAGTCACGCATGGCACAAGTGAGTGCAATACGCTCAGGCATCGTCATTTCATTAAAGAAGATAGTCATAGCAAACGCCGCTATCTGACCTTCAGATACAGTGTTTTTCGCTACGCCTTGGATAAAGAAGTTAATTTCTTCCGCGGTAAGCACTTCGCCATCGCGTTTTTTACGAATGATTTCTTGAGGTAAGTACATTAGATCCTCCCATGCTTTAGCAAGCGATGGTTATAAGGTAAAGAGGTAATGTGGAGCAGCGGCTCGCTACTCCACCAAACAGACATTGTTGTTATCATTTCTCTAAATATTTGGCGTTACAGCTAGGCGACAATTAAGTTCATTCCTATGAGCATAGAAGTTCTATGTGATTAGGATTAACTTACGCAGTCAACAACGCTACGGCGTCAAATATGACGAGAAAATTAGTAAGCTGCTGGATCAGCAGTTTCGTCTGTTACTTCTAATGTATTAAGTAGGTTTGTAAGCAGGCTTGACGCACCGAAACGGTAGTGACGAGCATCAACCCAGTTATCGCCTAGGATTTCATCAGCCATTGCTAGGTAGTCCGCTGCATCTTCAGCAGTACGAACACCACCTGCTGGTTTAAAACCAACTGTTTGTGCAACACCCATATCACGAATCACTTCTAGCATCATGCGAGCGTATTCAGGTGTCGCGTTTACTGGCACTTTACCAGTAGAAGTTTTAATGAAGTCTGCGCCAGCTTTGATACAGATTTCAGATGCTTTCTTGATTAGTGCTTCTTCTTTTAGCTCACCCGTTTCGATGATCACTTTTAGAAGAATATCACCACAAGCTTCTTTACATTGCTTAACTAGCTCGAAGCCCACTTCTTCGTTACCTGCCATTAGAGCACGGTAAGGAAATACTACGTCGACTTCATCTGCACCGTAAGCTACTGCCGCTTTAGTTTCAGCAACAGCGATCTCAATGTCGTCGTTACCGTGTGGGAAGTTAGTTACAGTTGCGATGCGAACTTCTGGCGTACCTTGCTCACGAAGTGTCTTCTTAGCAATAGGAATAAAGCGAGGGTAAATACAAATTGCAGCTGTGTTACCTACTGCTGATTTGGCGTCATGACATAGTGAAATAACTTTCGCATCAGTGTCATCATCATTCAGCGTAGTTAGGTCCATTAGTTTAAGTGCACGTAGTGCTGCTGCTTTTAAATCGCTCATTTCTATCTCCGATCAATATTCAAAAAAGTTACTGTTCTAAAAAGCTTTTTAGAACTGCAGTCATTTATGAACGGACTTGGTTCCCTGAAGACTCGGCATATACAGCGAGTTTTAATATGCCAATTGCTATCCTTGTCACCGCACAGTACCAGTTTGGTCTATGGCACAACAATCTGCGATTGCGGTGTCTAACGTATATGGGCAAACGCCCAAGCAACGGTGTCGTTGCTGCCAGCGCCAATCATACTCCTTGTATCAATTATCGCTAGCTAAAAAACTTCTCAATAATCCATTGATAAGTTACGCCACCAAGATAAACACCAACGATGCCCATAACACCTGCTAAAACAGGCGGGGCCGGTATCGGCAACTTGATAGCGGAAAACAGGACTCCAACAACAAAACCGGCTAAGGTTGCGAGGAAAACTTCATTCATGAGTTTTACCCTACTTTCTATAGATACCTACATTATAGATATTTGTCGCAGAACTGTAGTCGCTCATAGAGCGCAAACGGTTTGTATCTCAAAAAAGATTCTGCTTAACGATTGCTCAATCTAATCAACTTCACAAACATTATGAATCTTGTTGTCCGAACTCATTCCAGACCTATCAAACAGAGCTCTACTTTGCGCAGGCTAAGTTTGACTCTTTCTAAGTCATTTGTTCGCTAACAAGGCAATAAGAATATGAGTCCCCATGAGTTTAGTGTTACTAAATGATTGGGGCGAATATTCGCAGTTAACGCAGTTAGCGGGCAAAAGACGACGAAAGAAAAAACGAAAAAGCCCCGTAGTACATAGCAAGCTATGCAACTACGGGGCTTTATAAAACGGCGTCTATATAATCTTTCGCTTAATCAATTAGAAAGATAGGAAGAAGCCAGCGATTGTCGCCGCCATTAGGTTAGACAGTGTACCTGCACAAACCGCTTTCACACCCATACGAGCGATGTCGTGACGACGGTTTGGAGCTAGACCACCTAGACCACCTAGTAGAATCGCAATAGAAGAAAGGTTTGCGAAACCACATAGAGCGAATGCGATGATTGCTTGAGTCTTCTCAGACATTACTTGACCTGTTGCTGCAACAACTTGAGCGCCGTCACCAACGTAAGGTACAAAGTTTAGGTAAGCTACGAATTCGTTAACAACCAGTTTCTGACCGATGAACGAGCCAGCGACTGTTGCTTCAGCCCATGGCACACCGATTAGGAATGCTAGAGGTGAGAATAGGTAACCTAGTAGAATTTCTAGAGTTAGCTCTGGCATACCGAACCAACCGCCAACGCCACCTAGGATACCGTTGATTAGCGCGATTAGACCGATGAATGCTAGTAGCATTGCACCAACGTTTAGAGCTAGTTGTAGACCAACTGAAGCACCGCCAGCTGCTGCGTCAATAACGTTAGCAGGCTTGTCGTCACCGCCGTCAATGTCATCACCTAGATTTTCATCTGGTGTTTCTGTTTCTGGCTTAATGATTTTAGCGAACAGTAGACCACCTGGTGCTGCCATGAATGATGCTGCTACAAGGTACTCTAGAGGTACACCCATAGATGCGTAACCTGCTAGTACACCACCAGCAACAGACGCTAGACCACCACACATTACTGCAAATAGCTCAGATTGAGTCATTTTAGGAACAAACGGACGAACCACTAGAGGTGCTTCTGTTTGACCTACGAAGATGTTAGCTGCTGCAGACATAGACTCGGCACGTGAAGTACCTAGTGCCTTTTGTAGACCACCACCAAGAATCTTGATAACCCACTGCATTACACCAATGTAGTAAAGTACAGAGATAAGTGCAGAGAAGAAGATTAGCGTTGGAAGTACTTGGAACGCGAAGATGAAGCCGATACCGTCAACAGAGAAGTTAACTAGGCTGCCGAATAGGAAACCAGTACCGTCTTTACCGTAGTCGATAACGTTCTGTACACCAGCTGAGAAACCAGCTAGTAGGTCGCGACCCCATGGTACGTATAAAACGAAACCACCGATGAGGAATTGGATAGCAAATGCGCCACCCACAGTTCTTAGATTGATAGCTTTGCGGTTATCAGACAGTAGTAATGCAATTCCTAGCAATACTGCCATACCGACTAGGCTCATAAACAGGCTCATAGTTTATGACTTCCTTATATGTTATTTGTTGGCGTGTTACAAAATGGAGCTCAAAAGCGGAGGCAATTATACTCATCCGGCCAATGATAAAGTAATGCCGCCCTCACAGTTTCTAATAAGATTCACCATTCATTCACTCATTTACGTGAAGCCGATCACCATTCACCCTCTTTGTAATCATTAAAAGAACAATTTATTTAGAAATTATTCACAAATACCGAATGCTGAATTGCTATTTTTCCAAACGTTTTCAGCAATCGTTTGCTCCGACATTCCTTTCAGAGATGCGAGACAGGACAAGGTTTGAGCTAACATCTTAGGCTGATTAAACTTGCCTTGATACCCATTTAGTGGCATGTCCGGAGAATCAGTTTCCAAGACGATATATTCAAGCGGTAACTGAATGATGGCTTGACGTGTCTTATTCGCTCTTGGATAGGTGATCATTCCTCCTACTCCGATGTAAAAACCCAAGTCTGTAAACTGTTTCGCTTGCTGAAAACTGCCGGAAAAAGCGTGTAACACACCTCCATACGAGAAACGATACTGTTTAAGCAATTGTAGTAGGCGATTGTGAGTTTTCCGAGAATGAAGGATAAGTGGTAATTGGTAAGTTTGCGCCAGCTCAAGCTGCTGAATAAAAACACGCTCTTGAATCTGACTATTAACATCAACCATAGCATCAAGCCCGCACTCTCCTATGGCAACACATTTTCCAGAACGCTGACTGAGCAGTGCGTCTAACTGATCACGATGAGTATGGCTATCGGGACTAAGAAAATAAGGGTGTATTCCCAATGCGTAATAAATAGAGGGAAACTGCTTCGCAAGGGACGCGACCCTGTTCCAGTTTGATGGGCCAATAGAGGGAATCAAAAAGCGCTCGACTCCAACTTGATTCGCTGACTTGATATGATTTTCTAAGCCGCTTGCGAATACTTCAAAGTCGAGATGACAGTGGGTATCAAAAAGGCGCATTATCGCTGCGCCTTGTTGTTATTGCTTGTTGATGAAGTAGAGTCGCTACGATAGGGAACACAACTGCGTTTATTGTCTGGTGTTAGCCCCATTGACTGGCACCAAGCATCATACTTCGCTAGCCATTGCTTAAACCATTTGAGCATCATCTACTCCTATCAATTATTGCTCTTCGCGCTTAAAGACTAATTCGGTCGGTGTCGACTCATCTTCAACAAAGTAATATCCCGCAGTATCAAACTTAGTCAGTTCAGCGACGCTTGAAATGCGATTTTCAATAATGTAGCGCGCCATCATGCCGCGGGCTTTCTTGGCATAAAAGCTGATCACCTTATATTGACCATTTTTGCAGTCTTTAAATACAGGCGTAATCACTTGGGCATCGAGATTTTTGGGTTTAACCGCTTTGAAGTACTCATTCGACGCTAGGTTAACCAATACATTATCACCTTGATCAGCAATCGCCTCGTTAAGCTTATCGGTGATCACATTGCCCCAAAAATGATAAAGGTTACTGCCTTTATCGTTAGCAAGCTTAGTGCCCATCTCAAGGCGGTAAGGCTGCATTAAATCGAGTGGCTTAAGTAAACCATACAAACCCGACAGCATGCGTAGATGGCTTTGCGCATAATCAAAGTCTTGCTCAGATAATGACTGCGCATCTAACCCTGTGTAGACGTCGCCCTTAAAAGCTAAGATAGCTTGGCGCGAGTTATCTGAGGTAAATGTCTCGCTCCACTCTTGAAAACGGCCAACGTTCAGATCGGCGATTTTATCGCTAACCTTCATTAAGCTCGCTACATCAGCCGGTGTCAGTTTACGACAAACATCAATAAGCTGCTTAGAGTACTCAATTAAATCGGGTTGAGTATATTTCTCTGTTGCCAGTGGCGATTCATAATCTAAGGTTTTCGCAGGTGAAACGACGATTAGCATGACTTAACTCTATCTGTTTAATTATGTTGTTAGATATAGGTTACAAAAAAAGCCATGCAATGTCTGCATGGCTTTTTGAATCGTTTTAATAGGCAAAAGTTATAACCTAAATAATTGGAGCTGTTGCTAGGCGGCAAATCAATTCAGCCCTATGAGCATAGTGTTCCCATGTGATTAGAGGGAATTTATACGGCCAACGACGCTACAGCTTCAAGTATGACGGTTATATTAATCTTTTTTGCTCTGATCCCAGATACCATCCTCAAGCTGAGACTTCAGCTCTGGGAAGTCGTTTGAATCAAACGTCGGCACTTTACCTTCGTCTAGCTGACGGTTGTAGTCTTTCGCTAGCTTAATAACGATGCCTGATAGCAGAATAATCGCCACCAAGTTAACTATCGCCATTAGACCCATGGAAACATCTGCCAGAGCCCATACAACTGGTAGAGAAGCCACGGCACCAAACATCACCATACCCAAAACGATGATACGGAAAATACCAAGCCCCGCTTTGTGGTTGTGCTCTAAGAAGATTAGGTTGGTTTCTGCATAAGAGTAGTTGGCAATGATTGAGGTAAAGGCAAAGAAGAAAATCGCCACAGCAACAAAGATGCCACCCCACTCACCGACTTGAGAACTCAAAGCCGTTTGCGTTAACTCGATACCTGTTACTTCACCGTGTGGTACATATTCACCCGACATTAGGATGATAGCCACGGTTGCCGAACAGATAACGATAGTATCCATAAAGACACCTAACATCTGCACGTAACCTTGTGATGCTGGGTGTGGAGGATATGGCGTCGCAGAAGCCGCTGCGTTCGGAGCTGAACCCATACCCGCTTCGTTTGAGAACAGACCGCGCTTAATACCGTTGATCATCGCCTGTGCGATTGCGTAGCCAAGACCACCAGCGGCCGCTTCTTGCAAGCCAAATGCACTCTTGAAGATCAGTGTAAGAACGGCAGGAAGTTTCTCTAAGTTAGTCAACATGACGAACATCGCCAGCAGTAAGTAAGCCAGTGCCATAAGCGGAACAATCAGCTCAGCCACTTTAGCAATACGCTTGATGCCACCAAAAATAACAATCGATGAAAGTAATACTACAGCGATACCTACGTAGGTATCTTCCCAACCGAAGGCATTGTTCATCGCATTAGCGATTGAGTTTGCTTGTACTGCATTGAAAACTAGGCCAAAAGCGATAATCAGGAATACAGAGAACAGTACCCCCATCCAACGCATACCTAAACCTTTCTCCATGTAGTACGCTGGACCACCGCGGTAGTTGCCATCATCATCTTTGGTTTTGTACAGCTGCGCTAAAGTACTTTCGGCGAATGATGTTGCCATACCTAACATAGCAATTAGCCACATCCAAAAAATAGCGCCAGGGCCACCCGCAGTTAAAGCGACAGCAACACCAGCCATGTTACCTGTACCAACACGTGCAGCTAAACTTGTACAAAGTGCTTGGAAAGAAGAGATACCTGCTTTATCTGCTTTACGGCTGTTTTTTAGAACAGAGAACATATGGCCAAAGTGGCGGAACTGAATAAAGCCCAAACGGACTGTAAAGTAAATTCCCACACCGACCAGAAGGTAAACAAGAATAGAACCCCATAAAAGGTCATTCATTAAATTGATTAAGTCTGTCATAACATCCTCATAGTGAGTTTTCGCTGACCTCTGCGTCCAAGCCATCCATCTAACTGCTCGACTAAGTGTCAAGATTGCTTAGCATTGATTTTGTTGTTTTATGCAGTTTAGACCTGTAAAACTCGCTTCGTGCTTCCATTTTACGTGTCAGCGTATTTTTTGACGGGCGGATAATGCAGTGAAGATGTGGAAAAATCAATATGAAAATAACTGCGTACAATTGTTATTTTTCACCATATCATCACCACCAATTAACACGCAACAACACAAAAAACCAACAAACCACAAACAAACAACAAAAGAAATCACAACATCACACATATTAAGAAACATAATTTCATATGTGTCGTTAATCCATCGAATCCCCTTGCTAGATAAGGCGTCAAACCTCAATTACAAAATAAGAGCCCGTAAAATGAGCTAACTTGATGACCAAAGATGCTCGCCTGATTGAATATCCACAATAGTGATAGTGATGTGCACACTGAATTAACATTCTCAAATGTTCAATTTAATCGTTTTCGTCAGTTTAAGTGTTCAAAAAAGCGCCAATCCGATAGCGAAAATTTGTGACTTGCTCGCACAATATGCGTAAAAACTTCATTGAAACGTAACAAATGAGAAACGAATCAAAGTTACTGTTGTTTTGAATATGGTATTAAAAACCTACCCCATTTAGAGGGATAAAAATCATAAAGAGGTAGCTTATGGAAGGCTTAAACTTTGAAGAACTATTGGAACAGGACTTTCCCAAAGGACGCACGGCTCGTTCAAAACCCGTGAAGCGCAAATGGCGCGAAATTGAGGCGATAAAAGACCGTCAGCGTCTTCAAAAAGAGCTGATGGACATGGATATCGGCTTTGATGATCTAGATAAACTCGAATACTAAAAAAAGAGGCGATTGTTCGCCTCTTTTTGTTTTCGCTAGATACATTCATGCTCAGTTTGGTGGATTCGTTCCGCTAGCTGAGCATATTGCTCTGCGATTGTTTCACCGAACACTGGGTCGTCTTCACAAACGCTCCATTGCTCTTCTACTGCCTGCCAATCTTTGACCGTGAACTTCTCTATTAAATAAGGAAAGACACGTTGTTCCTCGGTCTCAAGGTGGCGCTTCTGTGCTTCTAAAAACTGCTCAAGTTGTTCAATAAACATATCTTGTGGAACAACCGCATCTTGCAACACCATATCAACCACGTTTAAGAAGCCATGAGTCTTTTCCGATAGAGTCTGGTGCTCAAGTTCTAGATTATCAATCTCATGGTGGTGGCCATAGTGCTCAAGATAATAGTGGTAAAGGATGTCCTCTTTAGGATGGTGCACTTTTTCAGAATGATTGGCGAGATAGTCGACCAGCTCTCTTAGCACACCATAATTCACCTGACGCTCACTCTTGAGCATCGTAAGTTTATGGCGCAACACGGCTAATAAACGCACCATATAACCGTGCTCACGCCTAATCCTTTCAATCATCATAGCGTTTCTCCTTAACACCTACTTTTACTAAGTGTATAAGAGATGCTACTGATGTGCTTTGAGCTTGTTCGAAATTTAGGCAAACGTCATAGAATCCGAGTTACTCTTCTATTTGTAACGGCAATCGCCACTCGATCATTTGTTTACCTTGCTGTTGCAATATTTGGTTGGTCTGCGAAAAGTGACGGCAACCAAAAAAGCCCCGATGAGCAGAGAGTGGCGAAGGGTGAGGTCCAGACAGCACAAAATGTTTGTCGCGATCGATAAAGCGCCCTTTTTTCTGAGCATGCGCTCCCCAAAGCAAAAACACCACGCCCGATTGGTGCTGATTGAGCGCTTCTATGACTTTATCCGTAAAGGTCTCCCAACCTGTTTTAGAATGTGAGTGCGCTTTGCCCTGCTCAACCGTCAAAACAGTATTCAGTAGCAACACCCCTTGCTCAGCCCAACTTTGCAAGTAGCCGTGCTGCGGAATTTGAAAGCCTTCTATATCTTGGGCAAGTTCTTTGTACATATTGACTAAAGACGGCGGCGTCTTGACCCCTGGTAGCACAGAGAAGCAAAGCCCATGCGCTTGGTTTGGTCCGTGGTAAGGATCTTGGCCGATGATCACGACCTTTACATCTTCAAACTCAGTGGTACGAAAAGCGTTAAAAACATCTTTCGCTGGCGGGTAAACGACCTTACCAGCCGCTCTTTCTTGCTCAACAAATGCCAGAGTTTGCTGAAAGTATTCTTGCTGTTTTTCCGCTCCAATAACATCTTGCCAAGTCAAAGACGCACCCATGCTCTGTTCCTCTTACTAAATATCTGCCTCGATTTTGGCAGAATATGTAAAAGGAACAAGGTATTTAGAGCTAAATTAACTAGTTTCTCTGCGGGGTACGATAATGACCTTGACCGGTAATGTGGCGATTCGGTGCAGGTAAGCGCGCTGGGCGTATACTAATGTGTCGGTATGAATATGGCATAGTGGCATCCTCATAATATTGTTTCATTGAAAACTATGAAAAATTGATGCCATCTTTTACTTAGTTAGCGATTTCTGCTTGCGCTTGTGCATGAAAAGCACGTAACTGATCGATCTCATCAGGCCAGATTTCAGGCTCAATCGTTTCTAAAATCAATGGGATAGAATCGAAGCGAGGATCCTTTGCGATGTATTCAAAACAATCCCAGCCAATCTCTCCTTTACCCAGTGCGTGATGCCTATCGACCTTTCCGCCTAAAGCAATCTTTGAATCGTTAATGTGCATTGCCCTTAAATAATGCATACCAACAATACGGTCGAACTCAGCAAACGTTGCCTCACAAGCATCAAAACAACTCAGATCATAGCCTGCGGCAAAGGTATGGCAAGTATCAATGCAAACACCAACCCGAGACTTATCCTCTACCTGCTCGATAATCTCGGCCAGATGTTCAAATCGCCAACCAAGATTCGTTCCTTGTCCTGCGGTGTTCTCAATCACAGCAATAACATTAGGCACCGCTTGATGGGCAAGATTGATTGACTCCGCTATTCGCGCTAAACACTCTTTCTCAGATATCTTCTTTAAATGACTCCCAGGATGAAAATTGAGCAGTGTTAACCCCAACTGATTGCACCTTTCCATCTCATCTATAAAAGCCGCGCGAGATTTAGCTAGTTTCTCTTCTTCTGGAGCGCCAAGGTTTATTAAATAGGAATCGTGAGGAAGTATCTGCTCACTACTGAAGCCTAACATTTGGCAATTTGCCCGAAACGCTCGGATGGTTTTCTCTTCTAACGGTTTTGCCACCCATTGGCGTTGATTCTTAGTAAATAGTGCAAAGGCATTCGCGCCAATTTCTCTCGCTCTTAGCGGCGCTTGATCAACACCACCACCAGCAGAAACATGGGCTCCAATATACTTATTACCAAACTGATTTTTACGCATTGTCATTTAATCACTTTATACTTTCAGACTATGAACCTATTTACAGTCACTTAGGTGACTCAGTTCAATTTTCAAACTCATTTTGTAGTAAATTTACAACAAAACTAGTTATTAAATATTTTTTATATTATCAAATATATTGTAAATATATTGTTTTCAAAGGTTTTATTGATTTAGGACAATAAAATAACCTTTAGAAAAATGATGCTTTTGGTTGTTTTTTGACTTAAATCAATATTATCATAAGGGATATTCGCTATATAATACGTAGCTCAATAAAATTCGAAAATTAACACCAATAAACCACTAAAGTGGACTAGGAGATAGTGATGATCCAAGGTATTCAAATTACAAAAGCAGCTAACGACGATCTACTGAACTCAATCTGGCTTTTAGACAGCGAAAAGAACGAAGCGCGTTGTGTAGCAGCGAACTCTGGCTTCGAAGCAGATCAAGTTGTTGCAATCAACGAACTAGGCGAATACGAAAGCCGTGAAGTTGCTATCGAAACAGCACCACGCATCGAAGGCGGTCAGCACCTAAACGTAAACGTACTTAAGCGTGAAACTCTAGAAGACGCAGTGGCTAATCCAGAAAAATACCCTCAGCTAACTATCCGCGTTTCTGGCTACGCGGTACGTTTCAACTCTCTAACTCAAGAGCAGCAACGCGATGTAATCGCACGTACTTTTACCGAAAGCCTGTAATCTATCCAAGAGTTAAATATAAAGGCGCTGTACATCAAGCGCCTTTTTGCTATCTATTGAACTAAGAAAATCTACAGAACTTGTTTTTCTCAACTCCCCACTCATAAAAGTCGCTACACAGTTAAAACTCAAACGGAGCCTCACCCAGTTTTCTCCTAAGTAAGAAGCCAGTTTAGGGAGCGTAATGTCTTGATTCGTGATCTCAATAACTTCGCACTCATGAGTATGCCAGAGTGTGTTCATCGACTTCAGGACTGTATAGCGGTTCATTTGAAGCTAGCCTGATTGATACAGATAGCCGAAATCTTATGATAAAATCTTGTTACGAAAAACAATATTGCCCGCTAGAAGCACGAATTGTTCGCCTAAAAAACTGAGCAACCGACAAAGTTAACGATCAAAAATGGAAGTTTAGTAACGGAAAGTTTGTGCTAACAGAAACTCCACCCACAATACACATAAGCAAGCCTAAGCAATATGCATGTTGAAATTTTTCGGTATTCAATGAGGCTGATAGTTGGCACTTATAGTTAAGTGACGACATTTGCGCTGTGACGTGAGATGCAGAAACAATTTTAATTGAGGTATTGAATGATTTCATTTGCAAATAAGCAATTTCCACCTGCAACCATTATCATGGCTCTTCGATGGCACGTGTATAATGAATTGAGCTATCGAGAAATAGAAGAATTGCTAAATCGACGCGGTATCAATGTAGATCACGCCACAGTACAACGCTGGATTTCGGAATTCTGTCCTAAATTTGAAGGTAGTTTTTTTGAGGCTTCCCCACTTAAAACTTCTCCTTGGCGAATGGAACACAAAGAAATAAAGGTTAAGGGAAAAAACGTATTCCTTTATGAAGCCATTGATAAAAATGGTGTTTTAATTGATTTTCTAATAACAAATCGTATTGATGAGTCGATGACGAGACAGTTCTTTCAAGATAGCATGCATCTCGCCGATAAAGAGCCTCCTATTGCTCCGAAAGAAGTCAATCGCAGAGAAAGAAAGAAGCAAATGGTAAGGAATTCTCTTTTGGAAGCTTCCTACCAACTTTTTGTAAGTAAAGGCTTTGATGAAACTCGAATTGAAGACATTACAGACATTGTAGATATTTCGAGTCGAACATTTTTTAGGTATTTCTCTTGTAAGGAAGATCTCGTACTTGACTACTACGAAGTAGAGCAAAAAGAGATTTTAGTTGCTTTGGCTTCAAGACCTATGAGTGAATCAATCTATACTGCAATTCGCAAAGCTGCAGTAGAAGTGACCAAAGGTTGTGAAGAGGGTAGCTATGGTATTGATCCAAAGCGATTCACGACAATTAGAAGTCTGATACGTAAGCACCCTATGGTATGTGCGAGAAAACTTTCTCGTTCAGATAGCTATAACCAAGCACTTAGCGATCTCATTGCCGCTAGAATGGAAGTGTCGATGCTCAAGGATATTAGACCCAGGGTTCTAGCTGCGAGTATCGAGTTTGCATACAGCACTTCCTATGATCTATGGAAATCCGAGAGTCAAAATAATAAATCTTATTACGAAGTGCTCAATGATGTTTTTTTATTTTTGGAAAACAACGAATCATGAATGCGTAATTATCAAGTATTGATTAAGGAGAAACAAACTCTCCTTAATCGATTTAAATTATTGACTAAGCAACTGAAAGTAGATTATAGCGTTTATTTTTTATCGCATTAGCTAAAACGTCGATTATCTGCAACGTATCATCCAAACATAAACAATCATCTGTCACTGACTGCCCTTTTATCAGCTCATTTGAATTTATACACTGGTTGCCAGAAACCAAAAAGCTCTCAATCATCACACCTGAAACATTATCCTCTCCGTTGGAAATTTGCCAAGCAACATTATTGGCAACTATAGTTTGATTCTTTGCAACTTTCCCACTATTACCATGACTGCAATCAATAATAACCCTAGAGTTCAAGTTGTTATCCTTTAATTTTTTAGTCACATTTTTCACGTGCTTCTCTGTATAGTTTGGCTCTTTGCCACCTCGAAGAATTATATGTCCAAACTTGTTTCCTGATGTCGTTATTGCAATGGGACTCCCCTTTCCACAAGAGGTATATAATACGTGAGGCTCTAAAGATGAAACAATTGCATCTATAGCAATATCAATATTTCCATCGGTACCATTTTTAAATCCTATTGGACAAGGAAGCCCTGAGGCCATCTGCCTGTGAGGTTGTGATTCTGTAGTTCTAGCGCCAATAGCCCCCCAACAAATCAAATCAGAAATATACGGAAATAAGCCACTATCAAGAAATTCCGTGGCGGTCGGAAGCCCAAGGTTTAGAACTTTCTCTAAGAAACTTCTCGCTTCATATATACCCTTGCGAACATTAATCCCATCGGTTAAATCAGGCTCAATAAGCAACCCTTTCCAACCAACTCTGGTTCTAGGCTTCTCAAAATATGTCCGCATTACTATTAGCAAGTCTTCACTATACTTATCTGATATTGACGCTAGTTTCTTTGCATACTCAAAGGCATCAGATGTATTATGAATAGAACAAGGACCTACAATAACCAATAACCTTTCGTCTTCACCGGATATTATACTTTCTATTTCCTGTCTCTTTTTTGAAATAAATTCCTGTATTTTTTCTGAGATGGGTAGTTCATCTATTACCTCTTCCAAAATAGGTAAATTTTGATAGTTTTCATAATTAATCCGTTCAGCCAAACCACGCATTAAATAACTCCTCCTTTATTTTAGAAATAATTAATTTCACAAATCAGTTCCCTGGAATATGAGAGGCCAAATAATGATTGCTGTTTTTTTTCCTGTCAATAGTGAAGTGTCGCATAATCCTATACATTTTCTATTTCATCAAAAGTATTAATAAGAGATGCGAGACTTGTATTTAGTGGGTTTAGTGTGTTTTTTATCTCCAAGGTACTAATAAATATGTATAAAGTTAAATTTATTGATATGTGACAAGTTTCACATATCAGCAATAAGCTAGGCAAATACTTCTTGAAAAAAAGTGTCAGCAACATAAGTATGACAGCCAAAGAAAAGTGTCACGGACTGACACTTTATACATTCTTAATGTTTATAAGGGAAAGTAATGACTGGTATTCCAAAAATTTCACCGTATTCAATACCCAATAAAAATGAACTTCCAAGCAATCGCGTAGATTGGCAGTTTGATCCAAAGCGCGCTGTGTTATTGGTCCACGACATGCAGAACTACTTTGTCGAACCGTTTTCTGAAGAAATGCGCTCTCTCTTGACAGCTAGAGTCTTTAAACTCGTGAGCTACTGTCATGATAAATCAGTTCCTGTGTGTTATTCGGCACAACCAGGCTCGATGACTGGTAAAGAAAGAGGATTACTTAAGGATTACTGGGGAGAAGGAATGTCTCGTGACGCCTCTCATACATCGATCGTCGAACCGCTTTCTATTCGAGAGAATGATTGGCAAGTTGTGAAATGGAGATACAGTGCGTTTCAAAAAACGAACCTTTCCCACATGATGCAAGAAGCCGGGCGTGACCAGCTAGTTATTTGTGGCGTTTACGCTCATGTTGGTGTGTTAATGACCGCTGTTGATTCGTTTTCCAATGATTTTGAAACCTTTGTCGTCGCAGACGCTATTGCTGATTTTTCCCGTGAAAATCACCTGCTCGCTCTCGACTACGCTGCACGCAATTGTGCAGTGCTCACAACAACAGAGGAGTTCGTGTAATGGAGGTATGCGCTTCAACTCATGCTTTTAATCGAATATTAAAGGAAAGCTCTCAACCATTTGCAATCATACAACGCTCTGAAAATGGTAAAGATGGTCATATTGACATCATAAATGGAAAAATATCAGAACTTGAAGTTCTTTCTGATATCGATCGAACCAATAATAGCTCTACTCCTTATTCCCAGCTGGTGCTCGTTCCTTATCGTCAAATCAGAGAAAAAGGGTTTGAGTATGTTGATGATAAGACGCCGTTACTCTCTCTCTCTATTCAAGATCATCATACGATGACGTCTAGCACTTTTTTGTCATTGGCACCAGAGCTCGACATTGCTCTGGTAAATGAGCATTTCGATATAGATGATCATGAATATCAAAGCATCGTCACTCGGATCATTGAAGACGAAATTGGCATGGGCGCAGGTGCAAACTTTGTGTTGAAGAGGAATTTTCAGTGCCAAATTAACAACTTCGACCGCAGCTTGGCACTGTCTTTGTATCGTAAGCTCATCGAAAATGAATCGGGGTCTTACTGGACATATATTGTTTTTACTGGTGAGCGCTACCTTATTGGGGCTACGCCAGAAAGACACGTCACTTTGAACAACCAATCTGCTGCAATGAATCCGATTAGCGGAACCTATCGCTACCCAAATTTGGGCCCTGATAGGCATAGCTTTGAGCAGTTCTTAGATAACGGCAAAGAGAAAGACGAACTCTTCATGGTTGTCGATGAAGAACTGAAAATGATGTCTAGTATCTGTGAGCACGGAGGTGCTGTTCTTGGCCCCTTTATAAAGTCAATGTCTAAGGTCGCCCATACAGAGTATTTAATACATGGGCAATGCCATTTCTCACCATCAGAGGTTCTCAAACAAACCTTATTTGCCCCCACAATCACAGGAAGTCCATTAGAAAACGCATGTAGAGTGATTCGCAAATATGAGCCGGAAGGGCGCGGATACTATAGCGGCATCATTGCATTGGTAGGAAACGACGCATCCGGCCTTGCTACCATGGATTCTGCCATCCTTATTCGTAGTGCAGACATTACCCTTCAAGGCGAGTTAAAAATTGCTGTTGGTAGTACACTGGTTCGCCACTCTAACCCCAAAGAAGAGTCAGAAGAAAGTCGAGCTAAAGCTCAAGGTTTCCTCTCTGCAATTAAGAAGCAAACCAAAGGTAGACACACAGAGGACTTTCACTCATTTTTTGAACACACCACGCTTCAAGAGAAGTTAACGGCTAGAAATGCTCTAATTTCACCATTTTGGCTCACTCATGCCAAGAGAAGACAGAGTTCACATCCAAACACGTCCCAGTACCGAGTGCTTATCTTAGATGCTGAAGACACATTTACTTATATGATCGCTCATCAGTTTCGCGCGTTGAACTGCCAAGTTACCGTCAAGAGTTGTGAAGATAAATACGATACTGATGATTATGATTTGACTGTTCTCGGTCCCGGCCCAGGAAATCCTGCGGATTTTACCGACTTGAGAGTCACCGCGCTCAATAGAACATTAAACTATCTTCTTGAGCATCAAAAGCCTTTCATTGCCGTATGCCTAAGTCATCAAATCCTATCGATGAATTTGGGCTTTCAAGTTAAAAGAAAAGAGCAGCCGAATCAGGGCGTCCAGAAACAAATTGATCTATTTGGTTCTGCTGAAAACGTCGGTTTCTACAACTCTTTTTCTGCCTACGTGCCAGAAGATCACAGCAATAGATATTTTTGCAAAGGCATTCGCTTTAGCTACGACTTTGACTCCCTAGAGGTTCATGCGCTTCGTGGCGAGCACTTCGCATCATTTCAATTCCACCCTGAATCTCTTCTGACTCAACGAGGTATGGAGATTTGGCAAGGTAGCCTAAAACGTCTTTTAGGCGATAACAACACAATAATCACTCACAACGCAGTAGCTTAGTTTAATTAAAACCGGAGATTAATATCAAATGGATGATATAGCAGTAAAGCACTCTAGTGCTTCCGATAGTGCAACCCAAAAAGCTTGGTTAGGCTTGCTTATGGTTTTAGGCCCTGTCGGTCTCGTCGCCATGGACGGCTCAGTCCTTTATTTGGCCATGCCCAAGATTACTACGGCACTGATGCCGACAGCAGACCAAGCCCTTTGGATACTCGATATTTACGGATTCATAGTTGGTTCCTTACTTGTGGCATTCGGTAACATTGGTGATCGCTTTGGTCGTTTAAAACTGATGATGATTGGGGCACTTATTTTCGGCTTAGGTTCAGTCGGTGCTTCCTACTCCACCTCACCAGAAATGCTAATTGGATTTAGAGCGCTAATGGGGCTTGGTGGAGCGACTTTACTCCCTTCCGGTTTAGCTATCGTGAGTGAACTCTTTCCTAACCCAAAACAAAGAGCTCAAGCCATAGGTATATTCGCAGCAACATTTGCAGGCGGTTTTGCAGTCGGACCTTTAATTGGAGGGCTTTTACTTGGTAAGTTTGCTTGGGGAGTGGTTTTTCTTATCAATATACCCATAGTTGTACTATTTCTGATTTTTGCTCCAATTCTACTAAAAGAAGTTAGAGATGAAGGTGTTGGTAAAATTGATCTACTAAGCCTCGTGCTCTCTTTTGTCGGCATGCTGTTATTTACTTATTCAATTAAAACCGCAGCGGCTGAAGGTTTTTCAACGGAGCAGATGTTAACAGGTGCCATTGGCGTGTTCGCGATGCTTTGGTTTATTCGCCGTCAACGAGTACTTGATGACCCATTACTTGACCTTTCGCTATTCAAAGATCGTGTTTTCACCGTAGCAATCCTAACAGGGCTTCTTTCTCTCGTTGTTTGGTCTGCAACTGGCTACCTTGCGGGAATTTACCTTCAGTCAGTTCTAGGGTTGCCTGTTCTAACTGCCGCTTTGGTCACCATTCCAGGGGCTGTTGTCTTAACTGTCACATGTGTTATCACCAGCAAAATTGTTGAGCGAACCGGAAGGAAGTATGGCTTAGTTCTCACCCATTTTTTGATCAGTATCGGCTCATTTATTCTGTTGTTTACAACAACCGATAATGGGGTATTGCTATTTATCGCTTCAACCATAATCGCTGGAGTTGGCTATGGCCTATCTTTTAGTTTGGTTGCTGATATTGCAGTTTCTGCTGCGCCACCAGAGCGAGCGGGTGCAGCCGCAGCGATTGCAGAAACAAGTAATGAAATTGGGAATGCGCTTGGAATTACACTGTTGGGCTCATTGGCAGCACTAACGTTTCGTATTTCAGGACCGGGTGAAGCAGGGACTTTAAACGAAACTTTAGATGTAGAAGGGATCTCGATTGACACCATTGCACATGCTCAAAATGCCTATCTGGAAGGGATGCACCTAGCATTAGGTGCTGCCGGGATCATGACGCTAATCGTGGGTATTCTTGCCATTATTTGGGTTCCTAGAACACTCCCAGAATAATCTTTTCAATTATCTACCGCTATGCCTGAACGAACTTACCTTCGTTCAGGCTCTATACACTATTCGGAGAAACACCACGATGCAATTGCTCCAAATTGTACGCTCTGTAATGGAAAAATATGCTCACCGCCCAGCTATTTCAGAACGTAGAAGACGAAAGCCTTTACTAAACCAACAAACGGCTCCTCAACCATCGCTAGATAACGAGTACACTCATATGAGTTATCAGCAAGTATGGCAAAATGCTGAAAACGCGGCCAAAGCACTTTTCTTTTGCTCAAAAGCTTCAGTTTCTAATCAAACTAAAGTGGCATTCTTATCCTTTACAAGCGGTCAGTATGCGGTCTTTGATTTAGCATGTATTCGTTTAGGTGCGGTTTCAGTTCATTTACAAACTAGCTCTAACGAGGAACAGTTATCTCATATCATTACAGAGACGCACTCCAATACTCTAGCTGTTAGCCACAACTACCTTAGCACCACTCTCAGTCTTCTCGCAAACTGTTCAAGTATAAGAAGAGTCGTTATTCTAGATCATGACCACAGAGACAAAACACACCAAAATAACTACCAAGATGCACTTGAATCGCTGTCAAAACAACAGTCAGACATCGAGTTAACAAGCTTAGAGCAGTTAATTGCCGACGGTCGCTCCCTTAGAGAATCAATACCAGATTTTGAAGAGCAAGATGATGAACTATCTATGCTTATTTATACTTCTGGCAGTACAGGAACTCCGAAGGGAGCAATGTACACCAAGAAGCTAGCAGCAGGAATGTGGGGAGGTGCTTGGGCAAGCCTTTTTTCCGACCAACCAACTTCCACTTTTCACTATATGCCAATGAGCCACGTTGCCGGACACTCCTCCTTAAAAAACACATTTGTTCGTGGCGGAAACTGCTTTTTCGCCTCTGAAAGTAATTTATCAAGTTTCTTCGAGGACATCGTACTTGCACGACCAACTGAGCTGTCGCTAGTGCCACGTGTTTGCGAAATGATCTACCAAAAGTTCGTTTCAGAGTTGAATAGACGACGCCAAACTGAAAACCTAGTATCGAAAGAAATAGAACAAGCACTCAAACACGAATTTCGGACAGAAGTTTTTGGTGGGCAAGTCAACTGGATCAGTTGTGGTTCGGCTCCATTATCAGAGCAAATGCAATCTTTTATGGAATCATTGTTTGATCTGGAGCTCAACATAATATACGGCTCTACGGAAGCTGGAGCTATTGCAGTCTCTGGCCAATTATTGTCTCCTCCGGTAGACAACTATAAGTTAGTCGATGTACCGGAATTGGGGTACTCAACGCAAGATTATCCCTATCCCAGAGGTGAGCTATTAATTAAAACTCAGTCGATCATTCCTGGATATTTTAATCATCCAGAGCTCGATAAAGAGCTATTTACACCTGATGGATACTATAAAACTGGTGATATATTTGCGGATTATCAGAACGGAAAAATACATTATATTGATCGTCGCAGTAACGTTATAAAATTATCACAAGGTGAGTTTGTCACAACTGCAAGTCTAGAAGCTATCTACACCTCAAGCCCACTAGTACGCCAAATTTTTGTTTATGGTAATAGCCGGAGATCCAGCTTGCTCGCAGTGGTTGTGCCTAAAGAAGAGCTTCTTAACAAATACGAAAATGAACCAAATACGCTAAAGCGACTTATTTCAGAGTCTTTCCGCTCTCTGGCCAAAGCTTATTCACTGAATGGTTATGAGATTCCTAGGGACTTCATCATTGAACCTCAAGCCTTTACGCACGGTAATGGACTACTTTCGGATCACGGCAAGGCACTGTTCCCTAAACTCAGATTAAAATATGAAGATAAGCTAGAAAAACTATACGAAGGCTTGGAGCGGCAAGAATCAAGCTTAGTTAGTGAGTTACATCAAAACAGTGCACATTTAACAGTAGAAGAAATCGTCTTAAAAGCAGCCACCAGCCTCATTGGTAACGATAGCCATGAGGTTCTGACAAGTGATAATTTTCGTGACCTCGGTGGCGACTCTTTATCTGCAGTTTCATTTGCGACCATGCTAGAGGAGCTGTTCCAAGTTCGCGTACCTGTCGATATTATTATAAGTCCAGCCTATGACCTGAAATACATAATTGAACTTATCGCCAACAACAATCAAAACGGCAACGCACCCAGCTTTGAAGATATTCACGAAATAGGGGCAACTGATGTCTATGCCGAACAATTAAAAATAGATAAATTTATTGATGAAAGTATCCTAAAAAAAGCCCACAACCTACCTAGTTCAGACAAGCCAAAAGTGGCTCTATTGACTGGTTCAAGCGGTTATTTAGGGCGATTCCTACTATTAGATTTGCTTGAGCAAGCTGAGCAAACTGATGGGAAAGTCATATGCTTAGTTCGAGCCCGAGACAAAGAGCAAGCCATTAGCCGTATTCGTGATGCCTTTTCTTACCTCGACGAGAAAATAAGCATAAGACTAGATAAACTCATTTCACAGCGACTCGAGGTTGTCAATGGAGACTTATCACAGCCTAAATTTGGTTTAGATTCCACGCAATGGCAGTACCTTACAACCGAAGTGGATACCATTATCCATGCTGGTGCCTTGGTAAATCACGTACTGCCATACCGAGATTGCTTTGACGCAAATGTAGTTGGAACAGCTCAACTAATAGCTCTAGCCCTTGAAAATAAGATCAAACACTTCTCTTTTTTATCTAGTATTGCTGTCGCAGATAGAGGGGAGCGAGAACCAATTGATGAGTATCAAGACATTCGAATCGTCGAGCCAGTACGAGTCATAAGTGATAGCTATGCGAGTGGCTACGCAACGAGTAAGTGGGCATGCGAGGTGTTACTGCGTGAAGCACACCAGCATTGCGGTTTACCAGTGACAATATTTCGGTCAAGTATGATTCTCGCTCACAGCAAATACGACAACCAGCTAAACTTACCGGACATGTTTACTCGACTGCTAATTAGTTTAATTGAAACGGGAATAGCACCTAAGAGCTTCTATTATACCAATCAAGGAGTGCTTCCTCACTATGATGGATTACCAGTCGACTATACTGCTAGTGCGATCATTAGACTGGGCTCAGAAAACGAATCTGAATTCCACACCTACAATCTAGTCAACCCTCACCATGATGGTATCTCGTTAGATACATTTGTCGATTGGCTAGAAGAGATAGGAGTAAGATTCCACAGAATTGAGCAATATTCCGCTTGGTATCAATTGTTTAAAGAGGCTCACCAACAACTAGGAGAAGAGCGTAAGGCTGAATCTTTGTGGCCACTTATTCATAGCTACCACTCACCGTTAGCTGCCGTTTCTGGCTCGCCTATTCCTTCAAAACACTTTGAATCAAAGGTAGCTAAAACCAAAATTGCTGATTTTGGAAATGGTATTCCAAGAATAGATAAAAATCTGATTAATAAGTACTTTAATGATCTCACTAGATTGAAAAAAGTAAGTATCTAATCACAAGTAGTATTTAGCTTCAGTCGGCGCTCATTGAGCGCCGCTTTTTTATTGGGTACAGTATCACACCTGTTCGACTCTTATGGATATGATGGCATGCTGTTAGAAGGTATAGAAACACTGTTAGCGCTCAGTAAGGCCAAAACCATGAGCCGTACTGGCAGCCAGCTCTATATTAGCCAATCAGCGGTCAGCAAACGCATTGCTAACCTTGAGAAGAAACTGGGCAAAAAGTTGATTGTTCCAGATGGAAGAAATGTTCAGCTAACACAAGATGCACTCAATCTTATCGAGAGTATTGGCCCAACCTTCAATGAATTGAGGGGCCGTATCTATGAGCAACAATCAATGGAGGAGCAGAGCACCATAAGCGTTGATTGCTCCGAAACTTTAGTCGCCAGCTACCTTGCAGATATCCTTGGTGAGCACTTTAAATCCGATCCTTATATTCGCATCACCACCAATCATACACCGCGAATCGTTGAGCATGTTCAGTCTGGCAAAGCGCACCTAGGTATTTGCGCGGGTTTACTTCCTCCGCAGCATGGACTCAAAACTTTTCACCTTATCGACGAGCCGTTTTTTATTGTATCTGATAGCCCTCTTAAGCAACTGCCAAGCAAGATCATTACCAATGATCTTGACAATACCGCCAATACCTACCAGCTAAAGATCCTCAAAAGTCTTGCCATGACACCAGTGATGGAGATGGACTCTTATGCTGCGGCAGCCCAGCTTGCCCTTTCTGGGATTGCTCCTGCTTTGGTGCCCTTATCCGTCATCCAAACGCTAAAGATCGAGCAACAGCATTGCCATCACTTTGAGCAGTTGCAGCCACTCTATCGCCCGCTGCATGTGTGCCTGCGCGCTTCTTCGTATAAGAATCAACGAATCAAAGCCCTAGTTGATAAAGTGGTTGCTTCGATAGCTAAGTCAGCAAATACATCACTTAATACTCACTAACTAAAACACTAAGCAATAAAAGAGAGTAACCACGGTGAATGCTCTTGCCACAATAACTTTGCTGCCATCAGTATCGACATCGTAATCACCAATGGGCGAATCCACTGTTGTCCTTTGCTAACGACCACTTTAGCGCCGAGCCGTGCCCCAATGAATCCTCCGACGGCCATCACAAGCCCCAACTCCCAAATCGGCAATCCGGCAAAAATAAAGAACAGCAGCGCTGCAATATTAGAGGTGAAGTTAAGCACCTTAGTACGCGCTGTCGCATCCACCAGCGAGAAGTGACCTAGTGCAACAAAACAGACAGTGAATATTGACCCAGTGCCGGGGCCAAAGAAGCCGTCATAAAAGCCGACACCTCCGCCAACCGAGAAAGCAAACATGGCTTCAGATAGCTTTGCCTCACCTTTGTGTTGTTTCGCTTTAGGCATCATTAGGAAATAGAGCGAGATCGCAACCAATAAAATCGGAATTAGACTCGTCAGTACCCCTGCGTCTATGTACTGGACGGCTTCCGCACCCACCGCCGAGCCAATAAAAGTACAAACGATTGCAAGGCGCATCTCTTTAATGCTGACAATACCATTGCGCACGAAATACCAACTGGCAGAAAAGCTGCCAAATGAACTCTGAAGCTTGTTTGTCGCGAGCGCCTGAGTCGGAGGGACACCAGCCGCGAGTAGCGCGGGCAGAGTAAGTAGTCCCCCTCCCCCAGCCATGGCATCAATGAATCCCGCTGCGGTCGCCACGAAGAAAAGTATCGTCAGTATTTCGAGTGTCAGTTCCATTCTCAATCAATCGGTTATCAGTTTCTATCAGCCAAAATATCACTAAGTTAACAATTCTCTTAGAGAAAGATTAGACTTTAATTCATTCCAAAAATTCATCAATAAGAGTAAAAAAAAGCCCACTCAAATGAGTGGGCAATAAGGTTGTCATATAAGCTCTCAGTTGAGCTTACTGATTTTTATTACGCTTCGTTCGCTTTCACTTTTGCGTGTAGCTCTTGAACCGATGCTACAGATGCACAAGCGTCAGCAGTATGAGCCATAGAAGCTGCAAATGCTGCGTTTAGCGTTGTGGTGTAGTTCACTTTCTCTGCTAGTGCGCCACGGCGAAGTACTTTTGAGTCTTCAATCGCTTGACGACCTGCCGCCGTGTTAACGATGTAGGTGTACTCATTGTTCTTGATACGGTCAAGAATGTGCGGACGACCTTCGTGCACCTTGTTAACTAGACGTGGGTTGATACCCGCTTCACCGAGAATAACCGCTGTACCGTGAGTAGCATCTAGCTGGTAGCCAAGCTTAGACAGCTTAGACGCTAGGTCTACAACACGTTCTTTATCGCCTTCACGAACAGACAGTAGTGCACGGCCACCTTCTGGGTATACCTTGCCACAACCTAGTTCTGCTTTTGCGTAAGCTTCTGCGAATGTTGCACCGACACCCATTACTTCACCTGTTGAGCGCATTTCTGGGCCTAACAGTGGGTCAACACCTGGGAACTTGTTGAACGGTAACACCACTTCTTTTACAGAGTAGTATGGTGGGATGATTTCTTTAGTGAAGCCTTGAGCTTCTAGAGATTGACCCGCCATAACACGTGCCGCAATCTTAGCGATTGGTGCGCCTGTTGCTTTCGATACGAACGGTACAGTACGTGCTGCACGAGGGTTAACCTCGATTAGGTATACTTTGTTGTTCTTAACGGCAAACTGCGTGTTCATCAGACCACGAACACCCAACTCGAACGCTAGCTTTTCAACTTGCTCACGCATTACGTCTTGGATTTCTTGGCTTAGCGTGTATGCAGGAAGAGAACATGCTGAGTCACCTGAGTGAACACCCGCTTGCTCGATGTGCTCCATGATACCGCCGATAACTACGCGCTCACCGTCACAGATAGCATCGATATCCACTTCAACTGCATCGTCTAGGAAACTATCAAGAAGAACTGGAGATTCGTTCGATACGCTTACCGCTTCGTTGAAGTAGCGACGTAAATCTTGCTCGTCGTATACGATTTCCATCGCACGACCACCAAGAACGTATGAAGGACGTACAACTAATGGGTAACCAATTTCACGCGCTTTCTCTACCGCTTGTTCCATTGTCGTTACCGTCGCGTTCTCTGGCTGTAGAAGACCTAGACGGTCGACAGCAACTTGGAAGCGCTCACGGTCTTCTGCACGGTCGATAGCATCTGGGCTAGTACCGATGATTGGCACGCCTGCGGCTTCAAGTGCGCGAGCCAGTTTCAGTGGCGTTTGACCACCGTACTGAACGATAACGCCTTTTGGTTTCTCAACGCGAGCGATTGCTAGTACGTCTTCCAGTGTTACTGGTTCGAAGTACAGACGGTCAGAAGTATCGTAGTCTGTTGAAACTGTCTCAGGGTTACAGTTAACCATGATAGTTTCGTAGCCATCTTCACGTAGCGCTAGTGATGCGTGTACACAACAGTAGTCGAATTCAATACCTTGGCCGATACGGTTAGGACCACCGCCAAGAATCATGATCTTCTCTTTGTCAGTTGGGTTCGCTTCACACTCATCATCGTAAGATGAGTACATATAAGCGGTATCAGACGAGAATTCAGCCGCACAGGTATCTACGCGCTTGTAAACTGGGTGGATATCGTACTGGTCACGTAGACGACGGATTTCGCTTTCAGATACACCTAGAATCTTAGATAGGCGAGCATCTGCGAAACCTTTACGCTTCAGCTTTTTCAGTTCTTCTTTGTTCAAGCCTGCGAAACCTTTCACTTTAAGCTCTTGCTCAAGCTTCACTAGGTCTTCGATTTGAACTAGGAACCAACGGTCGATTTGCGTTAGGTTAAATACACCATCGACAGACATACCTGCACGGAATGCATCAGCAATGTACCAAATACGCTCAGCGCCCGCTTCTTTTAACTCGTGACGAATAGTTGTTAGTGCGTCTGGCGCATCTAGGTCAACCATTTCATCAAAGCCAGTCGCGCCAACTTCTAGACCGCGAAGTGCTTTTTGTAGCGATTCTTGTTGGTTACGACCAATCGCCATAACCTCACCTACTGACTTCATCTGAGTCGTTAGACGGTCGTTAGCACCAGCAAATTTCTCGAAGTTAAAGCGAGGAATCTTAGTCACTACGTAGTCGATAGTAGGTTCGAATGATGCAGGAGTTGCACCACCAGTGATGTCATTCTGTAGCTCATCAAGAGTAAAGCCTACAGCCAGTTTCGCTGCAATCTTAGCGATTGGGAAACCTGTCGCTTTAGACGCTAGTGCAGAAGAGCGAGATACACGTGGGTTCATCTCGATGATAACCATACGGCCATCTTTCGGGTTGATACCAAACTGTACGTTTGAACCGCCTGTTTCTACACCAATCTCACGCAGTACTGCTAGAGATGCATTACGCATCAACTGGTACTCTTTATCCGTTAGCGTCTGAGCTGGCGCTACTGTGATTGAGTCACCTGTGTGGATACCCATTGGGTCGAAGTTTTCAATCGCACATACGATGATACAGTTGTCGGCTTTGTCGCGAACCACTTCCATCTCGTACTCTTTCCAACCGATTAGGGATTCATCGATGAGAAGCTCGTTAGTTGGCGAAAGGTCTAGACCGCGACGACAAATCTCTTCGAACTCTTCTTTGTTATAAGCGATACCACCACCGGTACCACCCATAGTGAATGAAGGACGAATAATACAAGGGAAGCCAACCATCTCTAGGACGCCGTAAGCTTCTTCCATGGTTTTCGCCGTATCGGCACGTGGACACTCAAGGCCGATAGATTTCATCGCTTTATCGAAGCGAGAACGGTCTTCTGCTTTATCGATAGCGTCAGCCGTTGCACCAATCATCTCTACGCCGAACTCTTCAAGTACGCCGTGCTTTTCTAGATCTAGAGCACAGTTAAGCGCAGTCTGACCACCCATAGTTGGTAGTACCGCATCTGGGCGCTCTTTCTCGATGATCTTGCGAACCACTTCCCACTGGATTGGTTCGATGTAAGTTGCATCCGCCATGTCTGGGTCAGTCATGATGGTTGCAGGGTTAGAGTTTACAAGGATAACTCGGTAACCCTCTTCACGCAGTGCTTTACATGCTTGAGCACCAGAGTAGTCAAACTCACATGCCTGACCGATAACAATCGGGCCTGCACCTAGAATTAGAATACTTTTTAAGTCAGTACGTTTTGGCATTCTCTACTACTCCGAATTAAGCGCTGTGTTGTTTAATGAGTTCGATAAAGTGGTCAAATAGCGGTGCCGCATCTTCTGGACCTGGGCTCGCCTCTGGGTGACCTTGGAAGCTAAACGCTGGCTTGTCTGTACGGTGGATACCTTGCAGTGAGCCATCAAATAGCGACACGTGAGTGGCACGTAGATTCTCAGGTAGTGTTGCTTCATCCGCAGCAAAACCGTGGTTCTGAGAAGTAATCATTACAACGTTACGGTCTAGGTCTTTAACTGGGTGGTTTGCACCGTGGTGACCAAACTTCATCTTCACCGTTTGAGCACCAGAAGCTAGCGCTAGGATTTGATGACCAAGACAGATACCGAAAATCGGTAGGCCTTTATCTAGGAAGACTTTTGTCGCTTCAATCGCGTAAGTACATGGTTCTGGGTCACCCGGGCCGTTTGATAAGAACACACCATCTGGGTTAAGAGCCAATACTTCTTCTGCTGATGTTTCTGCAGGTACTACCGTTAGGCGGCAGCCGCGGTCAACAAGCATGCGCAGGATATTGCGTTTTGCACCGAAGTCGTAGGCAACAACGTGATATGGCAGTTCGCTGTCGTCTTTCGCCTCAGGAAGTCCACCCTCAAGCGTCCACGAACCTTGTTTCCATTGATACGCTTCTTTTGTTGTAACTTCTTTCGCAAGGTCCATACCTTTTAGGCCAGGGAATTCTTTCGCTTTAGCTAGCGCTAGAGCCTCGTCTAGGTTGTTACCTGCTACGATACAACCGTTCTGCGCACCTTTCTCACGCAGAATACGTGTGAGCTTACGCGTATCGATATCAGCAATGCCGACGATGTTTTGCGATTTAAGGTAGTCAGAAAGGGATTGTTCGTTACGGAAGTTAGAAGCGATAAGAGGAAGGTCGCGAATCACAAGGCCTTGTGCGTGGATTGAAGAGGATTCTTCATCTTCGGAATTGGTTCCGGTATTGCCAATGTGAGGGTAAGTAAGAGTAACAATTTGTTGAGAATAGGAAGGATCAGTGAGGATTTCTTGGTACCCCGTCATCGAGGTGTTAAAAACGACTTCACCGACAGCAGAACCATCTGCGCCAATGGATTCACCGTGAAATACTGTCCCATCTTCTAGGACTAGCAGTGCTGACTTGCTCAAGACAACCTCCGGAATAAAAATGCATTAAAATTGATTTAATTTGCAAATCTACCTTCCTGCAACACTCAAAAGTGCGTGTTTATGGAAATTAGACAAATTGGCGGTATTCTAATGATGGTTGTGATTTGTGTCAACAGAGTCGTGAAAATAAGTTGGATATTTAGAGCGGTTAAATCAAAAAAGGGTTTTAGATGGCTAAAAAACAAAGTTTAGTCAGAGCATTGGGAGGATGAGATGAAAAATTTATGAATTGTGTCATTTTTCACTCATTACAGATCACAGTTTTGTTTTCACTTTTTGCGCAAACGTTGAACAACCTAAGTTAACTTAGGTTTTTAAGCAGTTAAAACAAAAAGCACGTCATAACAGCCAAAATGGGCACTCAAAAACCATATAACCAGCGTACTCCAGCTGGTTTATTAAACGAGCATTACTGGCTAGATACTAAAAGCGCCGGGCAAGCCCAGCGCATAATTATTGATTTACAGCTCATTGAGCCCTAACACATCGGTCATGGTATAGAAGCCTGCAGGCTTCTCATTTAGCCAAACGGCGGCTTTAACAGCACCATTAGCAAAGGTCATACGGTCAGTCGCTTTATGGGTCACCTCAACACGCTCACCGATATCAGCAAACATGGCCGTGTGCTCACCAATAATGTCACCCGCTCGAATCGTAGCAAAGCCTATCTCATCTTTAGTACGCTCACCGGTAATACCTTCACGAGCATAGACAGCGACATCATTGAGCTTGTTACCCATCGCATCGGCAATCGCTTCACCCATGCCAATAGCCGTACCAGAAGGCGCATCCACTTTATGACGGTGGTGTGCTTCGACAATTTCAATATCGCAGTAATCACCCATCACCTTGGCCGCTTTCTCAAGAAGCTTAAAGACCAAGTTAACGCCAACCGAGTAGTTCGGTGCCATCACTACAGGTACTTCTTTGGCAATCGTATCGATGAGCTCTCGCTCTTGATCGGTGAACCCCGTCGTGCCAATAACAATGCTCTTACCGTGTTGACGACACAGCTCCAAGTTAACAAGCGTGCTTGCTGGCGCCGTGAAGTCGATGATGACATCAAAGTTTTCAATCTCTTTTGCTAGGTCGTCAGTCAGAACAACATCAAACTTACCTTCACCGCACAGTTCACCGACATCCACACCCACGAGTGAAGATTCTGGTCGCTCTGAACCCGCGCCAACATGCGCCTGCTGATTTAGATAAGTTGCTTTAACTAGGTTACGGCCCATTCGGCCTGCTGCTCCTGCAACTGCAATACGTACCATTGCATATCTCCGTTTCGAATAATCGTTTTTTTTAGCCAATCCATTAAAACTAACAGTATTCACTACCGCTGGCTAGGGGGCTTTGATCGTTTAAGAAAATTTGATCGCTTAGGAAAACTCTTTAATCACGCGCTCTAGGATCGGGACATTGGCCTCGGGAAACGTATAATTAGAGAGATCAGCGATCGCTGTCCACTCTCCTTGTTGCCCTTCTTTACCATAAGGCTGACCTTCGAATTGTGTCACCGTCATAAAATCAAACTTCAATGACTTGTCAGGGTAGTCAAACTCAAGATGCTCAAACAACGCTTGCTCAGTCGTGGTAATGCCAATCTCTTCTTCAAGCTCGCGAACCATGGCTTGCTCTATGGTTTCACCCTGCTCTACTTTACCGCCAGGAAACTCCCAAAAGCCGCCTTTATGTTTGTCATCAGGGCGCTTAGTAATAAACACCTGCGATTTATCTTGATTGAAGATTATTCCCGCGACGATATGAATTCGTTTCATCAGACTTCCTATTTACTTTCCATTGTCATGCCCTGCATTGTGGCTGACTATTTTTGAGATAACCATTAGATATAAAAAGAGCCGCCTAAGCGACTCTTCAATCTCTATACAGTGATGATCTAATTAGTTAATCTGACCATGACACTGCTTGTATTTCTTACCGCTACCGCATGGGCAAGGCTCGTTGCGACCAACTTTACGTTCTTCACGTACCATTGGTTGGTGCGCGCCTTCTGCCTCTTCTTCACCGTCTGCAAGCTGGCTTTGCGCTGACGCATGTTGCGCTTGAGCACGGCGAGCTGCTTCTTCCGCTTGAGTGCGACGCTGCTCTTCCATGCGCTCTACTTCTTCTTGTTGCTGAACGCGAACTTTAGACAGAATGGTAATCACGTCTGACTTCAACGCATCTAACAAACCTTCAAACAGCTCAAACGACTCACGCTTGTACTCTTGTTTCGGGTTCTTCTGTGCGTAACCGCGTAAGTGAATACCTTGACGAAGGTGATCCATTGCAGCTAGGTGCTCTTTCCAAAGCGTATCTAGCGTTTGTAGCATCACAGATTTCTCGAAGTTGCGCAGCACTTGCTCGCCAACCACTTCTTCTTTCTGTTTGTATACAGTGATCGCTGTTTCGATGATCTTCTCACGCAGTGCTTCTTCGTAAAGTTTGTCATCTTCTTCTAGCCACTGCTTCACTGGCGCATCAAGATCGAAGTCGTTCTTCAAGCGCTCTTGTAGACCTTCCACATCCCACATGTCTTCTAGAGATTGTGGCGGAATGTACTCATCGATAACCGCAGTTAGAACGTCTTGACGGTTCTGTTCGATCATCTCACTGATGTCTTCTACAACCATCAACTCATCACGTAGCTCGTACACCACTTTACGTTGGTCGTTGGCAACATCATCGTATTCAAGTAGCTGTTTACGAATATCGAAGTTACGGCCTTCAACTTTACGTTGTGCCTTTTCGATTGAGCGAGACAGCATCTTAGATTCGATTGCCTCACCTTCATCCATACCGCTTTGAATCAAGCTTGCCATACGATCAGAGGTGAAGATACGCAGTAGTGAGTCTTCCATCGATAGATAGAAACGAGATGAACCCGCATCACCTTGACGACCAGAACGACCACGTAGCTGGTTATCGATACGACGAGACTCATGACGCTCTGTACCAATAATGTGCAGACCACCTGCTTCTAGTACTTGATCATGAACCACTTTCCAGTCAGCTTTAATCTTATCGATTTGCTCTTGAGTTGGGTTATCTAGCTTCTCAACTTGAGCCTGCCAGCTACCACCTAACACGATATCGGTACCACGACCGGCCATGTTAGTTGCAATTGTTACTGCACCAGGTGTACCTGCTTCTGCAACGATTTCAGCTTCTTTCTCGTGGAACTTAGCGTTAAGTACGTTGTGTTTAATCTTGGCTTTCTTCAGTGCATTAGAGAGAAGCTCAGATTTCTCGATAGACACTGTACCCACTAGAGATGGCTGACCTTTGGCAACACGATCTTTGATATCTTCAATAATCGCGTTGAACTTGTCTGCTTCGGTACGATAAACCACATCTGGCATATCATTACGAACCATTGGTTTGTTGGTTGGGATAACAACCGTTTCCAAGCCGTAGATAGACTGGAATTCGAACGCTTCAGTATCTGCCGTACCTGTCATACCTGACAGTTTTTCGTATAGACGGAAGAAGTTCTGGAAGGTAATCGATGCCAACGTTTGGTTTTCGTTTTGGATCTTAACGCCTTCTTTCGCTTCTACCGCTTGGTGAAGACCTTCAGACCAACGACGACCAGGCATAGTACGACCCGTGTGTTCATCAACGATAACGACTTCGCCGTCTTCATTTACGATATAATCGACGTTCTTTTCAAACAGTACGTGGGCACGAAGCGCTGCATTCACGTGATGCAACAGGCTGATGTTTGTCGGAGAGTAAAGCGTATCGCCCTCTTCCATTAGACCGTTTTTGATCATCAGCTCTTCAACAAACTCTTGGCCTGTTTCTGTCAGGTGAACTTGCTTTGATTTTTCATCAACCGTGTAGTGACCATCACCGCGGTACTCTTCTGAGTCTTCCTGATCTTGCTTTTGCAGATGAGGAATCAAAGTATTGATTCGAATGTATAGCTCAGAGCTGTCTTCTGCAGGGCCAGAGATAATTAGCGGAGTACGCGCTTCATCGATAAGAATCGAGTCCACTTCATCGACTACAGCGAAGAAACGTTCACGTTGTACACGGTCTTCAGCGCGGAATGCCATGTTGTCACGTAGATAGTCGAAACCAAATTCGTTGTTTGTACCGTAAAGAATATCCGCTAGGTAAGCTTCTTTTTTCTCTTGAGGTGGCATGTTAGGTACGTTAACACCGACGGACATACCTAAGAATTCGAATAGAGGGCGGTTGGTTTCCGCGTCACGCTTCGCTAGGTAGTCGTTGACGGTAACAACGTGTACGCCTTTACCAGGCAGCGCATTAAGATAAGCAGGAAGTGTTGCAGTTAGCGTTTTACCTTCACCTGTACGCATCTCTGCAATTTGACCAGCGTTCAGTACCATACCACCGATAAGCTGAACGTCGAAATGACGCATGCCGTAAACACGCTTAGACGCTTCACGCACAGTCGCGAACGCTTCTGGTAGTAGTTTATCTAGAGTTTCACCCTGTTCTAAACGCTGACGGAACTCAACTGTTTTCGCTTTTAGCTCTTCATCAGAAAGTGCTTCAAATGTTGGTTCGTAGTTATTAATCTCTTTTACAATCTTTCTCAGACGGCGCAGTGTTCGGTCATTGCGACTACCAATCACTTTTGTCAGTAGCTTAGTTATCATTTGCTATGAATCTCTCTTTATCCAGATCGGGCCCGATCTACTTTTAATGCCTTCAGTCTCTAACAGTTTTGAACATAGGGCGAACTTACCTTTCGAGGTAAAATTTTGTTCGAGCTAAAAACGTTTTAGTCGCGGCGCAAGAAACGCAGTTTAGTACTCTAAATTAGTTTTTTGCAACAAAGAATAAAA
>NZ_JCBDHG010000013.1:0-4056 GCF_059834185.1 Vibrio sp. R10-SG3-ISO10
TTCGCACCATTGATGGTGATGGTCACCACCTGCTCGGTGCCGTCTTCCGATTTCACCGTGAAGGTTTCTGTCAGTGGCTCTGAGGTCTCGTTCAGCGCGTCTACCGTCGGGTTGCTGTTATCCAGCTCGTACGTCCACTCGCCATTCGCATCCACACTGAACGTGCCGTAATCGCCCGCCACATCACTTTGCGCCTGGAACACGTTGTCTGTGTTGTCCACGTCGCTGGCTTTCAACGTGCCCGTCGCGGTGTTGTCCGCCGCGTCTTCGGTCACGCTGCCGCTATCATCGCCTGTGATTTTCGCGCCGTCGTTCGCACCATTGATGGTGATGGTCACCACCTGCTCGGTGCCGTCTTCCGATTTCACCGTGAAGGTTTCTGTCAGTGGCTCTGAGGTCTCGTTCAGCGCGTCTACCGTCGGGTTGCTGTTATCCAGCTCGTACGTCCACTCGCCATTCGCATCCACACTGAACGTGCCGTAATCGCCCGCCACATCACTTTGCGCCTGGAACACGTTGTCTGTGTTGTCCACGTCGCTGGCTTTCAACGTGCCCGTCGCGGTGTTGTCCGCCGCGTCTTCGGTCACGCTGCCGCTATCATCGCCTGTGATTTTCGCGCCGTCGTTCGCACCATTGATGGTGATGGTCACCACCTGCTCGGTGCCGTCTTCCGATTTCACCGTGAAGGTTTCTGTCAGTGGCTCTGAGGTCTCGTTCAGCGCGTCTACCGTCGGGTTGCTGTTATCCAGCTCGTACGTCCACTCGCCATTCGCATCCACACTGAACGTGCCGTAATCGCCCGCCACATCACTTTGCGCCTGGAACACGTTGTCTGTGTTGTCCACGTCGCTGGCTTTCAACGTGCCCGTCGCGGTGTTGTCCGCCGCGTCTTCGGTCACGCTGCCGCTATCATCGCCTGTGATTTTCGCGCCGTCGTTCGCACCATTGATGGTGATGGTCACCACCTGCTCGGTGCCGTCTTCCGATTTCACCGTGAAGGTTTCTGTCAGTGGCTCTGAGGTCTCGTTCAGCGCGTCTACCGTCGGGTTGCTGTTATCCAGCTCGTACGTCCACTCGCCATTCGCATCCACACTGAACGTGCCGTAATCGCCCGCCACATCACTTTGCGCCTGGAACACGTTGTCTGTGTTGTCCACGTCGCTGGCTTTCAACGTGCCCGTCGCGGTGTTGTCCGCCGCGTCTTCGGTCACGCTGCCGCTATCATCGCCTGTGATTTTCGCGCCGTCGTTCGCACCATTGATGGTGATGGTCACCACCTGCTCGGTGCCGTCTTCCGATTTCACCGTGAAGGTTTCTGTCAGTGGCTCTGAGGTCTCGTTCAGCGCGTCTACCGTCGGGTTGCTGTTATCCAGCTCGTACGTCCACTCGCCATTCGCATCCACACTGAACGTGCCGTAATCGCCCGCCACATCACTTTGCGCCTGGAACACGTTGTCTGTGTTGTCCACGTCGCTGGCTTTCAACGTGCCCGTCGCGGTGTTGTCCGCCGCGTCTTCGGTCACGCTGCCGCTATCATCGCCTGTGATTTTCGCGCCGTCGTTCGCACCATTGATGGTGATGGTCACCACCTGCTCGGTGCCGTCTTCCGATTTCACCGTGAAGGTTTCTGTCAGTGGCTCTGAGGTCTCGTTCAGCGCGTCTACCGTCGGGTTGCTGTTATCCAGCTCGTACGTCCACTCGCCATTCGCATCCACACTGAACGTGCCGTAATCGCCCGCCACATCACTTTGCGCCTGGAACACGTTGTCTGTGTTGTCCACGTCGCTGGCTTTCAACGTGCCCGTCGCGGTGTTGTCCGCCGCGTCTTCGGTCACGCTGCCGCTATCATCGCCTGTGATTTTCGCGCCGTCGTTCGCACCATTGATGGTGATGGTCACCACCTGCTCGGTGCCGTCTTCCGATTTCACCGTGAAGGTTTCTGTCAGTGGCTCTGAGGTCTCGTTCAGCGCGTCTACCGTCGGGTTGCTGTTATCCAGCTCGTACGTCCACTCGCCATTCGCATCCACACTGAACGTGCCGTAATCGCCCGCCACATCACTTTGCGCCTGGAACACGTTGTCTGTGTTGTCCACGTCGCTGGCTTTCAACGTGCCCGTCGCGGTGTTGTCCGCCGCGTCTTCGGTCACGCTGCCGCTATCATCGCCTGTGATTTTCGCGCCGTCGTTCGCACCATTGATGGTGATGGTCACCACCTGCTCGGTGCCGTCTTCCGATTTCACCGTGAAGGTTTCTGTCAGTGGCTCTGAGGTCTCGTTCAGCGCGTCTACCGTCGGGTTGCTGTTATCCAGCTCGTACGTCCACTCGCCATTCGCATCCACACTGAACGTGCCGTAATCGCCCGCCACATCACTTTGCGCCTGGAACACGTTGTCTGTGTTGTCCACGTCGCTGGCTTTCAACGTGCCCGTCGCGGTGTTGTCCGCCGCGTCTTCGGTCACGCTGCCGCTATCATCGCCTGTGATTTTCGCGCCGTCGTTCGCACCATTGATGGTGATGGTCACCACCTGCTCGGTGCCGTCTTCCGATTTCACCGTGAAGGTTTCTGTCAGTGGCTCTGAGGTCTCGTTCAGCGCGTCTACCGTCGGGTTGCTGTTATCCAGCTCGTACGTCCACTCGCCATTCGCATCCACACTGAACGTGCCGTAATCGCCCGCCACATCACTTTGCGCCTGGAACACGTTGTCTGTGTTGTCCACGTCGCTGGCTTTCAACGTGCCCGTCGCGGTGTTGTCCGCCGCGTCTTCGGTCACGCTGCCGCTATCATCGCCTGTGATTTTCGCGCCGTCGTTCGCACCATTGATGGTGATGGTCACCACCTGCTCGGTGCCGTCTTCCGATTTCACCGTGAAGGTTTCTGTCAGTGGCTCTGAGGTCTCGTTCAGCGCGTCTACCGTCGGGTTGCTGTTATCCAGCTCGTACGTCCACTCGCCATTCGCATCCACACTGAACGTGCCGTAATCGCCCGCCACATCACTTTGCGCCTGGAACACGTTGTCTGTGTTGTCCACGTCGCTGGCTTTCAACGTGCCCGTCGCGGTGTTGTCCGCCGCGTCTTCGGTCACGCTGCCGCTATCATCGCCTGTGATTTTCGCGCCGTCGTTCGCACCATTGATGGTGATGGTCACCACCTGCTCGGTGCCGTCTTCCGATTTCACCGTGAAGGTTTCTGTCAGTGGCTCTGAGGTCTCGTTCAGCGCGTCTACCGTCGGGTTGCTGTTATCCAGCTCGTACGTCCACTCGCCATTCGCATCCACACTGAACGTGCCGTAATCGCCCGCCACATCACTTTGCGCCTGGAACACGTTGTCTGTGTTGTCCACGTCGCTGGCTTTCAACGTGCCCGTCGCGGTGTTGTCCGCCGCGTCTTCGGTCACGCTGCCGCTATCATCGCCTGTGATTTTCGCGCCGTCGTTCGCACCATTGATGGTGATGGTCACCACCTGCTCGGTGCCGTCTTCCGATTTCACCGTGAAGGTTTCTGTCAGTGGCTCTGAGGTCTCGTTCAGCGCGTCTACCGTCGGGTTGCTGTTATCCAGCTCGTACGTCCACTCGCCATTCGCATCCACACTGAACGTGCCGTAATCGCCCGCCACATCACTTTGCGCCTGGAACACGTTGTCTGTGTTGTCCACGTCGCTGGCTTTCAACGTGCCCGTCGCGGTGTTGTCCGCCGCGTCTTCGGTCACGCTGCCGCTATCATCGCCTGTGATTTTCGCGCCGTCGTTCGCACCATTGATGGTGATGGTCACCACCTGCTCGGTGCCGTCTTCCGATTTCACCGTGAAGGTTTCTGTCAGTGGCTCTGAGGTCTCGTTCAGCGCGTCTACCGTCGGGTTGCTGTTATCCAGCTCGTACGTCCACTCGCCATTCGCATCCACACTGAACGTGCCGTAATCGCCCGCCACATCACTTTGCGCCTGGAACACGTTGTCTGTGTTGTCCACGTCGCTGGCTTTCAACGTGCCCGTCGCGGTGTTGTCCGCCGCGTCTTCGGTCACGCTGCCGCTATCATCGCCTGTGATTTTCGCGCCGTCG
>NZ_JCBDHG010000014.1:0-15395 GCF_059834185.1 Vibrio sp. R10-SG3-ISO10
CAGCATCATTAACCGGCGTAACACCAATATTAACCACAAGGGTATCCGTACCACCGTTACCATCGTCAACGATTACGGTAAAGCTATCTAGCCCGTTGTAGTTTTCATTCGGCGTGTATGTCCACGAGCCATCTGGGTTAACAACAGCAGTACCGTTCGTAGGCGCTGAAGTTTGTGAGAAAGTCAGAGTATCGGTTGGATTTTGGTCCGTCGCCGTAAGCGTACCGCTAATCGCGGTATCTTCATCAGTAGTGACAGCAATACTCTCGCCCAAAGGATCATTGTTTACATCGACGAAAATTGGTTCGAATAGCCTAAACTGCTCTAATAGTGAAAGGCTTTGAGTTTCCGAAAGACCAAGGGATTGGAAACCTTCCGTTGTGAAGTCAGTACTGGCTGTCGTTTCGGAACCATCACGTGTTACGGAACCACTTGCAGTCAAGCTCGAACCAGTTTGCCCACCAGCAGCCGTTGCAAAGTCTTCACCAAGCTGAGTTGGATCTTGGCCTTCTTCTAAGGCAGCAAAGATGTCTTCAAGCTCGGCTGTGATATCTTGAGGCTCTCCACCTTGATCAACTATCTCAACTTGTAGTTGCTGGTCAGTACCGTTTACACCCGAGTTTGACTGAACGATGGCCTCACCAGGCCTAGGCAACTCGCCTTCAACCAATACTCTGACATTACCGTTTACGTCAATTACGATAACTTGATTGGCTGCTAGATTACCCATTGCAACGAAAGTACCAAAACCCATACTTTAAGTCCTTAATCCTTGACTGCTTTCTTTTGTTATGTTGCCAGTGACAAATAATTGGCAAAATATAAATTCATACTCTTTATAAATTACCATTTTTCATATCTACGCTAAACCTGTTTTTTGAACAAAAGCCTCAACAAACACGACACAAGTTGCATTTCTCAACATTGAGAAACTGAACTAAGATCTCGATTTTAGTGGATAATATAAAGTATGGCGTCCCAACATTAGATTCCGATCGCATTTTGATTAATTGAGTAAAAAGCAACAATTTAACAACACTTTATTTGCTAAATAGATTAGTTTTCTCTGCTCAAGAGTGTTATTTTATTGGCGCCATTAATGGATATATCTCAGTATTGAGACAAAAAAATTGAGTATTATCCTCACCTACGAGCACTTCGAGGAGAGTCAGAGTGAATTGGAATAAGTTGAAAGTACTAAGTTGCGCGGTTGCACTTAGCTTTCCAGCACACAGTCAAACATTAGAGCAAGCCGTCGCCTTTACTATTACGACCAACCCAGAGATTAAAGCTTCTTACAACGAATTTAAGAGCAAGTTTTTTGATGCCGAAGCCTCTGGTGGGGCATACATGCCTAAATTGGATTTGGATGCAGGTATTGGATACGAAGCTGTTGATCTAGCTTCAGGTACTGACAATGAACTTACTCGAAAAGAAGCTACGTTGACCCTAACTCAATTATTGTGGGATGGCTCTGCAACACTAAATGACATGGACCGCACTGCAGCAGATGCGGAATCCGTTCGCTTCCAATTGATGTCAGATGCTCAAGATATCGCTCTTCAAGTTACAAAGATCTACCTAGATGCAACTAAGGCTTATGAAGTTTTAGCATTATCTGAAAGCAACCTAGCGGTTCATAAAGAAATCTATACTGATATTAAAAAACGTGTGGATTCTGGTATTGGTTCAACAGCGGATCTTTCTCAGGTTGAAGCCCGTTTAGCCAAAGCTCACGGTAACTTACTAGCAGCACAGAATAACCTTTTCGACGTTCATACCCAGTTTAAACGCATTGTTGGTCAGTCCCCACAAGGTCTTACATTCCCAAGAGCAGATCAAACCGCTATTCCTTTTACAGTAGACGAAGCACTTGATACTGCATTTAACGCTCATCCAGTGATTAAAGTAGCTCAAGCAGACGTTGACTCTGCTCGATTCCAATACGATCAAACTAAAGGCGTGAACTACCCAACGCTTTCAATAGAGGCAAATCAAACTTGGCGTGATGATGCGGGTGGCATCGAAGGAGGTAGTGACGAGTTTTCTGCGATGCTTCGTATGCGTTACAACCTATATAACGGCGGTTCAGACTCTGACCGAACTGAAAGTGCCGCTTATCAATTAAACAAAGCGAAAGATTTTCGTGACCGCACCTATCGTAGCGTTGAGGAAGGCCTGCGTCTTTCGTGGAGTGCGCTTGATCTGACTGTTCAACAGAAAGACTTTCTTGCAGACCACGTAGACTCGGCATCAGATACAGTTATTGCTTACGAAAAGCAATATAAACTCGGTAAGCGTACCCTACTTGATCTATTGAACACAGAAAACGAATTGTTCGAAGCCCGTAAAGGCTATTTAGATGCCAAGTATGATGAGCAATACGCTAAGTATCGTGTAATGAACGCGACGGGCAATCTGCTAGCGGCATTACGTGTAGATACACCTCAAGAGTGGAATGAAAAGGTAGAATACTGATATGAATAAATCACTTGTAACTATGATTATCGCGGCTACCGTATTCACTGCTCCGCTTAAAGCTGAGGACGCTTACGACTACATCGACACTCCAACTCCTAATCAAGTTGACGACTTACTTGATGATGACAAAGATGGTGTCATTAATGCTCGCGACTTGTGTCCGCAAACACCACGCCTTGCTGAAATTGACAACGACGGCTGTGGCACTTATGTGAAGACAGAAGAAGAGATGAGCTTACATATTCTGTTCGCGAATGACTCTGATGAAATTCAGCCAGTATTTCTTGCCCAAATTCGCGAGATGGCCGACTTCCTTGAAAGCTACCCATCAACTTCAATTGAACTGCAAGGTTATGCGAGTAAAGTTGGTAAGCCTGAGTACAATATGGCACTTTCAAAGCGACGTGCCATTGCGGTCGAAGATGCTTTGCTCGCAAATGGAACTGCCTCTAATCGAGTACGTATTGTTGGCTATGGTGACACGAACCTAAGTGAGACAGGTACCGACGAAATCAGCCATGCTAAAAACCGCAAAGTTGTCGCAACCGTTATCGGACACAAAGGTAACGTGAAAGAAGAATGGTCAATTTTTACTAAGATAAAAAAATAACCGTTTTTCTTGTATTAAGGGGGCTTAGGCTCCCTTTTTTATTTTGCTTTGCTGTATTGAATGGTACTCTAGCAGCGAATCCACGTATGAGATAATACCAATGAGCAAATTAACTGCTGATATTCAAGCAAACCTTGAGTTATTCGTTGCTGAAACGAAGCAATCTAAACTAGTTTGGGGAATGCGTAACGAAGAAGGCTGGCTGTCTTGCGATTCTACAGAATTTGAAAACAGCGAAGTAATGCCTTTCTGGTCTTCTAAACAAGATGCAGAAACTCACAATGTTGAAGAGTGGGCAGATTTCGAAGTGCTTGAGATTCCACTAGATATCTTTGTTGAAGATTGGCTACTCACCTTAGCTGAAGACGGCGTTTTAGTTGGTACAAACTGGAATGACCAACTGGAAGGTAAAGAGATGGAACCATCTGACCTAGCCAAGTTATACTTAGACTAAGTAGATTTTAAAAATGCGCCTCGAAGGCGCATTTTTTATAGAAATCAAAGCTATCTAAGTCGCATTTATTCAATTCACATTTAGCAACACATTGTACCCTATTAGTAAGTTACTCTACTATGTAACAAACAAAACTAATACTAAATACAATGAAACGTCTTTTAGCTTGGATTATCGCTTCCGCTACATTCCTACCCTCTGCACTAGCTAGTCAATATAACCATTGGGAACAATGGGAATCTGCATACAATAACGCACTTCGTATTAACGAGAGTAACGCATTATTAATGCTGCAAGATCGCTACAATGCCCTTCCGGCAAACATTGAGAAGCTATATGTCAGCTCTATAATGCACGGCTTTATGACATTAAGAGGGCAACCTTACTATGGTAATGAACTTGTCAACAACCCTGAATATTCCAAACTAGAACAGTCCTTTATCTCAGCTCTCAACGCGGAGCTCGAGCTAAACTTTTCTGATGCACGCTCTGCGTACCTTTCCTTGCTAAAATTTGCCAACACAACTAGCAACATACAAGGGAAGATTCTTTTTGAATATCACCTATGCCGTGCAATGAATATGCAAGGCCAGTTTTACAGTGCTCAGTTATACTGCAATGCATTAAAAACCCACCTACAAGATGTCGATATATCGATTCTGCCCAAGCACCTTGCCCTAAGAGTTATTGCGAATAACCTCGAGTTCATAGGTGACTACCAAGCTTCATTAGAAACCTATCAAAAATATCTCGCAACTATTCCAAGCTACGTTGATCCTTCTGGAGTCTACAACGATGCGGGGCTTCTATTGAAAAACTTAGGCCAATATGAACTCGCTCAAGAATATCTAACCATCTCAATCAGGTTGAGAAAGTCACTCAATGCTCCACTAAAGCTTGCCCAATCCCATCACAGCATGGCAGACCTCTTGTTAGAGATAAAAGACTATGAAGGCGCTATCCAACACCTTAACCTTTCAAAAGCAATCTTAGATGATGTCGGCCATGTCTATGGATTGACCCACGTCACTCTCAGCCTAGGTAAAGCCTATAGATTTTTAAAACAGTATGAACTGAGTAAGCACTTTTTATCTCAATCGCGTGATTACGCCGAACTTCAAGGCAACGACCAGATCCGCGGGGAAATTTACCTTGCTCTATCGGCATTAGAACAATCTCAAGCTAATGATTTTTCTGCACTCGAGTATTCTCGTGAGGCCTATGCACTGGGAGTTAAAATTCATAGCGAGAGACTGCAAGCTCTAGCTCTAAAATCTCTCGCCCATATTGCTGAAGCACGCGGCGACTACGAGCTTGCCCTTCAACATTACCAAGACTACTTCGATTCGGAGCTATCCAAAAGAACCCAAAAAAACCGTACTGCTTTTCTTGCATTGGAGCTGGCACGACGTGAATTTGCCCAGAAGGTTCAAACAAACCAAACATTGGCAAGATTAGAATCTTTGGAAACTCAGCTTAATAAGCTCTCGACACAAAGGCAGATGCTTTTGCTTTCCATTGTGTTGCTAATTATTACGTTGATTGGGCAACTCATTCACACGCGAATGAAAAGTCGGAGGGCGGAGATGGACCAGCTTACAGGCTCACTCAATCGAGCTGCAGCTATTAAGAAAATCAGGGCTATTGATAAGACCGCCGCTCAAATTCAAAAACACGTACTGATCTTGCTAGATCTTGACGACTTTAAGAACATCAATGACAGCTATGGACATCCAACAGGAGACCGAGCACTTTCAACCATTGCAAAGGGGATCTCTGAAACCATTAAACCTGATGATTTATTCGGCCGATTAGGTGGTGAAGAATTTATTGTTGTGCTCAAAAATGTCGACGAGTTAGATGTCAGAGAACAAGTAGAACAATTACACAACTCAATTGCCAATAACGTTTTTGAAGCGGAAAACAAAGAAAAGCTCTACGTTACCGCGAGCTTTTCCTATCTAGCTACATCAAAACCACTCAATGATTTTGACGAGTTATATTCAATATTGGATCAGGCGCTATATCAAGTTAAGCAAAACGGCAAAAACCAGATTATTGACGCCTATAACGAGCCTATTTTCCTGCCGAACTCTGCTTACGTACCAGTTCAGCCATAATAGTCTCACGCTCAGAAAGGTAGTCGTTTAGGCCTACTTTTCTCAGCTCGCATGATGGGCAATCACCACAACCATCACCTATTACTCCATTGTAACAAGTAAGCGTTTTCTCTCTTACTAGTTGCAGAGCATCGTATTGATCCGCTAGTGCCCAAGTTTCAGCTTTGTTTAACCACATTAAGGGCGTAGAAATCTCTAGCTGGCGGTCCATACCCTGAACAAGCGCATTATTCATCGCTTTTACAAAGTCATTGCGACAATCTGGATAACCAGAAAAGTCTGTTTCACATACGCCAGTAATAACAGTCTGCGCGCCAATTTGATAAGCGTAAATACCTGCCAGAGTCAAAAACAGGATATTACGCCCTGGTACAAATGAGTTCGGCAAACCATTATCTTGCAGCTCATGAGAAACAGGGATATCGTCACGCGTCAAAGAGCTAATAGCAAGCTCATTAAGTAAGCCGACATCCATCACTTTGTGCGCTTTAACGCCTAGCTCTTTTGCTAAGTTCTGCGCGACTTCGATTTCTAGTTTGTGGCGCTGACCGTAGTCAAATGTAATCGCATGAACTTCATCAAAATCTTTAATTGCTTGTACCAGACAAGTCGTTGAATCTTGTCCACCACTAAATACGACAACTGCTTTTTTCATTTTGAGTTCCTTTACGCAATGCTTAGGTATTTGTGAGTTTGAATCGATAAGCGCCAGTTCCTAGCAACGCATACATCAATACAAAGTTGAGTCGCACGAGGCTTTTGACTAATTGGTTGCAGCGCAATTGTCGTTTGTTCAGATACATTCGCTCTTTCCAATAGAACATCCAGTTGATCAATATCTTTTTGAGTCGCCACTGGATGTTTAATTTCATTTGCGCGAACCATCGCCGAATCAAGTACAGGTAACTTACCTTTCATCGCGACCTTCGGTGACACTGTCACCCACGTAGTGTCTGTCGCTTTGACCTCTGAGGTGCCACTGGTTTCGATCTGACATTGACAGCCATGTTCTTCAAACGCTTGCGTCAAAGGAGTCAGGTCATAGATACAAGGTTCGCCACCAGTAATAACGATATGTTTAGCAGTATACCCTTGCTTCTTGTACTCATTAACGATGTCCATCGCCGAGACAGAACACCAAGTCGGAGAATCCTCTTTCTTAGCTAATATTTCCTCTAGAGGCTTTTCGTCTTGAGGGGTTGCATCCCAAGTTTGCTTAGTATCGCACCAAGCACAACCAACAGGACACTCTTGTAAGCGAACAAAGACCGAGGGAACACCGGTGAACACACCTTCCCCCTGAATGGTTTCGAACATTTCGTTAATTTTATACAACTTAAACTCAGCCTAATTTATCTTCAAAATTCTGCAGGAACGAGACCTTAAATGAGACGCCGTGGAAGGTCAACTAAATCATAAATTGATCAATCTTTTCACAGCGATTATTCTGCTTCTTTTTGTCAATTTTGTAGTTATATTTTAGGTAAGTTATGTATAAGCTGATAGCACTCGATTTAGATGGCACATTGCTAACGAGTGACAAAACGATTTCCCAAAGAACAAAGCATACGATCGCTGAAGCGCGTAAACGAGGTGTAAAAGTCGTACTCGCATCTGGCCGTCCATTAGATGGAATGCAAAGTAAGCTAGACGAACTTGAGATTGAAGGCGATAACGAGTTTGTCGTTTACTTCAATGGCTCAATGGTGAAGGAAATTGGCACAAACAGAGTGATTCACTCGGCGATTATTGATGGAAAGCGAGCAAAGCAAGTCGCGCAACTGGCTAACAAACTGAATTTAGATTGCCATGCATTCAGTAACGAGTTTGGATTAATAACGCCAAAGCTCAACGAGTTCACCGACGTTGAAGCAACCATCAATCAAATTCCAGTCATCGAGAAGAACTTTGATGAGTTAGACGATGACCATCCGATCATTAAAGCGATGATTGTCGGTGCTCCTGACAAACTCACCGCCGCAATCGAAAATATTCCAGCTCGCTATCAAGATGAATTCACAATCGTCCAGAGCGCCCCTATTTTCTTGGAGTTTTTAAACCTTGAAAGTAACAAAGGGGTTGGCATTAAGGCGATTGCTGAACATCTAGGCATAGCATCTAGCGAAGTGATCTGTATGGGCGACGCTGAAAATGACCATCATATGATTGAATACGCAGGGTTAGGAGTAGCGATGCAGAATGCAATGGAGCAAACCAAAGCCATCGCCAATCATATTACATTGAGTAACGATGATGATGGCGTGGCTGTTGTCATTGAAGAGTTTGTTTTAAACAACTAAATCTCTGAGCTAAAGCTGACTATTCAGCTTTAGCTACTTTACGTACTGAGACGGCAAACATAAGGATCAATACTGGATACCTCAACGCTTCAACGCTCAGTGAGGCAATGCTGCTTGTAGATACATGCTCAGCAACAACTCCAATAAATCCATTAGCCAGAATAAGCATCACTGTAATCATTAGCAAAGCCTTTCCAGAAGCGATCTTTGCATCTCGTTCAAAGGTCATCACTAGCCCTAACACAGTTAAGATTATCGCCAACCAATAAGTAAAAATCGGTGTAGGCCAAAACAGCGTCATAACGGTACACGCGATAAGCAAGATTACCCAAACCATTTTTGAAGTCATTAGTGCTCTTGCATCCACCTCTGGCTTAGATTCAAGTCGAATCAAATGCCAAGAACAAAGTATGCCCAATAATGCGCCACTTACGCTGTCAGTCAAAAATGCAGAGCCACTGTAAAACTTAGCAACGGTTAGCCATAACAATGCAAAAAACAAAGACAATGACCAACGATTAATCGATAGTTTGTCAGTCCCATTCAAAACAAGAAGACCCACACACGACCACACCGCAATAGGTAAGCTCGGGAGGCTAAACCCATAACTCTTGGCTAGATCTAGTGCCGGAAGATAAACATGTGGTCTAGGGAATGCAAAACCTTGCTGAGCAACCAAACTAAGCAGTGACGTCATAGTTACGGCAAAAAAGACCTTATAGCTAAACTCTTTACCAAATCGCCAATATAAAAGCGGAAATAGAATCAGAATTAGAGAAGGCTCTGCTAGCCAGTTTCCGGCCAGCAATAAGGGTTCGACAATGTTTGCGATACCACTAGGAAGCTTTAGAAATAAGTGCTGAATCTGAGTCATCCAGCTCAATTCAATTTGATGGAATGCAGGAGCCGCCTCAGTCAGATTGCCAACAAAAACGACTTTTTGATCGGTCGCCTGTGGCAAAACAGTCCCTAGCCACTCAAGTTGGTCAGGAAAGCGATACTCCTGTTTCGGGACAACAGTAGGATCGATTAACATCGCTGAAGAGACTTCAATCCCATAGTGTGGTGCAAACCAGATAGGCAGCTCGTATCCGTCTAGCTTGTTGTTGAACTGGAATGAAACGATATCGGAATCAGAAACGCAATCGTAGAACACCGCTTTCTCGTTACGCCCGAGCTCACCTTTAATCGAAACCACTAGCCCTGTCTCTTCCCAAGTTTCTCGTTGGGCAGCGATTTTAGGAGACTCCCCTTTAGCGACGCCTCCAGCGGGGAGAGAAAGCTTGTTGGTGAGGATTTCTTTTACCAATACAATCTTCTCACCAGAACGTATGACACAAGCAGCTCCAGAGATTGACGAGTCATTCGCAACAGTAAGTGAAGAGGCAAATAGAGAGATAAACCCGAGTACGAGTGATAATATTTTAGTGTTGAGCTTCATTCTAAATTCTTGTTAATTGGTTACGGACTTTCGTAACCAATGGATATGATGTTCAAAGCCGAAATGACGGTAAAACTCAATTGCAGACTGATTAAATTCCCAGACTTCAACAAAGATCTCTTTTACGCCATATTCCTCAAAACGCGTTTCGATATGCTGACACAGTTCGACTGCATGCCCTTTGCCACGATAGTCCTTTACGATATACAGTTCATCGATGCTACCCATCTGAACTGGCTTACTTACTGTGGAAATCAGTTCGCAAAAGTGACCACTAATAAATCCTATGATTTTATCGTCTTCACATGCGACAAATACAACACATTCAGGATCATCTAAATATCGAGCAATACTCTTTTCCTGCTCTATATCTTCAGCAGTTTTAAAATGTTCGGGGCATTGGCGATGATGCTCATCATGCAAGTAAAACATAAGATCATTTAACTGCTCTAAATCTTTGTCATGCGCACTACGAATGGTCACATTGTGCATAAATATTTTTGCGTTACGAATAAAGTAACAGTTTGGCGGTTTAACAAAAATTTTTCAATAAAAAAGCCCCTTTAGTTGGGGGCTTAGTTTCATTATCAGAAAATGCTGTGGCTCAAGTTAAGAATGCAGTGCTTTTTCAATCTCTTCAAGGCTCGTTGGGTCATCGATCGTCGAAGGCACTGTGTACTGCTCGCCATCGGCTATCTGGCGGATGGTACGGCGCAAGATCTTGCCGGAGCGCGTCTTTGGCAAACGCTCCACAACGAGTGCATGCTTAAAACAGGCAACTGCTCCAATTTCATCGCGTACCTTACCAACCAGCTCACCTTCAAGCTGGACGTCATCGACTTTAACTCCGTCTTTAAGCACAACCAGACCTAATGGCAATTGACCTTTCAAATCGTCATGAACACCAACAACCGCACATTCCGCAATAGCCGGGTGGCCGCCGACGATCTCTTCCATTTCACCGGTTGATAGGCGGTGACCCGCAACGTTAATCACGTCATCGATACGCCCCATAATGAATAGGTAGCCCTCTTCATCGAGATAACCACCATCACCCGATACGTAATAACCCGGGAACTGACTCAGATATCCAGACTCGAAGCGGTCGTGGTTACGCCATACCGTAGGCAGACAGCTTGGTGGCAGTGGGCGCTTCAAGGCGACAAAGCCCTGTTGGCTGGCTTCTACTGGCTCACCAAGCTCATTAAGGATCTCAACCTGATAACCTGGGATTGGTTTAGTCGCTGAACCTGCTTTCACTGGCATCAGCTCAATTCCGGTAGGGTTACCGGCAATCGCCCAACCTGTTTCCGTTTGCCACCAGTGATCGACCACTGGTTTGTCAGTTTTGCTTTCGACCCACTCTAATGTCGGAGGGTCTAAGCGCTCACCCGCCATAAAGATGGTTTTAAGGTTTGATAAATCGTATTGCTTGAGGCACTCACCTTCTGGGTCTTCTTTCTTAATTGCGCGGAAAGCGGTTGGCGCGGAGAACAGTACTTCGACTTTGTACTCTTCACACACTCGCCAGAATGCACCCGGATCCGGAGTCCGTACTGGCTTGCCTTCAAATAGTACTGTTGTACAACCATGAATCAGCGGCGCATAGACAATGTAAGAGTGGCCTACGACCCAGCCCACATCAGAAGCTGCCCAGTAAACACCATCTTGTGGAACATTATAAATCGCACTCATTGAGTACTTCATCGCAACAGCATGCCCACCATTATCGCGTACTACACCTTTAGGCTTACCAGTCGTCCCTGAGGTATAAAGAATGTAGAGCGGGTCAGTCGCCAAGACTGGTACACAAGCGTGAGGTTGAGAGCTTTCAAGTGCAGTCGCCCAATCCACATCTCGCTTAGGCTGCAGCTGAGCTTCACACTGGCCTCTTTGCAGAACAACCACTGTTTCAGGCTTCCATCGACTGTCCATAATCGCTTTATCGACCAATGGCTTGTACGGAATAACTTTATTAACTTCAATACCACAAGAAGCTGTCATCACCAATTTAGGTTCAGCATCTTCAAGTCGAACCGCTAGCTCGTTAGCCGCAAAACCGCCAAACACAACGGAATGAATCGCGCCTAGTCGTGCACAGGCAAGCATTGCCATTGCTGCCTCAGGAATCATGGGCATATAGATAACCACTCGGTCACCCTTTTCAACGCCTTGTTCTGCGAGCATACCCGCTGTTTTCGCAACCTGATCACGAAGCTCGGTATAAGTATATTTTCGCTTAGTACCAGTCACTGGTGAATCGTAGATCAATGCGGTGTTATCGCCACGTCCTTGTTCGCAGTGATAATCTAGTGCTAACCAAGAGGTATTAAGCATACCATCGGGGAACCAGCGCTCTATGCCATTTTCATCTTTGGCTAGAATAGTTTGTGGCTGTTTAAACCAGTCAATATTTTTTGCTTGCTCCGCCCAAAACGACTCAGGTTCTGACAGCGCCCATTGATACTCTTTTTGATATGCAGACATAGTGCTTCCTCCAGTATGTCCTGACATTGCTTTTCTGGTAATTAACCAGTGCTAATTACGCAAAGATATCGGAGGGTACGCGCACAAATCCCTCCATGATGATTCGAGCGCTGCGGCTCATTACAGCTTTTTCAACGACCCAACCTTGTTCATCTAGCGTGGCGGCCGCTCCTACTTTCAGCGTTCCCGACGGGTGACCAAAAGTGACTGATTCCATTTCTCCGCCACCAGCAGCACGGTTGACTATAGTGCCGGGCACACAGGAAGCCGATGCAATCGCTACTGCTGCGGTTCCCATCATGGCGTGGTGCAATTTACCCATCGACAAAGCGCGAACGAGTACATCCACCTCACCTGCCTCGACCGGTTTGCCACTAGAAGAAAGATAACTTTTCGGGCTCGCAACTATGGCGATTTTTGGCGTGTGCTGACGAGCTTCAGCCTCTTGTAAAGAATCAATCAAACCCATCTTCAACGCACCATGAGCTCTAATCGTTTCAAAGCGTTGTAATGCAGCTTCATCGTTATTGATATCTTCTTGAAGTTCCGTCCCTTGATATCTGAGAGCTTCAGCGTCAAGGAAAATCGTCGGGATACCCGCATTGATCATCGTGACTTCAAACGTTCCAACATCAGGAACCTCTAGCTCATCGTTCACATTTCCAGTTGGAAACATACTGCCTTCGCCGTCTGCGGGCTGAATAAAATCGACTTGAATTTCAGCCGCAGGAAACGTCACACCATCTAGTTCAAAGTCGCCCGTTTCTTGAACTTGCCCTTTCACAATTGGCACATGAACCACGATGGTTTTGCTGATATTCGCCTGCCACACTCTCACAGCGACCGTGCCATTGGTTGGGATACGAGCTTCATCAACCAATCCAGCATGAATAGCAAAGGGACCAACAGCGGCAGATAGATTGCCACAGTTGCCACTCCAATCAACAAAAGGTTTATCAATCGATACTTGCCCGAATAGATAATCAACATCGTGATCTGGCTTATCACTTTTCGATACAATCACGGTTTTGCTGGTACTCGACGTGGCACCGCCCATACCATCGATTTGCTTGGCATAAGGATCGGGACTACCAATCACTCTTAGCAGCAATTTGTCTCTCGCCTCTCCGGGAGTTTGAGCTTGTTTTGGCAAATCTTCTAGACTGAAGAATACTCCTTTACTCGTCCCACCACGCATATAGGTGGCTGGTACTTTTATTTGGCTAGATACTGTCATAGCGGCCACCTATTGGGATAAAAAGTCTTGGGCAAAGCGTTGCAAAACGCCGCCAGCGTTATAAACACTAACCTCATCGGCGGTGTCCAAACGACAAGTCACAGGCACATCGAACTTTTCTCCATTAGCACGAGTGACGACAAGCGCTAGATCTGCGCCAGGCTTGATATCGCCAATCACGTCATAAAGCTCACTACCGTCGAGCTCTAATGTTTTACGATTTGTGCCAGATTTAAATTGAAGTGGCAAAACGCCCATTCCGACTAGGTTGGTTCGGTGAATCCGCTCAAAACCTTCGGCAGCAATCGCTTCAACCCCAGCCAAGCGAACCCCTTTCGCTGCCCAATCTCGAGAGGATCCTTGACCATAATCAGCCCCAGCAACGATGATTAACGGCTGCTTGCGATTCATGTAGGTTTCAATTGCTTCCCACATTCGAGTAACTTTACCCTCTGGCTCAACCCTTGCGAGTGAGCCTTGTACCACCTCACCATTCTCTTTAACCATTTCATTGAACAGTTTAGGGTTTGCAAACGTCGCTCTCTGCGCAGTCAGGTGATCGCCACGGTGGGTTGCGTAAGAGTTGAAGTCTTCTTCAGGTACATCCATAGAAGCGAGATACTCGCCCGCAGCACTGCTCGCCAGTATCGCGTTGGAGGGAGATAAGTGATCAGTCGTGATGTTATCGCCTAGTACGGCTAAAGGTCTCATCGCAGCTAGCGTTCTTTTACCTGCTAGCGCCCCTTCCCAGTATGGTGGACGGCGAATGTAGGTACTTTGTGGTCGCCAGTCATAAAGAGGGTTGCTATTACGCTCACCTTCATCGAGTTTAAACATCTGAATGTAGACCTGATTAAACTGCTCGGGCTTAACATGCTTGCCGACAACCGCATCAATCTCTTCATCACTCGGCCACAAGTCATTGAGATAAATAGGATTGCCTTGTTTATCTTTACCTAACGAATCGCGTTCAATATCAAAACGCATGGTTCCAGCTAAGGCATAAGCGACCACTAGTGGCGGCGATGCCAAGAATGCTTGCTTAGCATAAGGGTGAATCCGACCATCAAAGTTCCGGTTACCTGATAGCACTGCCGTTGTATAAACGTCACGGTCGATGATCTCTTGCTGAATCTCTGGATCAAGCGCACCACTCATACCATTACAGGTGGTACAGGCATAAGCGACAATACCAAAGCCAAGCTTTTCTAATTCTGGTAAAAGACCTGCGTCTTCAAGGTATAGCTTGGCAACCTTTGAGCCCGGAGCAAAAGAAGATTTCACCCAAGGTTTGCGAACTAGTCCAAGCTCATTGGCCTTCTTTGCAACAAGCCCAGCGGCGACCACATTGCGCGGGTTACTTGTATTGGTACATGAAGTAATCGCCGCAATAATGACTGCCCCATCGGGTAATTGCCCCTCGCTAGTGTTAACCTCACTATCTTTTGCTATACCTCGCTGTGCAAGCTCTGAGGTTGGCAAACGTCTATGAGGATTCGATGGCCCTGCCATATTTCGAGAAACCTTAGATAAATCGAACTCTAATACTCGTTCGTACTCTGCGGCTTCAAGATCATCGGCCCAAAGACCTGTCTGTTTGGCATATTTTTCAACAAGCTCGACTTGCTGCTCATCACGACCTGTCAGTTTTAGGTAGTTAATGGTCTGCTCATCGATGTAGAACATCCCAGCCGTAGCGCCGTACTCTGGCGTCATGTTGGAAATGGTTGCGCGATCGCCGATGGTTAGGTCTTTTGCCCCTTCACCAAAGAACTCAAGATAGGATGAAACAACTCTTTCGTTACGCAAAAATTCAGTAATCGCCAAAACAATATCTGTTGCTGTAATCCCAGGCTGGCGCTTGCCAGTAAGCTTGACGCCGACGATGTCAGGTAGTCTCATCATTGAAGGACGGCCAAGCATGACTGTCTCTGCCTCGAGTCCTCCCACACCAATCGCAATCACCCCTAGAGCATCGACATGCGGCGTGTGACTATCCGTACCGACACAAGTGTCTGGGTATGCGATACCTTGCTTAGCCTGAACAACAGGAGACATTTTCTCCAAGTTGATTTGGTGCATGATGCCATTACCAGCAGGAATAACGCTGACATTCTCAAACGCGGTTTTACACCACTCGATAAAATGAAAACGGTCTTCATTTCTGCGCTCTTCAATCGCCCTATTTTTATCGAAGGCATCTGGGTCAAAGCCTGCGTGTTCAACAGCAAGAGAATGGTCAACAATCAACTGGGTTTCTACCAC
>NZ_JCBDHG010000015.1:0-152066 GCF_059834185.1 Vibrio sp. R10-SG3-ISO10
AGCTACGATCAAAAGGGTTTGCTCGCTTGATTGCGGTGAGTGTTCAGATCAACCCTGAACTGTATCGAAGTAAGAACCGCAGTGAAGATAAGCCGAAACCTCGTGACCCAATATCCGGCACGGCAGCGCAGTATCTAGAAATGATCGCAACAGGCGCCTCGCCTAAAGTCAAAGCGAGATTAGAGAGCTTGGCAAAATTGGCTAAAAAAGATCAAGAGTAGCCGAGGCAGGCTGCCAAAACCTAAAGCTATTTAGGAAAGACCAGAAAACAAAAAAGCCAGACTTTCGTCTGGCTTTTTTAATCAATTTTGTTATGCCATAACCATGTTTGGTTCTGCAAATGCAACTGGAGAGGTTGCTTCTTCCTCGAAGGTTACCCATTCCCATGCTTCTTGGTCTGCAAGCACTGAACGAAGTAATTGGTTGTTCAAGCCGTGACCTGATTTAAATGCACGGAATTCACCAATGATTGGGTGGCCACACATGTAAAGGTCACCGATTGCATCCAACACTTTGTGAGTAACAAACTCATTGTCAAAGCGCAGGCCTTCTTCGTTAAGAATACGGTATTCATCCAGTACGATTGCACAATCGAAGCTACCACCTAGACATAGGTTTTGTGACTGTAAGTACTCAATATCGCGCATGAAGCCGAAAGTACGTGCACGAGAGATGTCTTTAACAAAACCTTGCGATGAGAAATCAAACAGTAAATGCTGTTCATCAGATTCAATCGCTGGGTGGTTGAATTCAATTTCGAAATCCATACGGAAGCCGTCGAATGGCACAAATTCTGCCCATTTATCGTCATCTTCAAAGCGCACTGGCTTTTTGATTCGAATAAAGCGTTTTGGTGCATTTTGCTCTTCGATGCCTGCTTGCTGAAGCAAGAATACGAATGGGCTAGCGCTGCCATCCATGATTGGAATTTCTGGTGCGTCAACTTCTACGACGATGTTATCGATTCCCATTCCCGCTAGAGCTGCGTTTAAGTGCTCAACAGTAGAGATACGTACACCTTCGTCATTAACCAGTGCTGTACATAGCATAGTATCGCGAACAGAAGCAGGATCCGCAGGAAAATCAACTGGAGGATTCACATCGGTACGGCGATAAACGATGCCAGTATTTGCAGCAGCAGGGCGCAGAGTAAGCGTGACTTTACGACCAGAGTGGAGCCCCACACCAGTTGTTTTCACTATTTCTTTCAGAGTACGTTGTCTGATCATCTACTTTGCCTCAGTAAAAATGCTACAAATCACGGTCAATTGTGACATTGACCGTGCATGCTACCACAAAATTGAACAGTGTCAAATTGTAGTTATTTTAGTCAGCTTGACGACGTAAGAACGCAGGGATATCAAGATAGCCGCTTTCTTTATCTGCCTTAGGCGCTGCTGCACTTTGACCCGCACCCGAACCAGACGGTGTTGATGTCGTTGGCTGAGGAGTTACCTGAGGTTTTTCCTGCAAAGTTGGTGCCGCTTTTTCTTCCACTTTATTGACAGTCTGCTGAGCAGGCGCTGTTTGTGGTTGAGTCTGCGGTTGAGCAACAGGAGCGACTTTCGCTTTGCCACCCGCAACTAACGTAATATCAGGTTTCTTCTCATTGCCAATACCAGTAGCAACAACTGTCACACGGATTTCATCAGCCATATCAGGATCTAACGAAGTACCGATTACAACGGTTGCATTATCTGAAGCAAACGCTTTAACTGTGTTACCTACGGTCTCGAACTCATCTAGACGCATGTCTAGACCTGCCGTGATGTTGACCAACACACCGCGTGCTCCAGCAAGATCAATGTCTTCTAGAAGTGGGCTAGAAATTGCCATTTCTGCCGCTTCTTCAGCGCGATCTTCGCCTTTAGCAACACCGCTACCCATCATGGCATGACCCATTTCTGACATCACTGTTCTTACGTCAGCAAAGTCGACGTTAATCATGCCTGGACGAGTAATCAGTTCCGCAATACCTTGTACTGCATTCTTTAATACATCGTTCGCGCTAGCAAAGGCTTCAAGTAGTGTAATACCACGGCCAAGTACCTTAAGAAGCTTCTCGTTAGGAATCGTAATTAACGAGTCCACGTGCTTAGAAAGCTCTTCGATACCTTGCTCAGCAAAAGCTAAACGCTTTTTGCCTTCGAAGCTAAATGGCTTAGTTACTACTGCAACCGTTAGGATACCTAACTCTTTTGCCACTTCTGCAATAACAGGAGCTGCGCCTGTACCAGTACCACCGCCCATACCAGCTGCGATAAATACCATATCGGCACCGTTTAGCTCTTCTTTAATGCGATCGCGATCTTCGAGAGCTGCGTCACGTCCTACTTGAGGATTCGCACCAGCACCAAGACCTTTGGTCATATCACCACCAATCTGAATAACACTATTCACACTGGTTTTACGAAGCGCCTGAGCATCAGTATTAATACTAATGAACTCAACACCTTCGATGGATTCACGTACCATGTGTTCAACGGCGTTACCGCCACCGCCACCAACCCCAACGACCTTAATAACTGCGTCGTCAGACATTTCCATCATCGGTTCAAACATGTGTTATCTCCGTTTTTCCTGCCGCTCAGGTTAAAACTCTTTTTGTATCCAATTACGCAAACGACCAAACAACCCCGTTACTGACGAACGCGCTGGCTCGTTGTACTCAGTATCGTCGTTAATTTGACTGTCTCTCGCATAATGAAGTAAACCAACTGCCGTAGAATGATACGGCTCTTTTACATAATCCGTTAAGCCGCTTACCTCTAGAGGTTTGCCGACTCTGACTTGGTTGCGGAATACACGTTCCGCACACTCGACCAGTCCTTCTATCTGTGCTGCTCCACCAGTGAGCACCACACCTGCTGCTAGGTGATGTTTAATCCCTTCTTCGCGCAGCTTTTCTTGAACTGTATCGATGGTTTGATTAACCAGCCCCATAAGCTCAGTATAACGAGGCTCAATCACTTCAGACAGTGTCTGTCTTTGCAAACTGCGTGATGGGCGCCCGCCAACGCTTGGAACGTTAACCGTGTCATCTTTACTGACTAGCTCACTAAGAGCACAGCCATATTTTACTTTTATCTCTTCCGCATCACTCACTGGTGTACCGAAAGCAAAAGCGATATCGCTTGTCACTGCGTTACCGGCATAAGAGAACACTTCAGTATGACGTAGTGCGCCGCCAGTCCAAATGGAAACATCCATAGTACCAGCGCCAATATCTACCACACATACACCGAGCTCACGCTCATCTTCGGTAATCACAGCATTACTTGCTGCTAAACCGGAATAAACAAGGTGTTCAACTTTAAGCCCGCAGCGCTCAACCGCCTTAATAATGTTTCTTGCCATATCATTGTGACAAGAAATTAGGTGTACGCTGACTTCCATGCGCACTCCTGATAAACCTAGCGGATTTTTAATCCCTTCTTGGTAATCAATCGTAAATTCTTGAGGAATTACATGCAGAATGCGCTGTTCGTCACCAATTTTGATCGATTTTGCCGTATGGATTGCACGATCCATATCTTCCTGAGAAACCTCTTCATCAGAGATAGTTCCCATGCCTTTTTCAATACGGCTCGCAATGTGGCGCCCTGAAAGCGAAATAAAAACATTGCTAATTTGGCACTCGGCCATCAATTCAGCTTGGTCAACGGCACGCTGAACCGATTTTACCACCGATTCAAGGTCGTTAACGCCGCCCTTATCCATCCCGCGAGACGGACTACTGCCTGCGCCAATAATGTTAATTTGACCATCAGGCAATACTTCGCCTACGAGAGCCGATACGGTAGCAGTGCCTATATCAAGACCAACAATAATGTTGTCATCAGCGGTCTTAGTCATCTGTAGTCTCTTGTGCTAACTCTTGTTCTGGGAACCATCCTATTGACGCTCCCGTATCATACCTGAGGTCTATGTAGCTCACTCGCTGAGTGTCACTACCCAAATTCTTATAAAGCGAGATAAAGCGCTCTATTCGCTCTTCTAACGACTCTTTACCTAGCTCTAAACGAATTCCATTATCGAGGATGATTTGCCAAGCTCGACGATCATTTAAAACTAGCGATGTGATCATTAGGTTAAGTGCTTCAAATCTCGGGCTTATGTCTCGCCATACCTGAAGAACTTCTTCACTGGTGCCTTGTGGCCCGTATAGCTTGACCCGCTCTTCTTCCAATTTGCCAATATCACCATCAAAAATCTGACCGTAATCATTGAGCAAAGCATTACCATTCCAGATCGCCTCCGCATGGTGCTCTGTCAGAAAAACTTTAACCGTGTCTGGCCACTGCTTACGAATAGAGGCATGAGAAACCCAAGGGATCGACTCCGCCATGTTCTGCAACACATCCACATCCTGAGACATGAATGTACCGACATGCTCAAGCCGAGCAAAAGCTCGTTGAACATCTAAAGCAGATACATAGTGTAATTCGCCCTGAAGCACGATTTTTGAAAGGGGTAGACGCTGGTCGTCCCACATCCAAGTAATCGTTGAGTAGAGGAGAGAGCCAATTAACAACAAGACCACCAGCAAAAAACTGCCACCGAAGGCATGTTCTTTTACCAGTGGCATAGCGGTTAAACGACGGCCTTCATTAAAAGCACTTTTAATCAAAGTCCATAGTCCTTGCCATTAGCTCGCTTATTCTTTCCCTATCCCAATTCGTATAATAGAGGCAAAAGCACTTACTTTAACCTTCGGATTATACTGGCGTCCTAGAAAGTATCAAACACTGAAAGTGATAAATCGCTACTTAAAATGCAATAAGTGACGCAAATACCCAAAATTCGATGTTTTAAACTAGGCCTGAGTCATCTTATCGATATTTAACTCAAAAGCAGCAAGCTGTTTAGCTACTTTACCGACATCACCCGCGCCCTGAGTTAGTACTAAGTCACCATCTTGTAAAACATTAGCGAGAACTGAAGGTAACGCCTTGCTTTCTGGGACAAAAATTGGGTCAAGCTTACCGCGACTGCGAATTGTGCGACATAGCGCTCGACCATCCGCGCCTGCAATTGGTTTTTCACCCGCAGAGTAAACATCCAGCATGATCAAAACATCAACTTGTTCTAGGACATTAGCGAAATCATCATAGAGATCACGTGTTCGGCTATAGCGGTGAGGTTGGAAGATCATCACTAGACGCTTCTCTTTCCAACCATTGCGTGCAGCTTGAATAGTCACATCGACTTCTGTTGGGTGGTGCCCATAGTCATCAACCAACATCGCCTGACCATTACCAGTGTCAAACTCGCCCAGATGATCGAATCGACGGCCTGTGCCTTGTGTGCCAGCCATCGCATTCAAGATCGCTTCGTCGGCAATGTCATCTTCCGTTGCAACCGCAATAGCAGCTGAAGCATTCAAGGCATTATGGCGACCTGGAATATTGAGCGTAATATCGAGGTCAGCTTTGCCTTGACGGATTACCGTGAACTTACCTTGCTGACCTTCTTGACGGTAATTATCAATGCGAACATCCGCGTCTTCCGAGAAACCATAGGTAATCACTTGGCGACTGATCTTCGGCACTAATTCTCGTACAACAGGATCGTCAATACAAACAATCGCTTGACCGTAAAATGGCAGATTATGTAAGAAATCGATGAAAGTTTGCTTTAAGGTCTCGAAATCCCCACCATAGGTGTCCATATGATCCGCTTCGATATTAGTTACGATGCTCACCATAGGTTGAAGGTGTAAGAAGGATGCATCGCTCTCGTCTGCTTCCGCTATCAATATACGGCTAGAACCTAAGCGCGCATTAGTACCCGCACTCTTAACCAAACCACCGTTAACAAAAGTTGGATCAAGGCCTGCTTCATAGTAGATCTGCGTGACTAGCGCTGTAGTAGTTGTTTTACCATGTGTACCCGCCACTGCAATACCGTGGCGGAATCGCATCAGCTCTGCCAACATCTCCGCACGGCGAACCACCGGAATACGCGCTGCTCGCGCGGCAATAATCTCTGGGTTCTCTTCGTTTATCGCTGTTGAGACGACAACAACGCTTGCTTTAGCAACGTTCTCTTCTGCATGGCCGATATAGACGGTGGCACCTTTTTGCGTTAAACGCTCTGTCACCGGGTTTTCAGCAATATCTGAACCTGAGATTTGGTAGCCTTCGTTAAGCAGCACTTCTGCAATGCCACTCATCCCTGCACCACCAATGCCGATAAAGTGAATACATTTCACGCGGCGCATCTCTGGCACCATAGCGCGAATTTGAGCTAAATCTTGAGTATGTTGAATTGTCATGAATCTTCTCGTTATTTCGTCAGTGCAACAATGGCTTCAGCCACCACTTTATCTGCATCTAACTTGGCAGCCCTACGAGCCTCGCTCGCCATAGCCATTAGTTTACTTCGATCTAGTGCCTCAATCTCTGACACCAGCTTGTCAACCGTCAGTTCAGGCTGCTCAATCATTTTTGCTGCGCCACATTCTACCAAGTGGTCAGCATTTAAAGCTTGTTGTCGGTCTTTATGCATAAATGGGATAAAGATTGCTCCTACCCCGGCTGCAGAGACCTCCGATACCGTTAACGCCCCAGAGCGGCAAACCAGTAAATCTGCCCAGTCATACGCCTTGGCGACATCGTCAATAAACTCGGTTACTTGTGCATTTTGTACATTATTTGTTTGATATGCTTGGGTCACTTCATCGCGGTTGTTCTTACCTGCTTGGTGGCGAATCTCAAATTCATCGCCTAGCTTAGCCATTACATCAGGTAAGGTGCGGTTAAGTATTTGCGCGCCTTGGCTCCCCCCCATGACTAGAATACGTACTTTGCCATCACGCTCAGCCATGCGTTGCTCAGGCTCGCGAATCGCAACCACATCTTCCCTCACTGGGTTACCAACAACCTCTGCTTTTGGAAATGCGCCTGGGAAAGCTTGAAAAACCTTTTTAGCTATCTTAGACAACCACTGGTTAGTTAAACCCGCGACGGCATTCTGCTCATGTAACACCACAGGAATACCTTGTAGCCAAGCCGCAATTCCACCAGGCCCGCTGACGTAGCCGCCCATTCCTAGCACAGCATCTGGCTTCCAACGCTTCATATGCGCCCGAGCTTGCATAATTGCATTTAGGATCTGAAAGGGGGCTTTAATCAAGCGAGCAATACCTTGACCTCGTAGACCTTTTACCTTGATAAAGTCGATCTCAATGCCATGTTTGGGCACTAGGTCGGCTTCCATTCTATCTGCGGTGCCTAACCAGCGGATCTCCCACCCTTGAGATTGAAGTTGTTTAGCAACGGCAAGGCCTGGGAATACGTGACCGCCAGTTCCACCAGCCATCACCATTAATCGTTTATTCTTTTTCATCGTTATCTGTGTTTTGTTGTGTTTCTGCGCTAGCTAAACGGCATTCATAATCAATGCGCAGCAATATCGATACAGCGACTGACATAATGATCAAACTCGAACCACCATAACTGATTAGTGGTAGTGTTAAACCTTTGGTTGGCACCATACCTGCCGCAGCGCCAACATTCACTAAGGTTTGAAAAGCGAACCAAATACCTATACCAAATGCCAAGTAACCGCCAAACAACTGATTGTTGTCAAAAGCTTTGCGACCAATAAATATCGCTTTCAGCACCAAGCTAAAAATCAGCATCAAGACTAAAAACACACCCACATAGCCCAACTCTTCGGCTAAAACAGCGAATACAAAGTCAGTATGTGCTTCAGGAAGGTACTCTAGTTTTTGGATTGAGTTACCTAGACCTTGACCAAACCACTCACCACGACCAAACGCCATTAACGACTGGGTTAGCTGGTAGCCACTACCAAACGGATCTTCCCACGGGTCGAGGAATGAGGTGACGCGGCGCATACGATAAGGCTCGATGTAAATCAGAGTGGCAACCGAGAGCAGTCCCACCACCATCAAGGCCAGGAACTGAGTGAGTTTAGCGCCAGCAATAAACAGCATGCCGAATAAAGTCACCAACATCACGACCACTGTACCTAAGTCTGGTTGTAACAGCAGTAAACTGGCTAAGGTGGCAAAAACAATAATAGGTTTAATAAAACCACCAAAAAAGCTCGACCTCACTTCTTCATTTTTACGTACCAGATAACCGGACATAAAGATAAACAGCGATAGCTTGGCCACTTCAGCGGGTTGTAAGTTAAACAAGCCAAGGGGTATCCAACGTGATGCCCCATTTACTGACTTACCCGCCACCAGCACTACGAAGAGCAGAAATATCGATAGCAGCAACAACCAAGTGCTGTATTGCGCCCACCGCTTAGTGGGAACTTGTAGGATTACCGCAGACGTCGACAATGCCAGAACCAGAAAGATGGCGTGGCGGAACATAAAGTGGAACGGTTGATCCGTTAGGCGTGAGCTAATTGGGAAAGAAGCAGAAGTCACCATCACTAAGCCTGTTAGCATTAGGCCTAATGAAATCCATACCAATTGACGGTCATACAAAGCCTCGGGTGAAGCTGAAGTCACCCAACGTTTAATACTGCCAAAGACGTTTTGAATCTGCATATATCTCGGTGAATTTAAGCGTAAGCTTTTGCAAGCTCGGTAAAGGCATCGCCGCGAGCCATAAAGTTATTAAACTGATCAAAGCTCGCACAAGCAGGTGATAATAGCACCATATCACCGGATGAAACTTGAGTGGCAACCCATTTAATGATTTCGTGCATGGTATCAAAACGTTTCGCACTACTATGTAGCGGCATAAACTGATCACCATCTTCACCAAAGCAGCACAGCTGTACGTTGAGCGACTGCAAAATTGGTGCAAGTTCAGAGAAATCAGCACCTTTACCGACACCACCAACCAGCAAGTAGAGTTTACCTTCAAGCTCTAATCCTGCTAACGCTGCCATAGTGCTAGCAACATTGGTCGCCTTAGAATCATTGACCCACTTAACACCTTGATTATCGGCAACAACCTGGCATCTGTGTGTCAAACCGTTGTAAGACTTAAGTGCGGATAGCCCTTTCGCCACATCGACTCCCGCTTCGGTCAGCAGAGCTAAAACGACTAAAGCGTTGGCGACGTTATGTCGACCAACTAAGGAAAGATCACTGCTCGCACAAATAGGCTTGCCATCAATGGCTAGATATTCTGTCTTGTCGTGTTCAAGTAGCGAGAAGCGCGTCACTTGGTTAAGACTAAACTCGACTAAATTATTGGCCTGTTCAGGGTAGGTTGCTCGGTCATCAGCATTCACAATACAAGCGCTAGCATGATTGAAAATACGCAGCTTAGCTTGACGGTAATCCTCCATCCCTTGGTAGCGATCCATGTGATCTTCGGAAAGATTAAGGAAAGCCACCGCTTTTGGAGCGAGAGATGAGGTGGTTTCAAGTTGGAAGCTCGAAAGCTCCAATACATAAAGGTCAGCGTCTTGCCTTAGCAAATCTAAAGCAGGCACACCAATGTTGCCGCCAACCCCAACCTTTAAACCTGTCGCTTGAGCAACTTGACCAGTCCAGTCAGTCACAGTGCTTTTACCATTTGATCCAGTAATCGCGATGACTGGCTTGTTGACTTGCCAAGCAAACAGTTCGATATCACCAACGACAGGAATCTTGGCATTAATGACTTGCTCAATCTCTGGCAGCGCAAGCGCTATACCTGGATTAGTCACGACTAAATCTGCGGCCATCAACCACGCTTGATTCCAGCCCCCTGAGTGCAGTTCAACACCTTCAGGCAGAGCGTCACTGCCCGGCGGATTGTCTCGGGTATCGATAACGCGAATATCAAGTGCTTTAGGTAATTCTTGCAAGTGTTTAACGACAGAGAGCCCGGTAATACCGAGCCCTACAACCACCACTTTCTCAATACCTTGCCAGCGGTCAATGGTCATTGTGTATGATTTCCTTATCGAACTTTAAGAGTCGCTAGACCAATAAGAACGAGAACAATAGAGATGATCCAAAAACGTACAATCACTCGTGGTTCCGGCCAGCCTTTTAGCTCATAGTGGTGATGGATCGGAGCCATACGGAAGATACGTTGACCACGTAGTTTGTATGAACCAACCTGAAGAATCACAGACAGAGTCTCCATAACGAAAACACCGCCCATAATCACCAAGACAAACTCTTGGCGAACTAGCACCGCAATAGTACCTAGTGCACCGCCTAAGGCTAGTGAACCTACATCGCCCATAAACACTTGAGCTGGGTAGGTGTTAAACCATAAGAATCCTAATCCGGCGCCAACAATTGCGGTACAAACGACCACCAATTCAGAGGCTTGCGGAATGTGTGGAATATGCAGATAGTTAGCAAAGTTCACGTTACCTGTCGCCCAAGCAATAGCGGCGAAACCAGCAGAAACCAGTACGGTCGGCATAATCGCGAGCCCGTCGAGACCATCGGTTAAGTTCACTGCGTTACTGGTACCCACGATAACAAAATAAGTAAGAACGATGTACATCAGTCCAAGTTGAGGCATCACTTCTTTAAAGAAAGGCACCACTAACTGAGTCGCTGCGGTATCTTTACCGTGAGCGTATAGAGCAAAGGCTACCACTAGTGCAATCGCCGATTGCCAAAAGTACTTCCAACGGGCAATCAATCCATCGGTATTCTTGCGCACCACTTTGCGATAATCATCAACGAAACCAATCGCCCCATAGCCAAGCAGTACCGCAAGCACAGCCCAAACATAAGGGTTCGACAAATCAGCCCAAAGCAGTACCGTGGTCACGATGGCGGTCAAAATCATGATACCGCCCATGGTCGGCGTACCACGTTTACTAAAGTGAGACTCTGGTCCTTCGTTACGCACAACCTGACCAATTTGCAGCAGTTGCAAACGTCTGATCATAATCGGGCCCATCCAGAGTGAAATGCCGAGTGCGGTTAACACACTGACAATCGCACGGAAGGACAGGTACTCGAATAATCGGAAGAATGAAAAATATGGCTGTAGCAGCTCAGCAAGCCAAATAATCATGTATACATCTCCTTGACAGCAGTAGCAATTTTGCTCATTCCTGCACTATTAGCCCCTTTGACTAACAGTGTTTGAGCTTGTTGACTCTGTTCAATCTGCTGTTTTATATAATCAATCATGCTTTGGTGATCTTCAAAATGAATCCCACCACACTCTTCACTGATCGCTTTTGCATCAGCGCCATAAGTAAGCACGTGTTCAAATTTGAATGGGGCAGCATGTTCCCCGACTTGACGATGAAGTGCAAGACTTTCATCACCTAACTCGGCCATATTACCCAAAATTAACCAGCGTTCTCCGCTAAAGCCAGAAAGGAGATCAGCAGCCGCTTTCATAGCAGGTACGCTGGCATTGTAGCTATCATCGATAAGCTTGACCGTCTCACTTAACTCAACCAACTCGACACGGCCTTTTACTTTGCCGAGTTGAGCCAATCCGGTCTTAACCAATTCAAGCGATGCACCAAGTTCTAACGCTAGTGCGGTTGCAGATAGCGCATTCGACACATTGTGCTGACCAATGATGCCCAACTTAACTTCAACACTGCCAATCGGTGCCACAAGCGTAAACTTCGCTTCACCCATTTCATTGAGTAAGATGTTGCTAGCAAAGTAGTCCGCAGAAGCGTCATTTACCGAGAAAGTCTTAATAGTTTTGTCTGCTAATACAGCTTGCCAATAGTCACCACCGTGACTATCAAGGTTAACAATCGCAACAGAACCCGCTTTTAAGCCTTGGTAGATTTCACCTTTAGCTTGCTTTACCCCATCCATCGAGCCAAAGCCTTCTAGGTGAGCAGCGGCGACATTATTGACCAGTGCGACATCAGGCTGAACCAGTTGAGTGGTGTAGGCAATTTCACCAATATGATTTGCCCCCATCTCAATCACAGCAAAGTCATCATCTGGCGTTGAACGTAGCAAGGTCAGCGGAACACCAATGTCGTTATTGAAGTTTCCAGCCGTGAATAACACGCGGCCTTTCTGCTCCATAATACTGGCAACCATTTCTTTTACTGTGGTCTTACCGCAGCTCCCCGTAATAGCCACGGTAGGCGTTGAGCAAGTGTGGTGCACCAGAGAACCAAGTTGACCAAGAGCAAGCTTAGTATCTTTAACGAGTAATTGAGGGACATCAGCTTCAACAATGCGGCTCACCAATAGAGCTCCTGCTCCTGACTCAACGGCCTGAGCGGCAAAATCGTGCGCATCAAATCGCTCGCCAACTAAAGCAATAAACAATGCGCCAGTTTCAATGGCGCGCGTATCGGTTGATACTGAATTTATCACTAAATCATTACCGATCAGTTCAGCGTCTAGCGATTCAGCAATCTGGCTTAACATCAAAGAAATCATGCATTGTTCTCCAACAGTTGCTGCGCTGACTCACGATCCGAGTAGTGAACCGTCTCATTAGCCATCACTTGATAATCTTCATGACCTTTACCCGCAAGTAAAATGATGTCATCTGACTGACTATTCTCTAAAGCATGTTTCAACGCATCAAAACGGCTGTGCTGTACGATTGCGCTGTCAGGATTGGCCATGCCTGCGAGCATATCTTGGACGATCTGTTGCGGTGATTCACTGCGAGGGTTGTCATCGGTAAGAATGATATGATCCGCCAAGCGCTCACCTATACCCGCCATCATCGGACGCTTACCTGTATCGCGATCACCGCCACAACCAAAAATAGCCCAAAGCTTACCTTGGCAGTGAACTCGGAGTGCTTGCAGGGCTTTTTCTAGTGCATCTGGTGTGTGAGCGTAGTCAACGACAACCTTGGCTTTTTCTTTGGCAGCAAACAGTTCCATACGACCAATTACAGGTTTTAGCGAACTTGCCGTTGCAATCAAATCTTGCTTATCAATACCAAGACAAAGCAAAGTCACCATAGCGAGTAAGACATTATTGGCATTGAATTCACCAATTAAAGGGACGCTAATCGTACCCGGGCCAAATACGCCTGCAAAATCGAAGGTAATGCCCGATTCAGAGTAACTCACCTGCTCTGCCCACACTGCACGTGAGTGCTCACTCGGCTTTAGGGTAACAGCAATGGCGTTATCTAGGCGATTGAACCACTCTGCCCCAACCGGATCATCAATATTGATCACCGCTTTATTGCAGATATGTTGGCTAAATAGCGAGAACTTAGCTTCTGCGTACTCTTCCATCGTACCGTGATAATCTAAGTGATCACGGCTTAAGTTGGAAAAAGCACCAACCTCAAACTCCACGGCTCTAACACGCCCTTGGACCAAACCATGGGAAGAGACTTCTAAAGCGGTATAGTCAGCGCCTTGTTGCTCCAACGCATGTAAGGTTTGAAGAATCTCAATCGCGCTACCTGTGGTGTTTTTCGCCACTTGAAGATCGGCAAGAAAACCGTTGCCTGTGGTTCCCATCACTGCCGCTTTTTTCTCTACAAGATCAAGCCACTGAGCAATTAACTGAGTAATGGTGGTTTTACCATTGGTGCCAGTGACACCAATGAGCTTATTGTTAGTCAACGGATACAGACGCTTGGCAAGCGCAGATAAATGCTGCCCTAAGTTGCCAAGATAGATCACAGGAACATCACCTTGCAGTTCAACCTGACCATGTGGGTGAGACTCACACGCCTCAGCAATAATTGCATTTGCGCCTTGCTCGATAGCGATTGGAATAAAACGTCGTCCATCGACTGCATGCCCTTTTACCGCCACAAAGGTTGAACCTTGCGAGACATTTCGGCTATCAAGTTCTAGGCTCTGAACAATCACACTTGCCCCTGGGCGGTTAGAAATATCCACCCACGGAGAAAGTAACACGGCTAAGGTCAGTTCCTTCGACATAGTAAACTCACTTAATCTTGTTTAAATCTATTCTCATCAGGGGCCACGTTGAGAATTTGCAACGTGCCCTTCAAAATTTCAGCAAAGACAGGGCCTGCCACTGAACCACCATAGTAGTTATCACCTTGTGGTTCATTGACTACCACCACTAGCGCTACCCTCGGGTCACTCGCTGGAGCGACACCAGCGGTATAGGCGAAGTACTCGTCACCATAGCCACCAGCAATTGCTTTACGTGAAGTACCTGTTTTCGCCGCAACGCGGTAGCCAGGTACCGCAGCCTTAGTCGCAGTACCACCCGGCTGCGTTACTGTCTCAAGCATGTTGAGTACTTTTTGCGCGTTGTCGTGGTCTATAACCTGCTTAGATAAATCTTGCTGATTGTTTTCGATGATATGAATTGGCTGATACTCACCAAGGTTACCTAACGTCGCATAGGCGTGAGCAAGCTGAAGAGGAGTAATGGTCAACCCGTAGCCGAACGACAGTGTCGCAATTTCAAACTTCGACCAGCGGCGACGATTAGGGAAAATACCTTGCGTTTCACCGACCAAGTTCAGACCAGAAACTTCACCAAAGCCGACAGAGCTATACATACCTAACAAAGCTTCAAGCGGCATCTCTAAGGCAAGTTTCGCCACACCAATGTTACTCGACCTCTTTAAAATGGTGGTTAGGTCAGCTTTGCCGACTTTGGACGTGTCACGTACACGGCTTCCGCCAATTTGCATAATACCGTTGCCAGTATCAATCACCGTATCATCATCAGCAACGCCATTTTCTAACGCAGCTAAAACAACAAAAGGTTTCACCGTTGAACCCGGCTCAAACGCATCGGTAATCACTCGGTTACGCATTTTTGCTGACTGAAGGTCTGCGCGGTTGTTTGGGTTATATGAAGGAGCATTGACCATCGCCAACACTGCACCTGTTTTTACATCAAGAATTACCGCAGAGCCAGACGTCGCTCGATAGTCAGCCACCGCTTGCTTTATCGCACGGTAAGCAATCGCCTGAATACGCTGATCAATGGTCAACTCTAACGGCTTGCCTTCTTCACGTTCTTCAAGAGAGATGTTCTCCACCACGCGACCATAGCGATCTTTACGTATAATTCGCTTACCCGCTTCGCCCGTGAGCCACTTATCGTAACTGCGCTCAACGCCTTCAAGGCCATGGCCATCAATCCCTGTCACACCAACTAAGTGAGCACTAACTTCACCTGCTGGATAGTAGCGTCTCGATTCGGCTTTCAGACCTACGCCAGATAGCTTTAACTCACGAATGTAGTGCGCCATAGCAGGGCTTACTTGACGCTGCAGATAGATAAATCGCTTGCTCTTGTTACGGTTTATTTTGTCGATTAAGCCTTGGCGCTTTAGACCAAGAACATCTGCGAGAGCATGCCAGCGGTCGACATCTACTAACCCGCCAGCTTTAAAAATGGCAACCGGATCAGCCCAAACGGCTTCAACCGGAACACTTACTGCCAAAGGCTCGCCATTGCGATCTGAAATGATGCCTCGTGCCGAATGGAGTGTCTTTGCTCGGATTGAGCGCAGATCACCCTGCTTGATTAAGTTGTCTGGTTCAACTATTTGGATGTAAGCAATACGGCCAGCAAGCGCCGCGAAAGCACAGAATACGAAAAATAGCACCAAGTAGAAGCGCCAACGGATTAACGTCGCTGGCGGCTGCTCGGTTTTAGACTCGACAGGTTTAACTTTTTTGCTCATGGAAGGTTGATAATGACTTCTTTGTCTGAATCTGGGCGCTTCATTTCTAGCTCCTTCTTAGCAACAGCTTGTACGCGGCTATGCTCCGCTAAGGCTGTTTCTTCGATAAGCAGATTACGCCACTCATTGTCCAATCTTTCACGCTCAACCAGTGCCTGATCCTTTTCGGTAATTGCCTGACGAGTGTGATGGGTAGTAAAAACCACCCCCATCGCGCTACTAAAAATCAGTACCAATAAAATCAGTGGCACTCGACCAACACTCAAAAGATCGAGTGCTATCAGTTTTGCGAGATTAGGAGCAGGCTTACTCATGGTTTATAGCTTTTCAGCCAAGCGAAGCACTGAACTACGTGAGCGAGCATTCATTTCCACTTCTTGTTTAGAAGGCTTAATCGCTTTGCCTACAGGTTTCAGGTTGGCACTGCCTAACGCTTTAATTTGATCTTCCGTCATAGGAATGCCATGAGGTACTTCAGGCCCTTTACTCTCTTTGCGAATAAAGCGCTTAACCATACGATCTTCTAACGAGTGGAAGCTAATTACTGATAGGCGACCTTGAGGAGCCAATATACTTGCAGCACCTTTAAGTGCCGTATCAATCTCTTCTAACTCACTATTGATGTAGATTCGGAACGCTTGGAATGCACGAGTTGCTGGGTGTTTCTTCTCTTTAAAGCTCTTTGGTGCAGCTTCAGAAATTAGTTTAGCCAGTTGACCTGTGCGAGTTAACGGTTCGTTCTCTTCGTTTTCACGGTAAGCAACAATCGCTTTAGCAATGCGGCGAGCATGTTTATCTTCACCAAACTCACGAATCACCCAAGTAATGTCATCAAGGTCAGCTTCCAATAGCCATTGAGAAACTGGAATGCCTGAGGTCGGGTCCATGCGCATATCTAGCGGCCCGTCTTTCATAAAACTAAAGCCACGCTCTGCGTCGTCCAACTGGGGTGACGACACACCAAGATCAAGCAATACACCATCAACTTTACCGACCAGATCGTACTCAACGGCATATTCAGCCATACCCGAAAATGGACCATGAATAATAGTAAAACGCGGATCGTCAATCTTGTTCGCTTCGGCGATAGCTTGTGGGTCGCGATCAATACTGTATAGGCGACCGTTTTCACCGAGCTTTGAGAGAATTGTACGGCTGTGACCTCCGCGACCGAATGTACCGTCAATGTAAATACCGTCTGGTTTTATTGCTAAACCATCGATCGATTCATGAAGGAGTACAGATATGTGTTTAAATGCTTCGGTCATAGTTATCTCATGTGGCTGACGCATTGACGAATTCAGATTCTCCAGTGTACTGATTTAATGGCTTATCGCCACCACTAGCGAGTGAGAACACGTGATTTTGCGCTAAGTTTAATAGTTAGAAAATAAATTTGGTCAATAAAAAGCAAAAAACCCATCATAACAAAGTTACGATGGGTCTCGAATAGGTGGAGCCGACACATAAGCCGGGTTCTGTTCCGCTTGCGCGGCGGTAGCCATTCGTCTAGGCCAGCAATCACTCACTGGCTCGAGCAACCTACCCGCCTCCTTACGCGAGCAACGCAATGTGGAGGCCTATTTGGTCTTGCTTCAGGTGGAGTTTACCCTGCTACGAACTATTGCTAGTCGTCCGGTGCGCTCTTACCGCACCCTTTCACCCTTACCTGTTCCCTTACGGGCCATCGGCGGTCTTCTCTCTGCTGCACTTGTCGTGGGCTTGCGCCCCCCAGGCGTTACCTGGCACCTTGCTCTATGAAGCCCGGACTTTCCTCCCCTTTGTCAGTCTCCCGAAGGACGTCAACGTCAGTCTCCTAAAAGGACCTCAACGTCAGTCTCCCGAAGGACATCAACAAAGCAGCGACTACCCAGTCGACTCCGAGGGCGGATTGTATAGAGTTCAGAGAGCAGTGTCTAGCGAGATCACAGATTTGCTGCAAACGGAGGGTTAAGTGGTCAGAAAGTAGACGAGAACGCTAGCGCTATAGAAAGCGGGATCGGGCTTCGCCCTGTGAGAATCTGGAACGGACTTCGTCCTTCGAGAGTCGAGAAGTAGATATTAGAGCCGAGAACACATCTTCTCGATTCTCGACTCTAATTTCTCGAACCTTAGTCTAGGTTCTCCAATCCCCACTTATACAGCGCATTCTTTTTTAGGTTGTAAATTTCTGCCGCCATCGCTGCCGCTTTCTTTAATGGCAACTCTTTGGTCAAAATGGTCACCGTGCGCTTAACTTCTTCAGGGATAGAGTCATCTTCTGATGCGCAGTAGCCATGGATCAGCAGCGCCATTTCACCTCGTTGCTGGTTAGAGTCCGCTTTGACCCATTCAACCAGTTCACCTAGCGGCATACCTTGGATAGTTTCGAAGGTTTTAGTCAGCTCTCGCGCTAATACCACTTCTCTGTCTGGGCCCAAGATTTCAAGCATGTCGTCGAGTGAGTCTAAAATACGGTGTGGAGACTCATAGAACACACAAGTACGCTCAACTTTAGCGATCTCAAGAAACTTATCCTTACGGCCTTTACTTTTAGCCGGTAAGAAACCTTCAAAGCTAAAGCGGTCAGATGGTAGACCTGACGCACTTAATGCGGTGATGACCGCGCAAGCTCCTGGTAACGGAACAACTTTGACTCCCGCCTGACGACATTGAGTCACAAGATGGTAACCTGGATCACTAATTAATGGTGTACCTGCATCAGAAACTAATGCGATCGAGTGCCCAGCTAACAATTTATCGACTAACACTTGCGCTTTTTGCTGTTCATTATGATCATGAAGGGCAAAAGTTTTAGTTTGAATACTGAAGTGAGACAATAGTTTACCAGTATGACGAGTATCTTCAGCAGCAACGAGGTCTACATTGGATAAAACTTCAATCGCTCGTTGAGTTATATCGCCTAAATTACCAATCGGCGTAGGCACGATATAGAGAGTTGGAACCTCAGTTGGTAAGGTTTTGTTATCTGTCATTTGTTTACCATCACTTCAACGATTAATATAGACACAATCTTATACGGAATTAATAAAGAACTCATGGCCATGAATAACCACAAGCGTCTAAGTGTAACACGCTTACTGACTCCTGTAGCACTTGCTGTCACATTGGCAGCGTGTTCTTCTGCTCCTAAGACGCCGCGAAGTGTCGATATTACCCTAGATCCGAATCAATCGGTGCAAACCTACTTAATGCGCGCCGACAGCAGCCAGGGTAGCTTACAAAATGACTGGTTAATCATGGCACTAAAAGCCTCCATTGACTCAGGTGACCTTGTTCAATCTGAACTTTTAATCAAGCGTTTGGCTCGCCAGTCTTTAAACGACATGCAACAAGCTGAGTGGCAACTCGCCCGTGCTGAACTGCTAGTCACTCAAGGGAACCATGCGGAAGCGTTACAAATACTTAACTTTAAACCATCATGGCAGCTAGGCGAAGATCAATGGCTTAACTACCACCAGTTGCGCTCCTCACTGTTTACCAAGCAGGGTGACTTCTTCAACGCGACACGCGAGCTCTCGTTGAGTAGCCAATATCTTCCAGAAAGTGAGCAAGCTTTTGTTGCACAAGGAATTTGGAACAACCTTACTCAGTACTCCGCTTCGCAAATCGAAACCCTGAAGCGCCAAGAGTCTGACCCGGTAATCTCCGGTTGGCTTGAATTAACGGGTCTAACTAAGACTTTGGCGAACAATCTACCACAGCTAAAATCTGGCCTTGAACAATGGCTGCTAGACAACCCAACTCACCCTGGCGCTACCTACACACCGCAAGCAGTGACTGATATTCTCGCGCTCGAAATCACTAAACCAGTAAACACTGCCTTGCTACTGCCACTCTCTGGCAAATTTGCCAAGCAAGCTCAGTTGATCCGCGACGGATTTATCCTTGAAATGATGAACGACGGAGAGCGGGATGAAAACGCAACGCTGACGGTGATTGACACCAACGCTACTTCTATCGAAGAGCTTGAAGCAACTTTGGTTGAGAAGCAGATTGATTCAGTTGTTGGGCCACTACTCAAGGACAACATTGAAAAGCTACAGCAAGCACAAGCTAGTTTCACCAACCCGCTACCGACGCTGGCACTTAACATTCCTGATGAAGTTGAAGCTGGTAACAACACCTGCTATTTGGCCTTATCACCAGAACAAGAAGTGGCACAAGCAGCTAAGCACCTTGCAAAACAAGGCTATCAATATCCACTCATTCTTGCACCTCAAGGTCGTTTAGGCTCAAGAGTCGTTGAAGCATTTGAGCAAGAATGGCAAAAACATAGCGACAACAAAGTTGCCATCAATCTCTTTGGTGATAAACGTCAGCTACAACGCGATATTAACAAAGTGTTTGGTCTGCAAAGTAGCCAGCAGCATATCGCTCAAATGGAATCCCTGCTTAATATCCCTCTAGAGAGTCAACCGCGCAGCCGCCGTGATATCGATGCGGTATATATCGTTGCAAGTGGCTCGGAATTAACTTTGATAAAGCCTTTTATCGAAGTGGCAATTAACCCAGATACGACTCCACCTAAACTCTACTCTAATTCGCGTAGTAATAGCGGCCGTCAGCAATACGAAGATCTCTCTGGTGTAATGTATAGCGATATCCCGTTATTGATTCAGCCTGATGCAGCATTGAAAGCTCAAATGGATCAACTTTGGCCAAAAGATTCCAACGCAGAAAAACGCCTTCAAGCACTAGGAATGGATGCATACCGCTTAATGGAGCACCTGCCACAAATGAAAGTTGTGCATGACTATACCGTTGATGGCAACACGGGCGTATTAAGCATCAATGATGATTGTATTGTCCAACGTGAAATAAGCTGGGCGGAGCATAGTGCTACTCAGTAAGCGCGCGCAAGGACAACATTACGAAGCTGCAGCTGAAAAGCATCTTATCAGTTGCGGCTTATCGCCAATTGAGAGAAACTTCCTTATCAAAGGAGGCGAACTCGACCTGATTATGAAAGATGGCGAGACGATTGTTTTCGTTGAAGTTCGCTACCGTAAAAGCCAAGCTTATGGCCATGCAGCGGAAACAGTCACCGCTAGCAAAATGAAAAAGCTCATCAAAACAGCAACACTGTGGCTGAGCAAAAATGGCTTATCTGTCTATTCAACCGATTTTCGCTTTGACTTAGTGGCTATCCATCAGCAAGGCGAGCAAATCGAGTGGATAAAAAACGCAATTACTCAAGGATAATCGATGCTAGACAGCATTAAAGACAGCTTTACTGAAAGTATTCAAATTCAAATCGCAGCAGCCGAAGCGCTTCCTGACGCCATTACTCACTCAGCGCAAGCTATGGTAGCGAGCCTACTCAACGGCAACAAAATTCTTTGCTGCGGCAACGGTGGTTCTTCTTCAAACGCACAACAGTTTGTTTCTTGTCTTCTCAACCGTTTTGAAACCGAGCGACCAAGTTTACCTGCTATGGCTCTGACTGCGGATAACACCACCTTAACCGCAGTGGCGAATGACTACCACTACGAAGAAATATTCTCCAAACAGGTACGCGCTTTTGGTCAAACGGGTGATATCTTACTTGCTATCTCAACCAGTGGTAACAGTAAAAATATCATCAAAGCGATGGAAGCCGCGGTAACTCGAGATATGACCATTATTGCCTTAACGGGTAAAGACGGTGGCGAGATGGCGGGTTTGTTAGGTGAGAATGACGTTGAGATCCGTATCCCATCTCACAGAACAGCAAGAATTCACGAAGTTCATATGGTGACCCTACACTGCTTGTGCGATCTTATCGACCAAGTACTGTTCCCAGCTCACGAAGAGTAAGTTATGAAAATATTTAAAGGACTATTGCTGTCATTGTTTGCCCTGAGTATTACCGGCTGCGCTGGTTTATTTGTCGCCGGGGCAGCAACAACTGCAAGTATTGTGATAGATCCAAGAACAACGCAAGAAATCTGGAACGACAACAACATTGAGTTTGAAATTGCAGGTATCGGTAACAAAGCGCCTTTCAGAGGCAACGCACGTATTACTGCGAGCTCTTACAATGGTAACGTTGTCCTAATGGGGCAAGCGAACACCGAACAGCTAAAGCGCGAAATTGAAAGCCGTGCGCGTGACATAAAAGGTGTCGAGAACATTTACAACCAGCTGCGCGTTAAAGCACCACTCTCTGTTGGTGAGATCAGCCATGATAGTTGGATTACCACTAAGGTTAAATCGGCTTTAATCGCCAACTCTGAGTTGAGTGGAACCAAAATCAAGGTCATCACCGAAGATAAAGAAGTCTTCCTTCTTGGATATGTATCGGATGAGCACGCCAACATCGCGACCGATGTTGCACGTAACATATCTGGTGTAAAACAGGTGGTAAAAGCATTCCATCAAGGAAGCTAAACCATCTGCAGGCACAAAAAAAGCAGCGCTCGGCGCTGCTTTTTTATTACTTAACGACTCTAAGGCTTGGTCGACCTTTTGGCCTTGGCGGCTCATCCTCATCAACACCAACATCTGCAGTTTCCGGTTCTGGTTCTACTTCTGTTGCTACTGACAATGGTTGAGGTTCATCAGTCACCTCTTCAATGCTTTCTTCCTCGTACTCAGCCATGTAAGCCTCTTCAGGCTCAAACATAGTACCAGCGCCGTTTTCACGTGCGTAGATAGCTTGTACGGCATACAAAGGAACAATCACCGAGTGAGGGCGACCACTAAAGCGAGCATTGAAGGTAATCGCTTCGTTGCCTAACTCTAAATTACCCACCGCTCTTGGAGCGATATTAAGGATAATCTGACCGTCTTGAACAAACTCCAAAGGTACACGTACACCAGGTAACTCTGCTGCCACGACCAAGTGTGGAGTTAAATCGTTATCCACCAGCCAATCATAGAATGCACGAAGCATGTATGGTCGGCGTGGTGTCATGTTTGCTATATCCATCTTCTCGCCAATTAACGAGCTAGACGCATTTCACGTTCAGCTTCAGTTAGAGAAGCTAGGAATGAATCACGCTCAAACACGCGGTTCATGTAAACTTTTAGTTCTTTAGAACCAGGGCCTACTAACTCGATACCAAGTTGAGGTAGACGCCATAGTAACGGTGCTAAGTAACAGTCGATTAGGCTGAACTCTTCACTCATGAAGTATTCGTACTCAGCAAAAACAGGGCCTAGAGTTAGCAGGTCATTACGTAGTTTGTTACGTGCTGCTTCTGCTTCTTCTGCGTTGCCTTTTACGATTTTCTCAGCAAGCGTGTACCAGTTTTTCTCAATACGGAAGATCATTAGACGACTATTACCACGAGCTACTGGGTACACCGGCATCAATGGTGGATGAGGGAATCGCTCATCTAGGTATTCCATAATGATCTTTGAATCGTAAAGCGCTAGTTCACGGTCTACTAACGTTGGTACTGTCTTGTACGGGTTAAGTTCAATAAGCTCTGCAGGTAGATTTGCTTCATCTACAAGTTCTACTTCAACACTTACACCTTTCTCTGCTAGAACAATACGTACCTGATGGCTATACATATCAGATGCACTTGAAAATAGAGTCATCACAGAACGTTTATTGGCAGCTACAGCCATGGAGCCCTCCAGCACACTTACAAATATAAAAACAATGGAGGCTAAGCCTCCATTGTTAAGTTCAAAAATTGGGAATTAGCACGGTATGATAGCACAATTAGTGCACATCACGCCAATACTCTTTCTTCAGTAGCACTACGACAATCGTGAAGATGACTAGGAAAGCCATTACCCACCAACCTAGTGCGTGACGCTCTAGCTTCACTGGGTCACCTGAGTACTCCAAGAAGTTTACTAGGTCACGTACCGCTTGGTCATACTCTTCACTGTTCAGTTCGCCTGTACCATCGGATTCAACGCCAACCACTTTTGTAACCTCTTTGCCATCTACGACATGAGTTTCAAAAACTGGCTTAGGAATGCCTTGCAGCTCTTCTAGTACGTGCGGCATACCAACACTTGGGAAAACAATGTTGTTAACGCCAAACGGACGGCTTGGGTCCTCATAGAATGAACGTAGGTAAGTGTATAGCCAATCGGTACCACGAACACGAGCAACCAGTGTTAGATCTGGCGGTGGAGCACCAAACCATTTCGCTGCTGACTTCTCAGGAATCGAGTTTTCCATCAAGTCACCCACTTTTGCTTCTGGGTCAAAGATTAGGTTTTCTTTAAGCAGTTCAACTGGGATACCAATGTCACGCGCTACACGCTCATAACGTTGATATTGAGCTGAGTGACAACCGAAACAGTAGTTCATAAACAGTTTCGCGCCATTTTGCAGTGAAGCTTGGTCACTCAGATCATTGTTTGCTTTATCAAGTGGTACGTTCGCACCCGCTGCCATCGCCAATGAAGGCAGCATTGCAAATAAAATTACAATCCATTTTTTCATTTGAATGTCACCCTTTCTGGTAGTGGCTTAGTCGCTTCGTTCTTACTGTAGAAGTACAGCAGTACGAAGAACATGAAGTAAGCTAAGCTGAAGATCTGAGCTAATAGCGTGTATGTTGGCGTTGCTGGTAGCGCACCAAGAATACCCAAAGCGATAAAGCTGATCGTGAACTGGATGATATTGAATAAATGGAACTTACTGCGGTAGCGGTAAGAACGTACACGACAACGGTCTAACCAAGGTAGTACAAAAAGAACCGCAATCGATGCACCCATCGCGATAACACCTAGTAGCTTGTCTGGAACCGCACGTAGAATCGCGTAGAACGGAGTGAAGTACCATACAGGAGCAATGTGCTCAGGTGTTTTCAGTGGGTTTGCTGCTTCAAAGTTAGGTGGCTCAAGGAAGTAACCGCCCATCTCAGGGTTAAAGAACAGCACATAACAGAAGAAGAATAGGAAACCAGCAACACCTACCATATCTTTCACAGTCCCGTACGGATGGAAAGGAATAGAATCGATGATGTCGTATTTCTTAGTGTAATCCTTGTGGAATGGGAACTGAGTTTTGTAGTCGTCGCCCATTGTACCTTTTGGCAGCTTAGTTTCGATACCATCAGGGTTATTTGAACCTACTTCGTGCAGTGCTAGTACGTGAAGAACGATCAGTAGCAATAGGACGATAGGAAGTGCAATTACGTGTAGTGCAAAGAAGCGGTTTAGCGTAGCACCAGAGATAACGTAGTCACCACGAATCCATAGCGTTAGGTCATCACCAATAACAGGAATGGCACCAAAGAGGGAAATGATTACCTGAGCACCCCAGTAAGACATCTGTCCCCAAGGTAGCAAGTAGCCCATGAATGCTTCTGCCATCAACACTAAGAAGATAAGCATACCGAAGATCCACAGTAGTTCACGAGGCTTCTGGTATGAACCGTAGATAAGACCGCGGAACATGTGCAGGTAAACAACAACGAAGAAGGCTGACGCACCTGTAGAGTGCATATAACGCAGCAACCAACCGTATTCAACATCACGCATGATGTATTCGATTGAGGCGAAGGCTCCGTCGCCAGAAGGCACGTAGTTCATTGTTAACCAGATACCCGTTAGGATTTGGTTAACCAAGACAAGCATCGCTAGCGAGCCAAATAGATACCAGAAGTTAAAGTTCTTTGGCATCGGGTACTCAGAAAGGTGCTTCTTGTACGCATTCATTGCGGGTATGCGTTTTTCTACCCAATCAAGTAGAGCTTGCATTATGCCTCCCCTTCTTCGTCAACACCGATAATAATCTTGGTATCACTTAAGTATTGGTGTTTTGGAACAACTAGGTTTAATGGCGCTGGTACGCCTTGGAAAACACGACCTGCCATGTCGAACTTAGAACCGTGACACGGACAGAAGAAACCTGATTTAACACCCTGAACTTGCTCATTAAAACTGTCAGGCAAATACGTTGGAGAACAACCAAGGTGTGTACAGATACCTACCGCAACAAAATACTCTGGCTTAATTGAGCGATAAGCATTCTGAGCATAAGTTGGTTGTTGTTCTTCTGCTGAAGACGGGTCGCGTAGCTGACCATCGATAGCTTTTAATCCTTCGACTACAGACTGTGCACGACGGACAACCCATACAGGTTTACCACGCCATTCAACACGTACCATTTGCCCTTCTTCAAGTTTACCGATATCAACTTCAACAGGGGCACCTGCAGCTTTGGCTTTTTCACTTGGGTTCCAAGATTTAATAAAAGGAACGGCGACAGCAGCAGCTCCCAAACCACCCACAACGGCTGTTGTAGCGGTTAAGAAACGTCTGCGACCGTTATTTAAAGGCGCATTGCTCATCCAAACATTCTCCCATTTGCTCCTTGTGGATTTATTGTTATTCCGCTTAAAGAGCATGGCTAACAAAATACGAATTTAGTTGTATTTATTTGATGGCAAATGATAAATAAAACCCTACTTTTTGACAAGATAAAGCTACCTTTTTGTAACATTTGTGAGGCGAATCGCCAGTGAGGTCACAAAAGAAGGATAAGTAAGAGAAATCAAATGATAAGTGACGCTAGGAAAGGATTTTTTTAACAGACAAAAACAAAAAAGCCTGGCAAGAAGCCAGGCTTTTGGTACCACGTTCCAATGTAAACATTGGAAGCGAATCTTTTCGAAAAAAGATTAACGCTTAGAGAACTGTGGACGACGACGTGCTTTACGTAGACCAACTTTCTTACGTTCAACGCAACGAGCGTCACGAGTAACGTAACCCGCAGCACGTAGAGTAGGACGTAGAGACTCATCGTATTCCATTAGAGCGCGAGTGATACCGTGACGGATAGCACCTGCTTGACCAGAAATACCGCCACCTTTAACAGTAACGTATAGGTCTAGTTTCTCAGTTAGTTCAACTAGCTCTAGAGGCTGTTTAACAACCATGCGAGAAGTTGGACGACCGAAGTACTCATCAAGGCTACGCTTGTTGATTACGATGTTGCCGCTGCCTGGTTTAACAAAAACACGTGCAGCTGAGCTTTTGCGACGGCCAGTACCGTAGTATTGATTATCTGCCATTTTCGAAATCCCCGATTAGATGTCTAGTACTTGAGGTTGTTGAGCAACATGGTTGTGCTCAGCGCCAGCGTAAACTTTCAGCTTACGGTACATAGCACGGCCAAGAGGACCACGTGGTAGCATACCTTTAACTGCTAGCTCAAGAGCCATCTCTGGCTTGCGATCAATTAGCTTCTCGAAGCTGATTGATTTTAGGCCGCCAGGGAATTCAGTGTGACGGTAGTAAATCTTACCTTTAGCCTTGTTACCAGTTACAGTAACTTTCTCCGCGTTAACAACGATGATGTAATCACCAGTGTCACAGTGTGGAGTGTATTCAGCTTTGTGTTTGCCACGTAGGCGAGATGCAATTTCACTTGCTAGACGGCCAAGAGTTTTACCTTCAGCGTCTACAACGTACCAGTCGCGTTTTACAGTTTCTGGTTTAGCAACGAAAGTTTTCATGCTAATAATAACCCGTTCAATAATTAAATTTACACTTAAGGAGCTTTCGCTCCCACTGACTAAGAGTCCAGTTAACACCCCTTCGAGTGATTGGCACTCTCGACCCGTTATGTCGAAATACCTTCGATAATAAGGTCTGCAGTAACGGTGGGTCGCAGGATTATAGAGAAGTCAGTAGAAAAAATCACCTCTTTTCGCGTGAAAATTTCATTTTTTTTCAATTGAGCACAGTTCGCTTCCACCAGCTATGCTAAATGCTCTTTCGCCAAGTAATCATGGCTTTGCATTTCAATCAAACGCGACTGACAACGTTTAAACTCAAACTCTAACTGACCACCCGCGTAAAGCGCCTCCAATGGCACTTCCGCAGATATAATCAGTTTGACATGACGCTCATAGAACTCATCAACCAGAGCAATAAAACGCCTCGCAGCATCATCTATAGTGCGATCCATCTTCTGCACATCCGCTAACAATACGGTGTGATAGATGCGTGAAATCTCAATATAGTCATTTTGACTTCGCGCAGATTGGCACAACTGTTCAAAGCTCGCATGCAACACATCTTCAGAAGCTTGAATGACATTGATATCTCGATGATTAATTTCGATGCTCTGAGCCCCTTTCTTTCCTTCCCCAACAAGTTGTTCATAATAGTGACGAAGATTTTTGTCTGCTTGTGCATCAAGTGGTGAGTGATAGATCTCTGCTTGTTCTAAAGTACGCAAGCGATAGTCAATCCCGCTATCGACATTCAACACCCGACAGTTTTTCTGGATCAGTTCAATCGCTGGCAGAAAACGGACACGCTGCAACCCATTACGATACAAATCTTGCGGCGGAATATTCGAAGTCGCGACTAAGATAACACCACGCTTGAACAGCGCTTGAAATAGAGTGCCAAGAATCATCGCATCAGTGATGTCTGAAACAAAAAATTCATCGAAGCAGATAATTTCAGCTTCAGATTTAAATTTGTCAGCAACCAACTCCAGTGGGTCATTCACATCACCTAAGGCATTTAACTCATCGTGGACGCGATACATAAAGCGATGAAAATGGACACGCATTTTCTTGTCTGTGGGTAGAGCCTCAAAAAATGTATCAACCAAATAGGTCTTACCGCGCCCTACTCCTCCCCAGAAATAAAGGCCTTGCGGCGCTTGAGGCAACTCAGGCTCTTTTTTACTAAACCAAGCTTTCCATCCACTCGGCTTTTCAACCGGCGTGTTAACGTACTCGATGAATTCATGGTAAAGATTATCCAAGGCCGTGACCGCTTGAAGCTGTGCAGCATCCTTTTGAAAACCATGTTGTTTTATATCGTTGTTATAGATTTCTAGTGGTGTCATTGCTTCTTTACCTACTCAAGAAGACTGTCAAACTGCTATGTAGAGCACATGCATTTTTCTTTATTGGCTTAAGTTCTCATAGTACCATGTCAATTGAACATGTGTAACTAACCAGTAAAAAACATGTTAAATAACAATGATAAGGAGCAATTATGCCTTGGATTTATGCCCTCGTAGGTTTGCTTGTTGGTACGATTTTAGGTGTTGCGATTTCTCGCCTGACAACACCAGGATACAAGAAGCAAAAGAGCGTTCAAAAAGATCTCGACAACGCAAAATTTGAATTAGAGCAGCAAAAACAAGATCTTGCAGATCACTTTGCTCAAACAGCGGAAATGTTGGATTCACTAGGTAAAGAGTACACTAAGCTATATCAACATATGGCAAAGACATCTTCAGAGCTTTTACCAAACATTCCCGAACAAGATAACCCGTTCGTGAAAAAAATTGCCCAGCAGTCTGATGCAGAATCGGATGAAGGCAATGATGTTAGTATTCAGCCGCTAAGCGAAGCGCCTAAAGATTATGCGTCAGGTTCAACCGGTTTACTAAAAGAACAGAAGAAAGAAATTTTAGATTCTCAAGACGTTGTTTCAGCTAAAGCGTCATAACTGAAATCTATCTTTGATGAACTTTGCAAAGGTTTTTAAGTCATAACTCCTACAAGTGACCATTGAAATCTGATTTTTCGTACAAATGTCAGTATTAGGTCCTTAACCAACTAGGAGTATCCGATGAAAAAACCTTTGCTTGCTTTAACCGTCCTGTCATTAAGCCTAAGTTCAATCATCACACCAATGCAGGCTACAGCCGCTTTGCCTTTTACGGTTGATGGCGAACAGTTACCAAGCTTGGCTCCAATGCTTGAAAAAGTGACCCCTGCGGTCGTTAGCATTTCAGTCGAAGGCACACAAGTCTCCAAACAACAGATTCCTGATCAGTTCCGCTTTTTCTTTGGACCTGATTTCCCGACCGAACAACTCCAAGAGCGTCCATTCCGCGGCCTAGGCTCCGGTGTAATCATTGACGCTAAGAAAGGCCACATTGTCACTAACTATCACGTAATCAACGGCGCAGAAAAAATCCGCGTTAAACTGCGTGATGGTCGTGAATACGATGCTGAGTTGGTAGGTGGCGACCAGATGTCAGATGTCGCATTACTCAAGTTGGAAGAAGCGAAAAACCTGACCGAAATTAAGATCGCTGATTCAGACAAACTGCGTGTCGGTGATTTCACCGTGGCAATTGGTAACCCATTTGGTCTAGGGCAAACAGTGACCTCAGGTATTGTTTCAGCACTAGGTCGTAGTGGTCTTAACCTAGAGAATTTTGAGAACTTTATCCAAACCGACGCAGCTATCAACAGCGGTAACTCGGGGGGAGCTCTAGTTAATCTTAACGGTGAACTGATTGGTATTAACACCGCCATCTTAGGCCCCAACGGCGGTAACGTCGGTATCGGCTTTGCGATTCCATCCAACATGATGACCAACCTAACCGCACAAATCTTAGAGTTTGGTGAAGTTAAACGCGGCATGTTAGGCGTACAAGGTGGCGAAATCACCTCTGAATTAGCAGAGGCTTTAGGATACGAATCAAGCAAAGGCGCATTTGTTAGCCAAGTCGTGCCTGACAGTGCTGCAGATAAAGCAGGGCTTGAAGCAGGCGATGTTATCGTTTCTGTCAACGGTAAAGCGATTAATTCATTTAGCGAACTGAGAGCAAAAGTCGCCACCTTAGGTGCAGGTAAAGAGATCTCACTCGGCGTTGTGCGTGACGGCAAGAAGAAATCGTTCGATGTCACCTTAGGTGAGCAAACTAACATGAAGACTACCGCTGACAAGTTACATGAAGGTTTGTCTGGTGCTCAGCTGACCAACACCAATGCGAGCGACTCTGTCCAAGGTGTGAAAGTAACATCGGTAGAAAAAGGCTCTAACGCCGAAGCTTATCAACTACAAAAAGATGACATCATTATCGGCGTAAACCGCCAACGAGTTAAGAATCTCGCTGAGTTTAGAAAAGTGGTAGAGAAGCAGTCTGGTGTACTTGCGCTTAATATCCAGCGTGGTGAACGCAGTATTTACCTTGTAATTCGATAAACGCCATTTATAAAAAACGCGATATCGCTTTGAAAGGACAGTGGGAACACTCACTGTCCTTTTATTATTTTCTCATCTAGTGCTATTCTTCACCAACTTATCCACTTTATGACCTTGACGAGGAAAGCATGCTGCAATTTTTGTTGCGTTCTATTGGCTTAGGCTTAGCAACTGCTGCTCTGTTATTAATCGCTGTACCGTCTCTGCGGTCCAACATCCTTCCTCAAACCAATCAATCCGCTACAACTGACTACTCTCAGGTTCAGGTGTCATTTAATCAAGCTGTACGTAAAGCGGCTCCCGCCGTGGTTAATATTTATAGCCGTAAGTACCAAGAGAGTGATCGCTCAAAGCTGCTTACCCAAGGGTTGGGATCAGGAGTCATTGTCAGTAGTAAAGGTTATATTATTACCAACTATCATGTCGTCGCACAGGCTGATCAGATTATTGTCGCGCTGCAAGATGGTCGAGTCGCTGCCGCTCAACTAGTCGGTAAAGACCGTAGAACTGATATCGCCATCCTTAGAGTTGAAGGCGATAACTTACCTGTCATTCCGCTCAATCCGGAATACTCACCGAAAGTCGGCGATATTGTTCTGGCAATTGGTAACCCGTACAATCTTGGTCAAACCACCACTTTTGGCATTATCTCCGCCACTGGCCGCTCTTCTATCAGCGCCGATGGTCACCAAGCGTTTATCCAGACGGACGCCGCAATCAATGAAGGTAACTCTGGTGGTGCCTTGGTCAATACTCGTGGTGAGCTAGTCGGAATCAACACCGCCTCATTCCAACAAGCTACTGAGCTGGAAACTTATGGTATTTCATTTGCTATTCCGTATGCACTGGCCAATAAAATTATGCAGAAAATCATTGCGGATGGTCGTGTGATTCGCGGCTATATCGGAATCGATGGTCAAGATATTAACTCCGTTACCTCGCGACTATTAGGTAACGAACATCTAGGCGGCATCGTAGTATTAGGTATCGACCCTAACGGCCCTGCCGCAGATGCGGGATTTGAAGCTCAAGATATTATCTTGAAAATTGATGGTCAGAAGATCAATGGACGTCAAAGCGTGATGGACATAGTCACCGAGTTACGACCAGGTACCATTGTTGATGTGCTAGTACTGCGTAAAGGAGTTGAGAAAACTCTTAAAGTCACCATTGAAGAAGATACGCGCGAATAAGCTTTAGAGTGTGTTGACCTAACAAATACGATGAAAAATAAAAACCCATGCTAAGCATGGGTTTTTTTGTTCTATTCAGACGCTTCGTTTTCAGGCTGTGGGGTTGAACCAGACTCAACCTCAATACGAGTTACGCGCTGAAGACCTCTAGGCAACAAGCCACCTCGACGTCCACGCTCTCCGCGGAAATTCTCTAGGTCAGCCGGTTTTAATCCAAGCTTACGTTTACCCGCATACAGAGTGACCGAGCTCCCTTGAGGCAGAGCAATGAGGTGAGAAACAAGTTCTTCGCGCTCTTTCGCTTTCGCAGCTGGAATGTTAATAATCTTATTGCCTTTACCTTTACCAAGCTGCGGCAGATCCTTAATCGGGAACAGCAACATACGACCTTGGTTAGTAATCGCTAAGATTTCGTCAGCGTCTAAGTTGCCCACCGTTTGTGGTGAAAGCACTTCAGAATTCTGCGGCAGTGTCACCAAAGCTTTACCACTGCGGTTTTTCGACAGTAAGTCACTTCCCTTACAAACGAAACCATAACCCGCGTCAGAACCGACTAGCCACAGTTGCTCTTCTTCACCCATAACAACATGACGGATATTGGTCCCTGCGCTAATATTCAAGCGACCTGTAATTGGCTCACCTTGGCTACGCGCAGATGGCAATGAGTGAGACTCTAAAGAGTAGCTTCGACCATCACTACCAAGGAACACAGCTTGCTGATTACTCTTACCACGAGCATGGGCAAGGTATTTATCGCCCGACTTATAGTTCAAACCATCAGCATCAACATCATGCCCTTTAGCATGACGAATCCAACCTTTCTCAGAAAGCACAACCGTAATTGGTTCGCTAGGAACTAAATCACGCTCTGTTAGCGCCTTAGCTTCTGCGCGCTCAACCATTGGCGAACGGCGGTCATCACCATACTTGTCTGCGTCAGCTTTGATTTCTTTCTTCAGAAGAGTGTTAAGACGACGCTCAGAGCCTAATAGTTGCTCTAGTTTTTCACGCTCTTTTTCTAAATCATCTTGCTCACCGCGAATCTTCATCTCTTCCAATTTCGCTAAGTGGCGAAGTTTGGTATCGAGAATCGCATCTGCTTGAATATCGGTAATACCAAAACGTTCCATAAGCACAGCTTTAGGCTCGTCTTCAGTACGAATGATCTCAATCACCTCATCAAGGTTAAGGTATGCAACCAACAAACCTTCCAAGATGTGCAAGCGAGCCATGACCTTATCTAAACGGTGTTGCAAACGACGACGTACTGTCGCACGACGGAATTCGATCCATTCAGATAGAATTTGAACGAGTCCTTTCACCTGAGGACGGTTGTCCAAACCAATCATGTTTAGGTTTACACGGAAATTCTTTTCAAGATCGGTCGAGGCAAATAGGTGATTCATCAACTGGTCACAGTCAACGCGGTTTGAACGCGGCACTACCACGATACGAGTTGGGTTCTCGTGATCGGATTCATCACGCAGATCGTCAACCATAGGCAGTTTTTTAGCGCGCATTTGGTTAGCGATTTGCTCTAGTAGCTTAGCGCCAGACACTTGGTGTGGCAGAGCGGTAATGACGATCTCTGAACCTTCTTTGTGCCATACCGCACGCATTTTGATGCTGCCACGACCAGTACGATAAATCTTCTCTAAATCTGCTTTAGGTGAAATGATCTCTGCTTCTGTTGGGTAATCTGGCCCTTGAACAAAGTTCATTACATCCGCAAGTTCAGACTTTGGATTGTCGATAAGATGAATCGTCGCTTCAGCCACTTCACGTACGTTGTGTGGCGGAATGTCCGTTGCCATACCTACCGCGATACCTGTCACACCATTAAGTAAGATGTGAGGTAAACGCGCAGGCAACATTTGCGGCTCTTTCATCGTGCCGTCAAAGTTAGGCTGCCATTCAACCGTGCCTTGACCTAGTTCGCCAAGCAGAACTTCGGCAAACTTAGAGAGTTTTGCTTCGGTATAACGCATTGCCGCAAATGATTTAGGATCATCAGGCGCACCCCAGTTACCTTGGCCATCTACGAGTGGATAACGGTAAGAGAATGGCTGGGCCATCAATACCATGGCTTCGTAACAAGCCGAGTCCCCGTGTGGGTGGTACTTACCTAACACGTCACCAACTGTACGTGCCGATTTTTTGTATTTTGCCGCTGCCGAAAGACCAAGCTCCGACATTGCGTAGATAATACGACGCTGAACCGGTTTTAAGCCGTCACCAATATATGGCAACGCACGGTCCATAATGACGTACATCGAATAGTTGAGATAAGCGTCTTCGGTGAACTTGCGCATTGGCAACTGTTCAACGCCATCAAATGTAATTTCTGTAGACATTCGTTAAACCTCTGCCATGTCGCCGTTGTTTTGTAACCAAGAGCGACGATCATCAGCACGCTTCTTACCAAGCAGCATATCCATCATTTCCATGGTGGCTTGGTTGTCATCAATGGTTAGCTGAACTAAGCGACGAGTATTTGGATCCATCGTCGTTTCACGAAGTTGCAGTGGGTTCATCTCACCCAAACCTTTAAATCGTTGCACGTTGATTTTTGCTTTCTTCTTCGACAAGCGCTCTAGAATGCCTTCTTTTTCATCGTCATCAAGGGCATAGAATACTTCCTTACCACAGTCGATACGATAGAGTGGAGGCATGGCTACATAGATATGACCTGCTTCAACCAGAGATCGGAAGTGACGCGTAAATAGCGCACAAAGTAGCGTTGCGATATGCAGACCATCCGAGTCCGCATCGGCAAGGATACAGATCTTACCGTAGCGAAGGCCTTCAAGGTTCTCGCTATCTGGGTCAATACCTAGCGCCACTGAGATATCGTGGACTTCTTGAGAGGCGAGTACCTGATCAGGAGAGACTTCCCATGTATTGAGAATCTTACCGCGCAATGGCATTACCGCTTGGAACTCACGGTCACGTGCTTGCTTGGCTGAGCCACCTGCCGAGTCACCCTCGACGAAGAAGATTTCAGTACGGTTTAAATCTTGAACCGAACAGTCCGTCAGTTTGCCTGGTAGAGCTGGGCCTGAAGCCACTTTTTTACGCACCACCTTCTTGCTGGCACGCATTCGGCGGTGGGCGTTGGCAATACACACTTCAGCCAACTGCTCAGCCAATTGCGGTTTTTCATTCAACCAGAGGCTGAAGGCATCTTTAACCACGCCAGAAACAAAGGCTGCGGTTTGGCGAGAAGACAAACGCTCTTTCGTCTGACCGGCAAACTGCGGATCTTGCATCTTAACCGATAAAACGTAAGAACAGCGGTCGAAGACATCGTCACCGGTGAGCTTAACACCGCGTGGCAACAGGTTGCGGAACTCACAGAATTCACGCATTGCATCAAGTAAGCCCTGACGTAGACCATTTACATGGGTACCGCCTTGCGCGGTTGGGATCAGGTTAACATAGCTTTCGGTGATCATCTCACCGCCTTCTGGCTGCCAGATTACCGCCCAGTTAGCCGCTTCGGTTTCCGCTGAGAATTCACCCGTAAATGGTTCTTCTGGTAAAACGGTATAACCTTTAACACCTTCCGCTAGGTAATCTTTTAAACCGTCTTCATACAGCCATTTGTAGTCATTGCCATTGACCTTATCAGTAAAGGTGATTTCTAAGCCCGGACAAAGGACAGCTTTCGCGCGTAAGTTATTAACTAAACGAGTAACCGAGAAGTTTGCCGAGTCAAAGTACTTCGCCTCAGGCCAGAAATGTACACTGGTACCTTTATTACGGCGGCCGCATGTCCCGGTAACCGTTAAGTCAGACACTTTGTCACCGTGTTCAAATGCAATTTCATACACCTGACCATCACGGCGCACCGTCACTTCCACACGCTTAGACAAGGCGTTCACCACGGAGATACCTACCCCGTGTAGACCACCAGAGAATTGATAGTTTTTATTCGAGAACTTACCACCTGCGTGAAGCTTACATAAAATAAGCTCCACACCAGAGACTTTCTCTTCTGGGTGGATGTCTACAGGCATACCACGACCATCATCGATCACTTCGAGTGATTGGTCAGCATGCAAAATTACTTGAACCTTTGAAGCGTGTCCGGCGAGCGCTTCATCGACACTGTTATCGATGACTTCTTGGCCCAAATGGTTTGGGCGCGCTGTATCCGTATACATCCCTGGTCGGCGACGTACTGGCTCCAAACCATTAAGAACCTCAATGGCTCCAGCATTATATTGTTCAGTCATAATACGGAATATCGTTATAAAGAATAAAAGGGTTACTTGTTGGGTGAAGTTTAAGGCGTTAGCTCACATAAGAAAGCAATGACTGCTGGCAGTCGTCCATGCGGCAACTATCTAATGGCGTCAAACCCACACAAGTACTGGTGAGACATAGTCTGGAACAGACCCAATTATGTCAAGAGAGATAACTAAGTAACAAGCAAAATTATGACTCTTCCCTCAATGAGGGTCAGAGTTGTAAGAATTCTATGATTTGAGCAGGATAGCGTTCGAAATCAACAAAGCTATGATCACCGCCTTGTTCAACGCTCTGCTTTGATCCGGAAAAGTGCTCAACCGCTTGCTTATAATCTAACACTTCGTCTTCGGTTTGCTGCAACAACCAGAAGTCGGTTGGCGTTGTTATTTTAGGCGTATCGAGTGTTTTTAGTTCCTCGATGTGTTTCGCCTCGAGTACATAGCGCTCTTTGGTGTATGGGTTTTCTTGCTCACCTAAATAGTCCGCAAGCAGGTCATAAGGCTTCACAGCAGGGTTAACCACCACGGCTTTGAAGCCAAACTGAGCATTGAGCCACATTGACATGTAACCACCTAAAGAACTGCCAACCAAGCCAATGGTATAGTCATCTTTATACTGATTAACAATATCAAGTAGGTGCTGGGCGGCTTGCTGTGGAAAGCAAGGTAAACCTGGCGTCACTAATTTAATATCAGGTCGATTCACTTGACAATACTCCTTCATCACATTGGCTTTATGCGATAAAGGTGAGCTGTTAAAACCATGAATATAAAGAAGTAATGACGGTTTCATTATGTTTCCTTAATAGCCTGCTGAATTGAAATCCGGTTGAAAACAGCCATAAGGTAGACGTTTAACTTGCGTGGTTAACTGACCATCACTATGCAGTTCTAACTCTCTCCAGCCAGGGGAAAGGGTATCAAGAGCAAAATCATCACTATTTGGCTTAAACTGCACACAGGTAGAAGGGGTCGCCATAACACGTACTCCCTGATGCAACACATTCATATCTTGATGAACGTGGCCACACAGTACCGCCTTAACATTGCTGTACTTTTCAACCACCTCCCAGAAATGATGCGCATCTTTTAGCGTATGCTGATCTAACCATCGGCTGCCTACCAAGATTGGGTGGTGATGAAGCAGCACTAAGGTATTTCTTTCAGGGTATTGAGAAAGTTTATCTTCAAGTAGAGCTAACTGCTGATCACTTAAGCGTCCATGCGGCACACCAACCACTTGAGAGTCTAGCAGTACCATTTGCCAATGTTCGCCAAGCAAAACATGCTCTACTTGCTTAATTTGAGTCGATGGCAACACGGAACTCATGCTCGGCTTAAAGTCATGATTACCTGGTAGCCAGAAACAGGTATTTTTCAGCGGAGCGATTCCGCGCTCAAAACGCTGGTAAGACTCGGCGGTGTGATCTTGAGAAATATCTCCGGTTGAGATGACGGCATCAAAGCTTTGATTTTCTTCAACGATCGCCGCAACCACAGCATGAAAGCTGTCTAATGTATTTACGCTGAGCAAACTACCATCAACTGGCTCAAACAAATGAGTGTCAGTAATCTGGAGTAGCTTAATACTGTCGCTATTTGATGAACTTGACGTTACTTTCAAAACAAAAAAACCTAAATATTCAATGGAGTGCGGCTAATACCCTGCTTTAAACAAAACGAAAGCCAATCGCCTAAAAAGCGGTTAAGTTGCACCTTCTCATCTTGTTGTAGCATCTTATCGTTTGGGTAATCATATCGGGCATTGACACGTTTCAAATGGTCGCAAGCAGAGACTTCAGCTACACGAGCATCGTGGTAGAGCCTGACAGACATTGTCGGTAATGGAAATACTGGAACGTCATCACTTTGACAAATATCGACCAAAGTTGTGTACTTTGTGACTTCTACCACTTGAATCTGATAGGTCAAATAAGCAGCTTGGTAGCAGCGCACATCACCGACACTCGGTTGATTAGGCAACAGAGCGTTAAGCTTGGCGTAATTTGTTTCGTATGTCCGCATCAAATCAGCAAGATCAACATGATACGGTTTCTTTAATGCTACTTGTGCCATTGTTCCTGTAGTCTGCGATGGTTTAGCTCTAGCCACTGCAATGCAATGATAGAGGCCCCATTTTCAAACTTTCCTTCTACTACCCATTGATACGCTTGTTGGCGGGAAACGACATGTACACGAATATCTTCCCCTTCATAGTCTAAACCATGAACGCCATACGCTGTACTCGCATCCACTTGACCAACAAAAACATCTAATTTTTCAGAGCAGCCACCTGAAGATGGGTAGTAAGAGGTCACTTTTTCCAGCGCCCCAACTTCAATTCCCGCTTCTTCTTCAGCTTCTCGCCTGACGACATCTTTAGCTTCTTCGCCTTTGTCTATCATGCCAGCGATGATTTCTAACTGCCATGGACTACGTTGCTCTAACGCACCAACACGAATTTGCTCAATAATAACAACCTGATCTCTTACAGGGTCATACGGTAGCATTGCCGCCGCATGTCCACGCTCAAACATTTCGCGCTCAATCGGCTCACTCCAGCCGCCTTCAAACAATTTATGTTTGAAGCGATACTTAATCATTCTAAAAAAACCCTGAAACAGTGTTTCTTTTGAGATTATTTCCACATCTTGGGGAGTAAACTGCTGATGTTGGTTGTCAGACTGTTGCATTTGGCACCTCTCTGAGTGAATCTTATAGTTTACGCAGACAAAAGCTTAACTTCCAAGGACATGGCTCAACTTTTTATACAATTTTTATAGTTTAAGTTAAATTGATGAATTATTTTTATTGCACGGGTGGACAATTAAGTGTAAAACTTTGCAAAGTTTTTGAGTGATTCGCAATCAATTGAGTTAAACTCTTGAAGACAAATATTTTTCGCATTTGGCAGGAATAGGAACTATGAAAAAACTGCTTCCACTATTTATCAGTGCAGCACTCGGTAGCTTGAGCACAAACGCTATCGCCGATACTCTCACGGACATTTATAACCAAGCAAAAGAGAACGATCCAACGCTACTTAGCGCTGCGGCAAAGCGTGATGAAGCCTTTGAAGCAGTGACTTCTAGTCGTGCAGCTCTATTGCCACAAATTAATTTAACCGCAGCTTATGACATCAACCGCGGTGAACGAAATAGTGCAGATAACGACTACAATACTTGGAACGCTGGGGTCGGCTTTACTCAAGAGCTATACAATCGCTCCAGTTGGGTAACGCTAGATACAGCGGAAAAGAGTGCTCGTCAGAGCGATGCTTCTTATGCAGCTGCGCAGCAAGCGCTAATTCTGCGTGTCTCGACAGCATACTTTGACGTGCTGCGAGCGCAAGATAACCTTGTATTCGTTCAAGCAGAAAAAGCAGCCGTAGGTCGCCAGCTAGAGCAAACTAAGCAGCGCTTCGAAGTGGGTCTTTCTGCAATTACCGACGTACATGACGCGCAAGCTCAATATGATTCAGTGTTAGCCGATGAAGTTCTAGCGCAAAACAGCCTAGTCAATAGCTACGAAGGTCTACGCGAAATCACAGGTCAAGAGCACTCTAACCTAGATATTCTAGATACTGCACGTTTCTCAGCACAAAAAACGTCTGCTGCTATTGATGAGCTAGTGAACGAAGCTCAAGAAAAGAACCTAAGTTTACTTTCTGCACGAATCACTCAAGATATCGCCAAAGACAAAATCACGTTGCAGAGCTCTGGTCACTTACCAACATTAACTCTTGATGGTGGCTACACACTTGCTGAGCAAAACGACAGCACTAGTGCTGCGAACGACTTTGATTCAGACAACCTCAATGTTGGCCTGAACCTAAATGTTCCGCTATACACTGGTGGTGCAACAACCTCGCTAACCAAGCAAGCTGAGTTTAACTATGTCTCAGCAAGCCAAGACCTAGAAAAAACTTACCGCAGCGTTGTTAAAGATGTTCGCGCATTCAACAACAACATCAGTGCTTCAATCGGTGCACTTCGCGCTTACGAGCAAACTGTAGTTTCTGCGCAGTCAGCTCTTGAAGCTACGGAAGCTGGTTTCGATGTAGGTACTCGTACTATCGTTGACGTTCTAGACTCAACTCGTCGTCTATACGATGCGAACAAGAACCTATCGAACGCTCGCTACGATTACATCCTAAGCGTACTGCAGCTACGTCAAGCTGTCGGTACTCTGAGCGAGCAAGATGTACTAGATGTGAATGCGGGTCTAAAGACAGCAAGCAACTAATCTAGCTGATTGGATGAAAAAAGGCTTGTTCCGATTTGGAGCAAGCCTTTTTATTTATCTGCGGACAGGTTAATCGCTAATAAACCGTATCAATCTTGACGTTCTTCTCTACCAACCATTCCACTTGACCGTTATTGTTGAGCATTAACGCCACATTCACTGGCTTTGCAGCATCAATAGGGAACTGCCATACAAACGCCACTTCCCACTGATTTTGATTGTGTGTACGCAGCTCAAGCAAGTCACCATCAATCTGCCAAGTTTCTTCGCCCTGCTGAATAGAAATACTTTCTACATCAAGCTCCGCCGGGAGAGTTTTATCTGACTCAAGGTACAAAGCTCCATGTAGGGTATTGTCTTGAACCTCACCGATGGTTGGCATTTTATTCAGCCAAAGGTTACTTTTTAGCGAAACAGTAGCCTCAGAAATGACAACTTGATTATCTTGTTGCCAACCAACTGGCTCTGTTGCACAACCTGCTAGTAGAGCGGCACTTAATGATACCAATGCTAATTTTTTCATCTCTTTCACCTTTGACGTTACGACTGCTGTCCTAACCATTCTTTAAGTATTTGAATATCATTTTTATATTCATTCTTCATTTCTTCAACCCAATCATCAATATTTTCCCACCAGGCTGGTAAATCTGGCGATTGAGCTTTCTGGGCGACGCTCTGAATGTGCTTTAATCCAATAGAACCTGCCGCTCCTTTAATCTTGTGCGCTTCAGACACAATACCTTCTTGATGCTTAGCGATCATATTTGAGTCGAGAACTTGCAGGTAGTCAGGCATCATCTCTTCAAACATAGTAATACTATCGAGTACTGGCTGAGAACCCACAATGCTGACATAAGACTCAAGCATATCAAGGTCGAGTATACGTGAGTATATCTCCCCTCCTTCGACAACCGGCTCTTCTATGACAACATCGGTGGCGGTATCAGCCACTTCATGCTGAGTAAACTTGGCTAACACATCTTGAACCGCAGTCACTGAAAGTGGCTTACTGATGGCATCATCCATTCCTTTATCAAGATACTCTCGTTTATTTTTCAGCACGTTAGCTGTGAGAGCAACCAATGGTGGTAAATCAGAATAAGTACGTCTGAAGTACTCGGCAATATCGAAACCTGTCATGTCTGGTAGCTGAATATCGAGGAACACTAGGTCATAAATTTCAGGGTCGAACATCTCCATCGCTTCGGCGCCATTCATCGCAACGGAAACTTCATGCCCCATACTCTCAAGTAATGAGCGAGCAACGGTAATATTGAGTTCAATATCTTCAACCATAAAGATATTCAGCTCTTGCGACTGATTGACGACCTCCGCTGTAGGTTGTTCGCCTTCTGCCAACGGGACTCGAATTGTAACAGTGAAGGTACTGCCAAAACCTTCTTCACTTGAAACGGTAATGTCACCATCCATCATATTGATCAGCTGTTTCGAAACCGCTAAGCCAATACCCGTTCCTACTGCATGAAGATTATCTTTACCTGATTTCACCTGATAATACATCGCGAAGATCTTATCCAGTTCAGCGTCTGGGATACCAATTCCACTGTCCTCGATTTCCATTGTGATATGTGCGTACTCTTCATCAACTTCAGAGCTGACCGTCATCACCACACCACCTTCCTTAGTGAACTTCATCGCATTGCTAATCAAATTCCACAGAACCTGACGCAAGCGGGTCGCATCAACTTCAATCGCGGTCGGCAGTTCGCTTAAGCGCTCAAGATCAAATCTCAGCCCTTTTTGCGACGCCATAAGTGCGGAAATACTCTCCATTTCAGCGACAAACTCTTCGAAATTCAGCGCCGCAGGGAAAAGCTCTAGCTTACGGCGGTCGAATTTATCCATATCGATAATGTCATTGAAGATATTGCCCAGAGTAATCGCACTGACATTAATCGTCTGCATATGATTGCGCTGCTCTGCAGTCAACTGAGTATCCAGTAGCATACGGCTTAAACCTACAATACCGTTGAGTGGTGTCCTTAGTTCGTGGCTGATTGTAGAAATAAAGGTGGTTTTATCACGACTCGCTTTTTCGAGCGATTCCTCATGACGCTTACGCTCGGTAATATCGCGACCAAAACCAACCAGCCCTAAGTGTCGACCATCTTTGCTGTAAAACGGCACCTTACGTAGCTCGAAGTAATTGCGGCGACCATCTGGATATTCAAGCCACTGTTCATACGTCAGAGCTTGGTTGTCGGAGAATACCTTTTGGTCTGTATCGACAATTTGCTGCGCGACCTCTTTGCTGTAAACATCCCAAGGTGTTAAGCCCACCAGCTGGCTCTCTTTCTTGCCGGTTAACTCTTCCATTGCGCGGTTACACCCAGAAAACACACCGTCCGCGTTGCGGTAATAGATAAGGTCTGGTGAAGCATCGATGAATGAGCGTAGAAGTGCGGTTCTTTCTGCAAGCTCGACTTGAGTTTTTTCACGCTGATAGACCTCATTCTCAAGATCTTTCATCGCTTCTTCACGAGCTTCTTCCGCCTTGATCCTTTCTTCAATTTCCTGATTGAGCTTAGTGATGTTTTGCTGCAGCTTATTGTTGAGCTCTTGGTCACGTGAGCGCATGTCTTTCAGCTTAGACACCAATTTAGAAAGCCGCTGGCGCGACTCTTCCAACTGATCAACCACTACAGATAAGAAATAGACCGCCCAAGGAGTAATTAGTAGACCGAAGAAAACAGAACGAACAATATCAATATCATCTACGTGGCCGCTTAAAACAAGGGTTATACCAACCTGAACCACAACGGCCAGAGCAACTAAGGCCAGAGCAAGAAGAATAGAGAAACGGAGGATGCCCAACTTAACCAGTAGATCAACATAGTATTGGGCAAGATTTTTAATCGGCTTCATTGAGAGCTCCGCACGAAAACATATAAGTAGGATCAACAGCCCCTAAATATTACCTGTTTTCATAAACGACAGCTAAAAGAATCCTTAGATAAGAAAAGCTTAATTCTCTGATGTGTGATGCACACAGGTTTGATTGCGACCATCCGCTTTAGCTTGGTACAAAGCACTGTCAGCTAAAGCAACAATAGAATCACTGTGATCCAAACGTTGTGGAATGATGGACACCAAACCAATGCTGACAGTAACTAAGTCAGAGACGGTTGAAGATTCATGTTCAAGCGCTAGATTTTGCACTTCCTCATGGATTTTGTCCGCAATAATCAAAGCACCTTCAATTGTTGTGTTGGGGAGTATAAAACCAAATTCTTCACCGCCATAACGCGCAACACAATCACTAGAACGGGTTAACACGTTGCGGAATACTTCCGCGACTTTAATCAAAGCATCATCGCCTCGCTGATGTCCATATTGGTCGTTGTAACCTTTAAAGTAATCTATATCACACAGCATAACGGTTAGAGGCTGCTGTTCACGGACATGCAAATACCAAAGAGTTTCCAATTGCTCATCAAATCGGCGTCGATTGGAGATCTGAGTCAGTCCATCAATAAAGCTAAGCCTTTCTAGCTCTTGGTTTGCTTCTTCAAGTTTCTGCTCTGCAAGATATCGTTCTGAAACATCACGCGCCATTACCAGTACACCATTGGTTCCAGATGCGGGATCTCTAAAGGGCGATTTGACAACGTCATACCAAATACACTCCCCATTGCTACTGATTACGCGATCGATATAACGCAGAGATTTGCCTTCATAGAGTACTTTCTTGTCCGATTCAGATAATCGAGCATAAGTCTCATCAGGAATAACATCTTGCAGACGTTTTCCAATTAATTCATCGACATCAGAGATGCCTAATGCCTTAACAAAAGGTGGGTTACACGCTTGGTAAACCATGTTTTCATTAAAGATACCGATTGAGTCTGGGCTCGATTCTAGTATGTTCTGCAATATGGTATCTCTTTGCGCCAGAGCAACTTCGGTATCTTTGCGCTTTTCCATCTCGTCACGCAGATTCTGCTGCATGTCGTGCCAATCGGTAACATCATGGCTAATCCCCAAAGTACCAACCTTTTCACCGTCTGAAGAGATCAACACCCTTTGGTAGCTTTCCAACAGACAGCTTCTTCCATCAGGGTTTGTTGTCCAACGGCGTTTACTCGCCCTGCCCTTAATCACGCTTTGAATATCGGCTGCGCCTTCCTCTTCTCTGTTGTTCCAGAAACGTTGAAAGGCGCGATTACTTGAAATAATTTCACCCTGATTGTTTTTTATAAACACCAGTTCAGACAGATTATCAAACGCACTTTTGATCATTGAAAGAGAATCAACTTCTCGTTTCAATTCAAGGTCAGTCACTTGATAAGGAGTAAAGTAAAGCAGCCACACTGTTCGTTGGCGGTAAGTGTTTTTTTGACCGCTGACTTTTAACTTAATCACGCGACTTTGTGAAATCGGCCAACTAAGCTTCTGTTCTTTGAAAGCATTGTCCGGAGTAGAAGAAAAAATCGAGAGGACAAATTGTGGAGTCACCATTTCTGGCAACATATAGCTCTTACCGACTTTACGTACACCCAAAACTTGATTTGCCGCTATGTTGGCTAACTTGAGTTCACCAGTTTTACTGTCGACAATAATTAACGCGGTAGGGTTGGCTTTTAAAAGCTGGAGTATATGCGTTTGAGTGCGGGTATAAAAAAGCACGACCGCAATAATAGAGAGCAGAATGATAACAAGATCAAATCCATGCCCATGGGAAGTATCCCATAACCAAACTAATACTTGCTCCATTCAGCTTCTCATACCTATCTTTGCTACGCTTTTGTGTAAGTGTATAAAAGATATCAGCTTATTGCTTAATAATCAGCCTTTAATATTGGTTTTGTATATGTAAATGACTGATCTATTAACGAACCTTGTGCGCCATCACGATTAAGTGCACGGCCAATTTCTGTCATTGCAAGCCAACGGTTCTCACACCAAAGTGGTGCTAGTAACGTCGGCCTTCGTGCTGCCGAAGATACTCGATGATAAACCACCTCTGGGGGAGTCATGCGGATCATTTTACTCGCGATAGAGACATACTCTTCGAGTGACGGTGCCTCCAATTTACCCGCTTTCCAAGCTTTTGCCATGGTGCTACCTTCAACGATGTGTAGCCCATGAAGCTTAATTCCATCAGTCCCCACTTCAAGCACCTTGTTCAACGTTTCGATATTGTCTTCACGGCCTTCTTTCGGCAGTCCTACAATAAGATGAGTACAGACCTTGATCCCCAGTGCACGAGCGCGCTCAGTAATCTCCGCATAACACTCAAAGTCATGACCACGATTAATACGTTTTAAGGTCTGGTTGTTGGCAGTTTGCAGCCCGAGCTCAAGCCAGATTTCATAACCTTGCTCTACGTAACTTGATAGCAAATCTAAGACGGCATCTGGCACACAGTCAGGTCGAGTCCCTACACAAAGTCCGACGATATCAGCCGCTTTAAGTGCTTCTTCATACATGTTCTTGAGCACCTGAACTTCAGCGTAGGTACTGGTGTAGGCTTGGAAGTAGGCGAGATAACGCTTGGCTCGAACAATTTCTCCCGCTCTATCGGTCAGTTGTTCATGAATGCTTTTGATCTGCGCCTCTTCGTCAGCAAAAGAAGCAACATTGCAAAAAGTACAACCGCCACGACCAATCGTCCCGTCTCTATTTGGGCAGCTAAATCCACCATGTAACGTTAGCTTATGGACTTTTTCACCGTAACGACGCTGAAGGTCTTGTCCGATGGTATTGACCAACTCATGAAGCTGCATGACTACCCCTTACTAGATCGAAATAAATCTCATTAAGATCAATGTAATTAAATTACAAATCTGAAAAAAATGGAGGGGGAAAGGTAGCGATTTCAAACAGGCGAAGCATTAACCAATATCAATAAACATGCAAAAATAACGTGCCTCAGACAGATTGTTACGCAAAAGTTAAACATAATATTCATTTATAACCCAAAAAAAGTGGGCAACAGCATCGAGTTTTGATTGCATTTCATCCTTACTAAATTGTAGGATACTTACAGATTTCGCTGTTTTTTGTGATTTTACTTACATAAAAACTCGGTGAAACGTCGGTGTTATCCCACTCCCACCTATATAAATCACTAGATTGTGATACTAAAAAACGGGATTCCACCAAGGATTGTTTTTCTCGCAATATTTTTCTGCGAGATACGGAAAGGAATCAAAGTCGCCAACCTAGGCTGACTTCGAATCAAAACTATAAAGGACAGGACGTAGAACTAGTTTCGACTAGCACATTTGCGCCTACTGAACTGGAAGGATGTATCTATGGTAGATAGAGAGCAAAATGCCCAAGGTCTATATACTCCCGAACTGGAGCATGACGCTTGTGGTATCGGTTTTGTTGCTCACCTTAAAAACCGTAAATCACACGAAGTAGTTACTCAGGCACTTGATATGCTAGCCCGTATGGAACACCGCGGTGGTCAAGGTTGCGACCCATGTAGTGGTGACGGTGCAGGTATCTTATTGCAAAAGCCCCATGAATTTCTGTTAGAAGAAGCGGTAAAGCTTGGTATCAAGCTCCCCTCTTTTGAGAAATACGGTGTCGGTGTTGTACTTTTCCCTAAAGATGAACACAAACGCGCGCAATGTCGCGATATTTTAGAACGTAATGCAAAGCGCCTTGAGCTAGACGTTATTGGCTACCGTGTTCTACCTACTGACAACTCAATGATCGGCGCAGATCCTCTAAGCACTGAGCCTCAATTTGAGCATGTATTTGTCTCAGGCGGCCCAGGAATCACGCCTGAAGAACTAGAACGTAAGCTTTACGTACTGCGAAACTACACAGTTCGCGTATGTCTAGAAAGCGTTTCTAACATTGGTGATGATTTCTACATCAACTCTATGTCTTACAAGACAGTAGTGTACAAGGGTCAGCTAACTACGGAACAAGTCCCTCAGTACTTCCTAGATCTACAGAACCCAACGATGGTCAGTGCGCTGGCACTGGTTCACTCTCGTTTCTCTACCAATACATTCCCGAAATGGCGTCTAGCACAGCCTTTCCGTTACATTGCTCACAACGGTGAAATCAATACAGTTCGCGGTAACCTGAACTGGATGAAAGCTCGTGAAGCAATCATTGAATCTGACCTGTTCACTCAGGCCGAGATCGACATGCTACTGCCTATCTGTCAGGAAGGTAGCTCGGACTCATCTAACTTCGATATGGCACTTGAGCTCCTAGTTCTATCTGGTCGCAGCCTGCCACATGCGCTGATGATGATGATCCCTGAAGCATGGCAAGAAAACAAAAACATGGATCCAACACGTCGCGCGTTCTACCAATACCACGCCAATGTGATGGAACCTTGGGATGGCCCAGCTTCAGTCTGTTTCACCGATGGTGTGCAAGTCGGTGCAACCCTTGATCGTAACGGTCTGCGCCCATCTCGCTACACAGTGACTAAAGATGACTTCCTAGTAATGGCTTCTGAGTCTGGCGTGGTTAAAATTGAGCCAGAAAACGTTGAGTTCCGTGGTCGTCTTCAGCCAGGTCGTATCTTCGTTGCTGACCTAGAACAAGGTCGCATCATTTCTGATGAAGAAGTGAAAGATGGTATTGCGTCGGCACAGCCTTACGAAAAGTGGGTTGAAGAAAACCTACTGAGCTTGAAGAAGCTGCCTGATGCAAGCAACGAATTCAACCAACCATCACCAGAGAAGCTACTGCACAAGCAACAAGCATTTGGCGTAAGTTCTGAAGAAGTTAACGAAATCATCGTACCGATGGCGAAAGATGGCAAAGAGCCACTTTCTGCAATGGGTGCCGACTGGCCACTAGCGATTCTTTCGCACCAGTCACAACATCTATCAAACTACTTTAAACAGCTATTTGCTCAGGTAACTAACCCGCCAATCGACCCGATTCGTGAGCGTATGGTTATGTCTCTGAACACTTACCTAGGTAAAGATCAGAACCTGCTTGCTGAGTCACCAGAGCACTGTCAAAAAGTAGAGCTCGAGTCTCCAGTTCTCTCTAACTCTGAACTTGAGAAACTACGTGCGATCGATAACGAGCACCTTCAAGCCAAGACACTAGACATTGTTTTCCAAGCAAGCGAAGACGAAGGCAAGCTAGAGCGCGCACTTAAGCGTATCTGTCAGTATGCGGAAGATGCCGTCATCGATGGTTACTCAATCATCCTTCTGACTGACCGTGCCGTTAACTCTAACCACGCCGCAATTCCAGCTATGCTGGCGGTTGGCGCTGTTCACCACCACCTGATCCGTAAAGGTCTACGTGCCAAGTGTGACATCGTAGTTGAGACAGGAGATGCACGTGAAACGCACCACTTCGCAACGCTCGTTGGTTATGGCGCTAACGCAGTTAACCCATACCTAGTTATCGAAACTATGGTTGAGCTACAGCGCACTAAGAAGCTTGATCCTGAAACCAAGATTCGTGACCTATTTGAGAACTACCGTAAGTCTATCAACGGTGGTCTACTGAAGATCTTCTCGAAGATGGGTATCTCGACGCTGCAGTCTTACCACGGTGCACAGATCTTCGAAGCACTAGGTATCAGCAAGTCCGTTGTCGATAAATACTTCACAGGTACGGTTTCACGCATTCAAGGTCTAACGATTGACGATATCGCAAAAGAAGTACTAGTGCGTCACCGCATTGGTTTCCCTACACGTGAAATCCCAGTACAAGTGCTTGATGTGGGTGGTGTTTATCAGTGGAAACAGCGTGGTGAAAAACACCTGTTTAACCCTGAGACTATCTCACTGCTACAAGAATCAACGCGCAACAAAGACTACTCTCAGTTCAAGAAATACGCGAAAGCGGTAGACGATCAAGGCGATAACGCAGCAACACTGCGTAGCCAGCTAGACTTTGTTAAAAACCCAGCAGGTTCAATCCCACTTGAAGAAGTCGAGCCAATCGAAAACATCCTTAAGCGTTTCGCAACAGGTGCGATGTCATTCGGCTCTATCTCGTACGAAGCACACTCAACGCTAGCTGTTGCGATGAACCGCATTGGCGCGAAATCAAACTCAGGTGAAGGTGGTGAAGACCCAACACGTTTCGAGCGCAAAGAGAACGGTGATTGGGAACGCTCAGCAATCAAACAGGTTGCTTCAGGCCGCTTCGGTGTAACTTCTTACTACCTCACTAACGCAGATGAGCTACAGATCAAGATGGCTCAAGGCGCGAAACCTGGTGAAGGTGGTCAGCTACCAGGTGATAAGGTTGATGACTGGATCGGTGCAACACGTCACTCAACTCCGGGCGTAGGTCTAATCTCGCCACCACCACACCACGATATCTACTCAATCGAAGATTTGGCTCAGCTAATCTACGACTTGAAGAACGCAAACCGTGCTGGTCGCGTCAACGTGAAACTAGTATCTGAAGCTGGCGTTGGTACCATCGCATCAGGTGTAGCGAAAGCGAAAGCTGACGTTGTCCTTATCGCAGGTTTCGATGGTGGTACAGGTGCATCACCAATGTCGTCTATCCGTCACACAGGTCTGCCTTGGGAGCTTGGTCTAGCAGAAACGCACCAAACTCTCATCAAGAACGGTCTACGTAACCGTATCGTGGTTCAGTCTGATGGTCAGATGAAAACACCTCGTGACCTTGCAGTCGCAACACTACTAGGTGCTGAAGAGTGGGGCGTGGCAACAGCAGCATTGGTTGTTGAAGGTTGTATCATGATGCGTAAGTGTCACAAGAACACCTGTCCTGTTGGTATCGCAACCCAGAACAAGACTCTACGTGAGCGCTTTGATGGCCGCGTAGAAGACGTAGTGACATTCTTCCAATACATGGCTGAAGGTCTACGTGAAGTTATGGCTGAACTTGGCTACCGCACTATCGATGAGATGGTTGGTCAGTCGCACAAACTGAAAGTTCGCGAAGACATCAAACATTGGAAATACAAGAACCTAGACCTATCTCCTGTGCTTCACATTGAGCAAGCACGTGAAGGCGATGGCATCTACAACCAAACAGAGCAAAACCACAACCTAGAAGAAGTTCTAGACCGTAAGTTGATTCAAGCGGCTATCCCAGCCCTTGAAAAAGGCGAAGCAGTTAACGCTGAGTTCCCTATCATCAATACGGATCGCTCTGCAGGTACCATGCTGTCGAACGAAATCTCTAAGGTTTACAAAGACACAGGTCTACCACAACCGATGAACGTCAAGTTCACAGGTTCTGCAGGTCAGTCATTCGGTGCATTCCTAGCTAAGGGCGTGAAGTTCGAAGTGGAAGGTGATGCGAACGACTACTGGGGTAAAGGTTTATCTGGCGGTACGCTTGTGCTTTACCCTGACGCGAAGTCAACCATCGTTGCTGAAGACAACATCGTAGTGGGTAACGTTTGTTTCTACGGTGCAACATCAGGCGAGTCTTACATTCGCGGTATGGCGGGTGAACGTTTCTGTGTTCGTAACTCGGGTGCAAAAGTGGTTGTTGAAGGTGTCGGTGACCACGGCTGTGAATACATGACAGGTGGTGTCGCCGTTATCCTTGGCTCAACAGGTCGTAACTTTGCAGCAGGTATGAGTGGCGGTGTCGCTTACGTTTGGGACAAGTCTGAAGACTTTGAAACTAAGCTCAACCCAGAACTTGTCGACCTCGATCCAATCGAAGCCGAAGATCGCGCATTACTGAAAGAGATGCTTACTAAGCATGTTGAGTTCACAGGAAGTGAAGTTGCTCAGTCTTTCCTAAACAACTTTGAAGCAAGCCTAGCCTCTATGGTTAAGGTCATGCCGCGTGACTACAAAGCGGTACTTCAAAAGCGTAAGGCTGAAGCAGAGCAAGCACAAACGGAACAGGCGGAGGCAGTATAATGGGTAAGCCTACTGGATTTTTAGAACATGGTCGCGAGCTTCCAAAGAAGCTCGACCCATCGGTTCGGATTGAAGACAACAAAGAGTTCGTTTTAAACGAAGAGTTTGGCGATAAGATCAATACTCAGGCTTCTCGTTGTATGGACTGTGGTGTTCCTTTCTGTCACAGCGGGTGTCCGATTGGCAACATCATTCCAGAATTTAACGATGCCGTTTATCGTGATAGCTGGGAAGAAGCGTGGAATATTCTAAGTTCTACCAATAACTTCCCTGAGTTTACAGGTCGTGTGTGCCCTTCTCCGTGTGAAAGTGCATGTGTACTGGGTATCAACCAAGATCCAATCACTATCTGTAACATCGAGAAAACCATTGTCGAAACTGCGTACCGTGAAGGGTACGCAAAACCTAAAACGCCTCGTTCTCGTACAGGTAAAACTATTGCAATCATCGGTTCTGGGCCAGCTGGTCTTGCGGCTGCTGAGCAGCTCAATAGTGCGGGTCACTCAGTGACAGTATTTGAGCGTGACGAGAAAGTCGGTGGTCTACTACGCTTCGGTATTCCTGATTTCAAATTGGGCATGGATGTGATTGATCGTAAGATCAATCTAATGGCTGAAGCGGGCGTTGAATTCAAAGTAAACCAACACATCGGTGTTGACGTAAATGCTCAGCAATTGCGCCAAGAATATGATGTCGTGCTACTAACAGGTGGTTCAACGGTTCCACGCGATCTCCCAGTTCCTGGGCGTGAGCTGAAAGGCGTTCATTTCGCAATGGAATTCCTAGGCCAAAACAACCGCCGTGCCAACGACATGGATCTTAAAGGTGAAGAAATTCATGCCAAAGACAAACATGTTGTGGTTATCGGTGGTGGTGATACCGGTTCTGACTGTGTTGGTACCTCTAATCGCCATAAAGCGGCGAGCGTTACTCAGGTTGAGATCATGCCGATCCCACCAGAAAAACGCCCAGCGAACATGCCTTGGCCTCAATACCCAATGATCATGAAAACAACCACTTCTCACGAAGAAGGTTGTGATCGTCACTGGAACATTCTGACTAAAGAGTTCATCGGTAACGATCAAGGTCAGGTAACAGGTTTACGCATCGCTGATATCGTATGGAAAGATGCAGCGCCAGGCGAGCGCCCTACTTTTGAAGAAGTAGCAAACTCGGAGCGTGTTATCCCATGTGATATGGCCTTCCTAGCCATGGGCTTCTTACATCCAGAACCAACAGGTGTACTTGCTCAACTTGATATCAAACTTGATGAGCGCGGTAACGTCGCAACTGAAGGCTTTGCAACCAACCAAAAAGGTGTCTTTGCAGCCGGTGATATGCGTACTGGCCAGTCTCTAGTGGTACGTTGTATCAATGAGGGACGTGAATGTGCAATTGCGATTGATGATTACCTAATGGGCAATTCGAATCTTGAAGCAAAAGCAGACTCACTGATGCTCTCAGCATAATGATTAACCACCTAAGAAACTCATTTAGTAGATTCTAGGTGGTTAAGCATAAACAATCATTCCTTCCAAACTTTTCCGATTGACCAGTACATTGTGCTGGTCTTTTTTATTTTCCCAAAACACCCTTTGTTGCAAAATTGTAACAACAAAAACCTTAAGCTTCTGAATTATATAGGTTATTACAGCGCATTCAGTGGTAAATCGCATATTGACGTGATATTCCACCAAGAACTTGACCTTTTTTACAATAACCTATACGTTGTGAAGTCGATGAAAATGAATTCGTCCAATTTTGTTAAATATTTTAAGAATATTTACTGCATATCTATCCGATATATAACAATTAGAACGCATAGTTAGTCATACATACCAACCCTTTTGATGTTGGTAGTTCTGTCGGGATGACAGAGAAGCAAAGGGAGAATTGCAATGGCTTTATATGATCCTCGTCTTGAAAAAGACAACTGTGGATTTGGCTTGATTGCACATATGGAAGGTGAGCCAAGCCATAAACTGGTACGCACCGCAATTTCAGCACTTGACCGCATGACCCACCGTGGTGGTATCGCCGCAGACGGTAAAACGGGTGATGGCTGTGGTCTTTTATTACAAAAGCCCGACTCATATCTTCGTCTTATCGCTGAAGAAAATGGTTTCAACCTCGGCAAACAATATGCCGTAGGTATGATTTTTTTCAATCAAGACCCTCTAAAAGCTCAACAAGCTAAAGACATTATTAATCAAGAGCTTGCAAAAGAGACATTGACCGTCTCAGGTTGGCGAGAAGTGCCGACCAACTCGGCAGTGTTAGGCCCAATTGCGGCTGATTCACTGCCCAATATTCAGCAAGTTTTTATCTCAGCACCTGCCGGATGGCGTGAGCGCGACATTGAACGACGCCTGTATATCGCTCGCCGCCGAATTGAAAAACAGATCGTTGACGATAACGAGTTTTATATTTGTAGCTTGTCGACTCAAGTCATGGTGTACAAAGGTCTGTGTATGCCAGCAGACTTACCTAGGTTCTACTTAGACCTCGCCGACCTACGCATGGAATCAGCTATCTGCTTGTTCCACCAGCGTTTTTCGACTAACACTCAACCGCGTTGGCCACTAGCACAGCCATTCAGGTATCTCGCCCACAACGGTGAAATCAATACGATTCAAGGCAATAGGCAGTGGGCGCGAGCGCGTGCTTATAAATTTGCTTCGCCGCTCCTACCCGACCTGCAAACGGCGGCACCTTTCGTCAATGAAACGGGATCAGATTCATCAAGCTTAGATAACATGCTCGATCTGTTCTTAGCCGGGGGCATGGATATCTTCCGCGCTATGCGAATGCTTGTTCCACCTGCGTGGCAAAACCACCCGGATATGGACCCAGATCTACGCGCCTTCTACGACTTCAACTCGAAACATATGGAACCGTGGGACGGCCCGGCTGGTATCGTACTTTCCGATGGTCGATATGCGGCATGTAACTTAGATAGAAATGGCCTGCGCCCTGCTCGTTATGTGATCACTAAAGACAAGCTGATCACTCTCGCATCAGAAGTCGGTATTTGGGATTACGCACCGGATGAAGTCGCGGAAAAAGGCCGTGTAGGCCCCGGTGAACTGTTAGTGGTGGATACTCGCCAAGGCAAGCTATGGCAATCAAGCGAAATTGATAATGATCTTAAAGGTCGCCATCCATATAAAGAGTGGATGGATAGCAATGTTCATAAACTTACACCATTCTCGCAGTTAGCCGAAGATCAAGTAGGTGAACGTAGCTTTGACGATGACCAACTTAAGACCTACCAAAAACAGTTTGCGATGAGCAACGAGGAAGTCGATCAGGTCCTTCGTGTTCTGGGTGATATGGGGCAAGAAGCCGTTGGCTCAATGGGTGATGACACGCCAATGGCAGTGCTCTCTTCCAAAGAACGCCTTGTCACTGACTATTTCCGTCAGAAATTCGCTCAAGTAACCAACCCACCGATCGATCCATTGCGTGAAAAACACGTTATGTCGCTTGCAACCAGTATTGGTCAGGAGATGAATGTCTTCTGTGAAACCGATGGTCACGCCCATCGAGTCACCTTTGATTCGCCTGTTCTGCTTTACTCAGATATGAAGCAGTTGCTCGAGCTAAACGATCAACACTATGGCAACTCAGTACTGGATATTAACTACGATCCTCAAGAGAAAGATCTCGAAAAAGCCATCTTAGATCTTTGTGAACAAGCCGAGCAGGTGGTAAAAGATGGCTCTGTGCTCGTGGTTCTTTCTGACCGAGCATTACGCAAAGGCATGTTACCTATCCCAGCTGCGATGGTAGTAGGCGCAGTGCAAAGCCGCCTAATAGAAGCTAACTTGCGCTGTGACGCTAACATCATTGCTGAAACAGGAACGGTGCGTGATCCGCATCAATTTGCGGTTCTACTTGGCTTTGGCGCAACCGCGGTCTACCCGTACCTGGCCTATGAAGCCTTAGGCAAAGTGATTGATGATGGTGCGATCGATAAGAGCTATCGCGAAGTGATGCAGAACTACCAGTACGGCATCAACAAAGGCCTGTACAAGATTATGTCTAAGATGGGCATTTCAACGGTCGCTTCATACCGTTGTTCGCAATTATTTGAAGCTGTCGGCCTAAGTCAGGAAGTTGTCGAGCTGTGCTTTAATGGTGTTACAACGCGTATTCAAGGTGCAAACTTTGAAGACTTTGAGCAAGACCTATACAACCTTTCTCGCAAAGCTTGGGCGAAACGCAAACCTATCGAACATGGTGGACTGCTCAAATATGTCCACGGTGGTGAATACCACGCCTACAACCCCGATGTTGTAGGAACATTGCAAACCGCAGTTAAGTCCGGCGACTCTTCGGACTATAAGAGTTTTGCCAAACAGGTCAATGATCGCCCTGTCGCTATGCTACGTGACTTAATGCAACTGAAGAAATCAGACTCACCGCTACCACTGGAACAAATCGAACCAAGCACTGAACTGTTCAAACGATTTGATTCCGCAGCGATGTCTATCGGCGCTTTAAGCCCTGAGGCTCATGAAGCTCTGGCAGCCGCCATGAACCGACTGGGTGGCTACTCAAACTCCGGTGAGGGTGGTGAAGATCCACGCCGTTTTGGTACTGAACGTAACTCTCGTATCAAGCAGATTGCCTCAGGACGTTTTGGTGTAACACCGCACTACTTAACTAATGCTGATGTCTTGCAAATCAAGGTTGCACAAGGGGCGAAGCCTGGTGAAGGCGGTCAGTTACCGGGGCATAAGGTCACGGCTGAAATCGCTAAACTGCGCTATTCAGTGCAAGGGGTAACCCTTATCTCCCCTCCTCCTCATCACGATATCTATTCGATTGAGGATTTGGCTCAGCTTATTTTCGACCTTAAGCAGGTCAATCCGAATGCTCTGGTATCGGTGAAGTTGGTTTCTGAACCTGGTGTCGGCACTATCGCAACAGGGGTTGCCAAGGCTTACGCCGATCTGATTACCATTTCTGGTTATGACGGCGGTACGGCAGCAAGCCCACTCACCTCAGTAAAATATGCAGGTAGCCCTTGGGAACTCGGCCTTGCCGAAACTCAGCAGGCTCTAGTTGCCAATGGTCTTCGCCACAAGATTCGCCTCCAAGTTGATGGTGGCTTGAAAACTGGCTTAGACGTGGTCAAAGCGGCAATTCTTGGTGCAGAAAGCTTCGGTTTTGGTACCGCCCCAATGGTCGCGATGGGTTGTAAGTTCCTACGTATTTGTCACCTAAACAACTGTGCGACAGGTGTTGCTACGCAAGATGACACCTTACGTAAAGAATACTTCAAAGGCCTACCTGAGATGGTGATGAACTACTTTGTCGGTCTTGCTGATGAAGTGCGCGAGCTGTTAGCTGAACTTGGTGTTGAAAAGCTAACAGATCTCATTGGTCGTACCGATCTACTGGAAGCAGTAGAAGGTATGACAGCCAAACAGAGCAAGCTCGATCTATCTAGTATTCTTGAAGCACCAGTGTCACCACAAAACCATCCGCTTTATTGGACCGAGCCAAACGCTCCATTTGACAAGGCAGAACTCAATCAAAAGATCGTTGAAGATACCTTAGCGGCTGTAGAGGCTAAGCAAGGTGCTGACCTCTTCTATAACGTCATTAACACTGACCGTTCAATTGGCGCTCGTCTTTCTGGTGAAATAGCCAAACGCTACGGTAACCAAGGTATGGCTGCAACACCGATTAAACTCCATCTGGATGGTACTGCTGGTCAGTCATTTGGCGTCTGGAATGCGGGCGGTGTTGAACTGTACCTGACGGGTGATGCTAATGACTATGTCGGTAAAGGCATGGCTGGCGGTAAGATTGTTATCAAGCCGCACCAAGGTACCGCCTTTAGATGTAATGAGGCGACCATCATAGGCAACACCTGTTTGTATGGCGCAACAGGCGGCAAGCTATTTGCGGCAGGTACTGCAGGTGAGCGCTTCGGGGTGCGTAATTCTGGCACCATCTCTGTGATTGAAGGCGCTGGCGATAATGCTTGCGAATACATGACAGGCGGTATTGTTGCCATTCTTGGTGCGACTGGCGTGAACTTTGGTGCTGGTATGACAGGCGGCTTCGCTTACGTCTTGGATGAAAACGACGACTTCCAAGGTCGCGTGAACCAAGAATCGGTAGAGGCAGTTGCCCTTTCTGAGCTCTATATTCATCAGGAACATTTACGTGGCTTAATTGCAGAACACTTAGAAGAGACAGGATCTGCTCACGCAGAAAACATCTTAGCGAACTTTGATGAATGGATTCCAAAGTTCTACTTAGTGAAACCTCAAGCAGCAGACTTAAACACCCTGCTAGGCCATCAAAGCCGCAGTGCCGCAGAACTGCGCGTTCAAGTCCAATAATTCATGGAGGATGTTTGAATCATGAGTCAGAACGTATACCAATTTATCGACGTACAACGCGTAGATCCTGCGAAAAAGCCGATTAAAACTCGTAAGATTGAGTTCGTCGAAATTTATGAACCCTTTACTAAGCAGCAAGCCACTGCGCAAGCAGATCGCTGCTTAGACTGTGGTAACCCTTACTGTGAATGGAAATGTCCGGTTCACAACTATATCCCGCAATGGCTAAAGCTCGCCAATGAAGGACGCATATTAGAAGCGGTTGAGCTCTCTCACCAAACTAACAGCTTGCCTGAAGTGTGTGGTCGAGTATGTCCTCAAGATAGGCTGTGTGAAGGTTCTTGTACCTTAAGCGACGACTTTGGTGCCGTGACAATTGGTAATATTGAAAAGTACATTACCGATAAAGCGTTTGAGATGGGCTGGAAACCAGACATGTCCAAAGTCGAGTGGACAGATAAGAAGGTTGCTATTATCGGTGCAGGGCCTGCTGGCCTTGCAGCGGCAGATATCTTAGTTCGTAACGGCGTCAAGCCTGTTGTTTTCGATCGCTACCCTGAAATCGGCGGTCTACTCACTTTCGGTATTCCATCGTTTAAGTTGGAAAAAGGGGTCATGGAGAATCGTCGTCGAGTCTTTAGCGAAATGGGCGTCGAGTTTCAGCTCAACATTGAGGTGGGGAAAGACATCCAAATGCAGGAGCTTGTCGATGAGTATGACGCAGTCTTCCTTGGCGTCGGCACTTACAAGAATATGCGTGCGGGTCTAGATAACGAGGATGCTCCGGGTGTGTATGACGCTCTACCTTTCTTAGTGTCAAATACCTATAAGGTAATGAGCTTAGAAGATGACCAGCCGTTTATTGATATGGCAGGGCAAAAAGTCGTCGTCCTTGGTGGTGGTGATACCGCAATGGACTGTGTACGTACATCGATTCGCCAAGGTGCTGATAACGTCATTTGTGCTTACCGCCGTGATGAAGCCAACATGCCGGGCTCTCGTCGTGAGGTAAAAAATGCCAAAGAAGAAGGGGTTAACTTTATGTTTAACCTTCAGCCACTAGGACTTGAGGTCGACAGCTCAGGCAAAGTCAGCGGTGTCAAAGTGGTCAAAACGGCATTGGGTGAACCAGATGAAGCGGGGCGCCGTCGCCCAGAACCTGTAGAAGGCAGTGAACATGTATTGGAAGCCGATGCCGTTATCATGGCATTTGGATTCCAACCCCACCAGATGAGTTGGCTTGAACCATATGGCGTAGAACTCGATCAATGGGGACGTATCAAAGCACCATCTGATCAAGAGTTTATGTTCCAGACGAGCAACAAAAAGATCTTTGCCGGAGGAGATGCCGTTCGCGGTTCTGATCTTGTTGTTACTGCGATTGATGAAGGGCGTAAAGCTGCTGAAGGTATACTTGATTACCTTGAGATATAGCCTTAACTCAACTCACAAAAGGATCCATTAATTGGATCCTTTTTTCATTTAAAACATATAATTGAATTCAATTAGAGTAAGACAAGGTATTCAAAATGAAGAACGCCGCTCTCCTTTCAATCACCCTATTGGGTTTAACCGCTTGTAGCCAAGGAGTACAAGATATGTCAGATCGCACAGCTTCACCTTGCGGTGACAAACCTAACTGCGTTTCAACACAAGATACTCGACCAGAGCATAACCTCGCGCCGTTTGAACTCAATGATGGCGTAACCTTAGATCAGATCGAAGCTGTGGTACTAGAACAACCAAGAACCAAAACTGCAGAAAAAAACACTGATTATTTACGAGTAGAATTTACCAGTAAGATCATGCGTTTCGTCGATGATTTGGAATTAAGAATAGAAGGGAGTAACCTGATTGTTCGCTCTGAATCCCGCACTGGTCACTCTGATTTCGGAGTTAACCGTAAACGCGCTGACGCACTGAGAGCAGCACTGACTGAGGCTAAGCTGGTTAAGTAGCCTCTTACACTAGTATCCAGACTCCTTTGCCAAGGCTTGAGATTTCGACGCCTTGGTAAACCTTACAACAGGGTAACAACTGGATGAGATGAACTTTGTTGCTATTGCGGCCATGTATACGCGGACATTACTCTACACTGGTATAAAAAAACCGAAGCATTGAGCTTCGGTTTAATGTATTCAGTAACGATAGTCTGTTACTCAGCTTCTTCGCGGAAAACCACTAAGCGCTTAGGAGCAACCTTGCCATCAGCATTGACTTCAGCAACACCGATAAAGAGCTTCTCTTCACCTGAAGTCATACGCAGAGGCGTTCCTTCTGGTGCACCTAATACCTGTACTGGCATACCGTGTTGAACCAAGTTAGTTAACTCAGCGTTTAGATTCACTTCTGGTAAATCTTCTACCGCGGTATCCATTGGTAACAACAGAGGATCAAGTAGCTCTTTTGGTGCGATTTCATCACGATCTGCTTGCTCTAACAGCTCGTTAAGTTGCTCTAGAGTAACCATTTTCTCGTATGGATATTTAGCAACCCCTGTACGACGTAGCATAGTGACGTGAGCACCACAGCCGAGCATTTCACCGAGATCATCGACGATAGTGCGGATGTAAGTCCCTTTTGAACAGTGGACTTCCATCTCGACTTCATCACCTTCAAAGCGATGCAGGACGATTTCATAAACCGTAATTTTGCGTGATTCACGCGGCACTTCAATACCTTTGCGCGCATATTCATACAAAGGCTTACCTTGGTATTTCAATGCCGAAAACATCGAAGGCACTTGGTCTGACTCACCACGGAACTTATCGATGCATGCTTCTAGTTTTTCTAGAGAAACGTCTACCGGACGAGTCTCAACCACTTCACCATCAGAATCCGAGGTATCCGTGCGCTCACCTAACTTGGCGATCACTCGGTAGCGTTTATCAGAATCCAACAAGAACTGAGAGAACTTGGTTGCTTCACCAAGACAGATTGGCAGCATACCTGTCGCTAGGGGATCCAGAGCACCGGTATGACCTGCTTTCTCTGCAAAGTAAATGCGTTTTACTTTCTGCAGTGCATCATTAGATGAAATGCCTGTTGGCTTGTCTAAAAGGACAACACCATTAATTGGACGACCTTTACGACGACGAGCCATTACTCTTCACCTGCCTGATCTTCTTCACGGCCAGCGTCATGCTGTTTACGCTTATCTTCGTTAACTACTTCTGACACTAGGTTTGACATACGCATACCCTCGACAAGTGTATTGTCGTAGTGGAAACGCACTTCAGGTGTTAGACGTAGGCGAATGCGTTTGCCTAGCATCATACGGATATGAACTTCATGCTCACGTAGTGCTTCTAGGCAAGACTCTGGAGTTTGCTCACCAACACATAGGAAAGTAACGAAAACTTTCGCGTATGCTAAATCACGTGACACTTCCACATCAGAAATCGTCACCATGCCTAGGCGAGAATCTCGAACTTCGCGTTGAAGGATCATTGCGAGTTCTTTTTGCAGCTGCTGTGCAACACGCTGCGTGCGGCTAAATTCTTTTGACATATCTTTTCTCTTATTAGAAAGAATGGGGGGATGGATAAATTCCAGCCCCCCATGGCGTATTCAACAACCAATTACTGCTTATCTATCAATAAGTAAGCCAGCAATGTTAGTCAATTAGTCTAGAGTACGTTTAACTTCAACGATTTCGAAGACTTCGATTTGGTCACCAACGCGAACATCGTTGTAGTTCTTAACGCCGATACCACATTCGTAGCCGTTCTTAACTTCTTGTACGTCATCTTTAAAGCGACGTAGTGACTCTAGTTCACCTTCGTAGATAACAACGTTATCACGTAGTACGCGGATAGGGTTGTTACGCTTGATGATACCTTCAGTAACCATACAACCTGCGATTGCGCCCAGTTTCGGTGACTTAAATACGTCACGAACTTCAGCAAGACCAATGATCTCTTGCTTGAATTCTGGAGCAAGCATACCGCCCATTGCTTGTTTCACTTCATCAATCAATTGGTAAATGATTGAGTAGTAACGAAGGTCTAGGTTTTCGTTTTCAACAGTACGGCGAGCTGTTGCATCAGCACGTACGTTGAAGCCAAGGATGATAGCGTTAGAAGCTGCTGCTAGTACGGCATCAGTTTCAGTAATACCACCAACACCAGAACCTACGATGTTCACTTTCACTTCATCAGTTGAAAGCTTGATTAGTGAGTCAGAGATTGCTTCCACAGAGCCCTGTACGTCAGCTTTAAGAACAACGTTCAGTTCAGCAACTTCACCAGCAGCCATGTTAGAGAACATGTTCTCTAGTTTCGCTTTCTGCTGACGAGCCAGTTTCACTTCACGGAATTTACCTTGACGGTAGTTCGCTACTTCACGCGCTTTACGCTCATCACGTACTACTGTTGCTTCATCACCAGAAGCAGGTACACCAGAAAGACCTAGGATCTCTACTGGGATAGAAGGACCAGCAGTCGTTACTTCTTTACCGTTCTCATCGCGCATAGCACGAACACGGCCGTACTCTTGACCACAAAGAACGATATCGCCTTTGTTTAGCGTACCAGACTGAACAAGTACAGTTGCAACTGGACCACGACCTTTATCTAGACGAGATTCAACAACCACACCAGACGCCATGCCTTCTTCAACTGCAGTTAGTTCAAGAACTTCAGATTGCAGAAGGATAGTTTCTAGAAGACCGTCGATGTTTGTACCCTGTTTCGCAGAGATGTGAACGAACATGTTCTCACCGCCCCACTCTTCAGGAATAACGTCGTACTGAGCTAGCTCGTTCTTAACGTTATCTGGGTTTGCATCTTCTTTGTCGATCTTGTTCACAGCAACAATCAGAGGAACACCTGCCGCTTTCGCATGCTGGATCGCTTCGATTGTTTGTGGCATTACACCATCGTCTGCCGCTACAACTAGAACAACGATATCTGTCGCTTGAGCACCACGAGCACGCATTGCAGTAAACGCCGCGTGTCCAGGAGTATCAAGGAAAGTGATCATGCCGTTGTCAGTTTCAACGTGGTAAGCACCGATGTGCTGTGTAATACCACCTGCTTCACCCGACGCAACGTGTGCTTTACGGATGTAGTCAAGCGTAGACGTTTTACCGTGGTCAACGTGACCCATGATAGTAACAACAGGAGCACGAGGAACTGATTCAGCATTATTATCACGATCTGATAGTACCGCTTCTTCTAGCTCGTTCTCTTTACGCAGGATTACCTTGTGGCCCATTTCTTCAGCAACAAGCTGTGCTGTTTCTTGGTCGATAACCTGGTTGATAGTCGCCATTGCGCCCATCTTCATCATTACTTTGATAACTTCCGTGCCTTTCACTGACATTTTGCTTGCCAGTTCAGAAACTACGATAGTTTCACCGATTACAACATCAGCTTTAGCAACCGTTGCTGTCTTATCGAAACCTTGCTGCATTGAAGTTGGTTTAGCTAGCTTACCTTTGTTGCGGTTTCTGCCGCCACGCTGGTTACGACCGCCACGATTTTGGTCATCGTTGTTAGAAGCTTTTTTCTTCTTCTTACGACGGCCACCTTCTTCTTTACGGTCAGCCGCATCTTCAGCTTCACGAGCGTAAGTAGAAGTGGTTACGTGGTAGTCAGAGTTTTCAAGCTCTTTCTTCTTCTTCTCTTCTTCAGTCCAACGAGCTTCATTTTCTTCAGCAAGTTTACGAGCTTCTTCAACAAGCTTAGCCGCTTCTTGTTCCGCTTTACGTTGGGCTTCTTCTTCCTGACGACGCTTCAGCTCGTCAGCTTCTTTCTTCGCTTGCGTATTAGCTTCCGCATTTTTTGCATTCATGTCTTTATTAGCCTTATCAGCTTGGGCGCGTTTAGCCTTTTCTTCAGCGTCGCGTTTTGCATCCGCTTCTTGCTTCGCTTTCTCTTCGGCCTCGCGTTTTGCTTTCTCTGCAGCTTCACGTTTCGCTTGCTCTTCAGCCTCACGCTTCGCAAGCTCTTCAGCTTCACGCTTTGCTGCTTCCTCAGCCTCACGTTTCGCGTCGTCTTCGATAATGCTGCGCTTCACATAAGTACGCTTCTTACGCACTTCTACTTGAACATCCTTACTCTTGCCACCACCAGCATTAACGCTTAGTGTGCTGCGAGTTTTACGCTGTAATGTTAAGCGAGTTGGCTCCGCGTCACCTGAAGTGTCGCCGTGCTCTTTCTTAAGGTGAGTCAAAAGTTTCTGCTTTTCTTCATCAGTAACTTGATCACTACTCGCTTTCTTCATGCCAGCGTCAGCAAGTTGTTCAATCAAGCGGTCCACTGGTGTACCAATTTCTTCACTCAGTGCCTTAACAGTAATTTGTGTCATCCGCTTCCTCCTTGCTGAAATTATTCGTCGTCGCCGAACCAACAAATGTTACGAGCAGCCATGATTAGCTCACCCGCACGTTCTTCGGTTAGACCTTCAATACCTTCGATATCATCGATACCCTGATCAGCTAAGTCTTCTAGTGTTGCAACACCTTTAGCTGCCAGTTTAAATGCCATCTCACGCTCCAGACCTTCTAAGCCAAGTAGGTCTTCAGCAGGCTCTACACCTTCGAAAGATTCTTCTTGAGCAAGAGCAAGAGTCGTTAGTGCATTCTTAGCACGATTACGTAGTTCTTCGACTAGATCTTCATCTAGACCGTCAACTTCAAGAAGCTCGTTTACAGGTACGTAAGCCACTTCTTCTAGAGTAGAGAAACCTTCTTCAACAAGCAGTTGAGCAAAGTCTTCTTCGATATCTAGGTGCTTCATGAAGCTTTCGATTGCAGCTTGAGACTCTTCAGCATGTTTCTTGTGAAGATCTTCAACTGTCATTACGTTTAGTTCCCAACCCGTTAGTTGAGATGCAAGACGTACGTTTTGACCATTACGGCCGATAGCTTGTGCTAGGTTGTCTGCTTCAACAGCGATGTCCATTGCGTTTGCATCTTCATCAACGATGATAGAAGCAACATCAGCAGGTGCCATTGCGTTGATAACAAATTGCGCTGGGTTATCGTCCCAAAGAACGATATCGATACGCTCACCACCAAGTTCGCCAGAAACAGCTTGTACACGTGCACCACGCATACCAACACACGCACCAACTGGGTCAATACGCTTGTCGTTAGTTTTAACCGCAATTTTCGCGCGAGAACCAGGATCGCGTGCTGCACCTTTAAGTTCGATGATCTCTTCAGCGATTTCAGGTACTTCTACACGGAATAGCTCTGCTAGCATTTCAGGCTTAGAGCGAGTCACGAATAGCTGGAAGCCACGAGCTTCTGGCGCCACTTTGTAAAGTAGGCCACGAACACGGTCGCCTGGACGGAAGTTTTCACGAGGAAGTTGGTCGTCACGTAGGATAACCGCTTCTGCATTGTTACCTAGGTCTAGTACCACAGTTTCGCGGTTAACTTTCTTAACCACACCAGTCACTAGCTCACCTTCGTTGTCGATGAACTGCTCTACGATTTGCGCGCGCTCAGCTTCACGTACTTTCTGTACGATAACTTGCTTAGCCGTTTGAGTCGTAATACGGTCAAACGTTACTGACTCGATGTCGTCTTCAACGTAATCACCTAGTTCAAGCTCTTCGTTTTCGAATTTCGCTGCTTCTAGAGAGATTTCTTTGGTTGGGCTCTCAACTTCTTCAACAATCAACCAACGGCGGAATGTTTCAAACTCGCCCGTTTTACGGTCAATTTCAACACGAACATCAATTTCCATTTCGTGCTTCTTCTTAGTAGAAGTAGCCAGAGCAATTTCTAGGGCTTCAAAGATACGCTCACGAGGTACCGCTTTCTCGTTCGATACCGCTTCTACTACCGCTAAAATTTCTTTACTCATTTTAAATAGCCTCTAAGACTTTAATTAAAATTTAGGGATCAGGTTAGCTTTTGAGATGTTGCTTAGGGCAAACTCTTCTTCGTTACCTTCAACAGTAACTGAGATAGTTTCACCATCGACAGAGTGGATTACACCTTTCCACTTACGACGGTTGCCTACAGCCATCTTCAAAACGATGCTTACCTCGTGACCAATAAACTGTTCATAGTGTGCAGCTTTGAATAGTGGTCTTTCTAAACCTGGTGAAGACACTTCAAGGTTGTAAGCCACTGTGATTGGATCTTCAACGTCCATTACCGCGCTAACCTGACGGCTAACTTCAGCACAATCTTCAACATTAATACCGTTCTCGTGATCGATGAAAATACGTAATGTTGAGTGTTCACCTGCGCGAACAAATTCTAATCCAACTAACTCATAACCTGATGCCGCTACAGGAGCTTCAAGCATTTCAGTAAGTTGTCTTTCTAAACCAGTCATTTAAACCACTCCAGAAACAAAAAAAGGGCTCAGAGCCCAATTTAAATTCCAAGCAAAGCTCTAAATTCTCAATGAGAAAATTTAGATAACAAAAAACCCCGAAAAGTCGGGGTTTTTTGTTGCTGGACCCTGATACGTTAAGTGATATCGATGCCACTTAACTCGCAATATCGCTATTGCGCAAACTTGTCCCAATCCACTTTCTATAAAAGAAAAGGGATTTGGTTGCGGGGGCCGGATTTGAACCGACGACCTTCGGGTTATGAGCCCGACGAGCTACCAAGCTGCTCCACCCCGCGTCCGACTTGTCGAGCATTATACGCTCTCCAAGGTGTTTTACAAGTTTGTAAATCAATGGTGCCGAGAGAGGGACTCGAACCCTCACACCTAAGGCACTAGCACCTCATGCTAGCGTGTCTACCAATTTCACCATCTCGGCAGCTAATTCTATTTATCAGCTAGAAAATAGCTTATTGAGGAATTTCGTCGCCTTGAGGGGCTGGAATTTCGCTCGCATCGTCAGCTTGTTGGATAACCTGACCTTGAGTCGGGTCTACCCATTGTGACTCAGTTTTATGTGTAGACATATTACCAAGCACTAAGCTAAGGATGAAAAATACTGTTGCAAAAATTGCAGTCATTCGGGTTAGGAAGTTACCTGAGCCGCTTGCGCCAAACACTGTGTTTGATGCGCCTGCACCGAATGAGGCTCCCATATCTGCGCCTTTACCTTGTTGAATCAGCACTAGGCCGATTACACCAACCGCTGCCAACAGGTAAATCACAAGTAGAACTGTAAACATGATTTCCACCTATGTTCCAAATTGTTGAGCCAGCGCCGCTCGAAAACTCTTTAATGATGTTTTTGAACAAGGCTAGCGACCTCCTTACCGAAGGCCGAGCAATACTAGCGAAAGCCGATAACGCTGACAAGTAGATTTTTTCAAAAAAGTACGCCTTGAGAGCTAAGCGGTCAAAAAAAGGACAAAACCACAGTTTTAGCTCTTTAGAATCACAGCATTGAAATTAAAGCTCTGAAAATTCAGGACTGTACTCAATCAAACCAGAGCGTCCGTCAAACTCACTTTCTTCTAGTGCTAGGACTTGAAATGCCCCTTGTGGGACTTCCCATTGACAGTGCATTTGCTGATTTGCACTATCCACAAAACCAAAACGGCCATAATAAGCTGGATCGCCCAACACAACACAGGCTGGGTAGCCAAATTCGCGCAAAGAAGCCAAACCTTCCTTTACCATGTCAGCCGCAAGACCTTGTCGGCGATACTTTTCATCGACAGCTAACGGAGCAAGTCCCTGCCAATTATAGTCACTACCGTCTAATATCACTGGGCTAAACAGTACGTAACCGACTACCTCTCCTTCGTCATTGCAGGCAACAAGAGATAAGGTGCGACGTCCGTTTTCTCTTAGCTTCATGACCAAGTCAGCTTCCGCTTCAGTCTCAAACGTTGATTTAAGTAATCGATCTATGGCAAGTATGTCTGCCGGTGCTTCAGTTCGAATAAGCATTTACAACCTCATTATGTGTTGCAGGCGATTGTAATCCTTTTTGCACAAAATCGGCTAGTTGATTTAACAAGGTTTGAAGAGGTTTTGGCAAAGACTCCAGATCGACACTGTCCATCAAGTTCTTCACTTCAAGGCCTAGTTCGGTATCCCCTTCGATGGTCAAACGGCGCTGAAAGAATAAAGTGTCTGGATCTTCTTTGCGTCCAGCAATCAGCACCAGGTCATTAAGATTGCCGCTAAACAAGACATCTTCTCGTACTGGTTTATCTGCAACCACAATTTGCTCATCCTGATAGCTTATCAGCCAACTCAAACGCAGATCTTTTACCTCAACTTTTAACCACTTATCTTCAAGAAATTCAAAGTCACCATCCTCAAGTGCTTCTTTAAAAACAGTTTTAAGGCCTTCAAGCAAGGCTCTTTTTTGTACAGTTTGAGGCAAGAAGTGGACTGGAGATCGCAAAATTGATGCGGCATTTTGAACTAGTTGAGTGCGAATCTTGTTAATCACGCGAGATATCCGTTACTTTGTTAGCTAGAATTACTCATCATAGAGTATGTTTAACTAGAGATTCCTGTTATTTATCAAAGAATCTGCGCTAAGCCTTAACTCTTTAAACTCTAGGCAATGACAGTTATAGTTATAACATCACTCACATTCGCTCCACTAGTGGATAAATTGCTCTTTGGAGAGTCGGAAAAACTTGATGCTATCGCAACAATTACAGCACTGGTTTACAAAAATCACGGCTAATAGTCCGTTTTTTTTCGCCATTTTGGATAACCAGCATAACTATGCAATGGTTAATGGCCGCTATTGCGATATCGCAGGGCTAACTCCGACTGAACTTATTGGTATGTGTGATAATCAGATAATGGGACAGCAGTTCTATGATCATCTAAAGCCATACTACGATAGAGCTTTCAAAGGCGAGTCCATTGAAGCGGAAATGACCATGGGCGATCTCGACCTAGAGACGAGCCTGCATTTCAATATCTCTCCTATCGAAAACGAAGGCAAGATAGAGCATGTTATTTTCCACGCTCTTGATACCTCCGAAAAACAAATTCTGATTCGTTCTCTTGAGGAATCGGAAGGCAAATTTTCCACGCTCACGACGCTTCTACCTGAAGGTATCTTTCTTGTAGAAGATGATTGTATTCTGTCAGCTAACCCAGCCGCCCTACGCTTGTTAGGCTTTGACTCAATTCAAGATGTGCTAGGCGAAAGCCTTTCGCGCTTATTTGTTGATGAGAAAACCAAAACCGTTTTTTCAGAATCGTTAGCCACTATGCTTGGGGAAACGCCACTGACCTGTTTGACGAGCCCTCGCTGCGGATTTGAACGTAAAGTACAACTTCAAGCAGATGCAGCGATGATTCTGGGTAGCGATTCGCAACTGATACTGATTCATGATGCGGAAGCTGCGCCTACTGCGCTTACAACCAATAAACAGGAAGATATCCACCTCGATTCGCTGACGGGTTTATACAATCGTTTTGGCTTTACCAAACGCTTAGAACAACTGATCCACAACGAAACGCCTTTGATCATGCTTTACCTCGACATTGATAACTTCAAGAACATCAATGACTCGCTGGGTCATCATATCGGTGACAAGGTGATTAAAGAAGTCTCTTCTCGCTTGAAGCGTTTGTTACCACAACAAGCGGTGTTAGGGCACTTAGGTGGGGACGAGTTTGGCATTATCTTGCCTGAACCTGAAAATAATCGCATGGCAGAAATGCTGTCGGAACGAATTATCTCCCTGATTAACCAGCCCTTTGATCTACACCATTTTAGCAAGCGTTTAGCCTGTTCGATTGGTAGTGTGGCTTACCCAGGAGATGGTAATGACGCACGTATTTTGCTGCAAAATGCCGACACGGCCATGTATGAAGCAAAAGATCGCGGCCGTAACCGTCTGATCAAGTTTAATGATCAGATGAATAAAGAAGCTCGCATGCGTTTGTGGCTTGAAATCGAACTGCAAAAAGCACTGCAGCAAAATGGGCTTGAGGTTTGGTATCAGCCAAAGGTTAATGCTCGCGATTTCAGTATCAACGGCGCAGAAGCCCTAATCCGTTGGAAGCACCCAGTCGAAGGCTATATCAGCCCTGGCGCTTTCATTCCAGTCGCAGAACGAGCAGGCTTGATTGAGCACTTAGGTCGCGTAGTAATGCGTGATGTGTTTAGCACGGTTAAGCGCTGGAAGCTGCAGGGCATTTTACCTGGACGCGTGGCGATCAACTTGTCTCCAGAACAATTCGGTAATCCAAAGCTTATCGACTATATGGAAAAGCTGCTGCGCACCACTGAGCTTGACCCAAGTTGTATCACTTTCGAACTGACAGAAAGTGCAGTCATGAGTGACAGCGAACACACTGTGCAAATGCTTAATGCGATTAAGAAGCTCGGCTTTGCGCTGTCAATTGATGACTTCGGCACAGGCTACTCTTCGCTATCTTACTTAGCACGTTTCCCTATCGATGAGCTGAAAATAGACCGCGCGTTTATCTCTGATATTGATACGCTTCCTAAACAAATCACAGTCATCGAGAACATTATCAATCTTGGTAAATCACTCGATCTCACTGTGGTCGCTGAAGGTGTCGAAACTCAGCAGCAAGCCACTCTGCTGTCTAACCTAAACTGTAACTCTATTCAGGGTTTCCATTTCTACCGTCCTCAGCCTAGACAAGAGGTTGAAGAGCTATTTGCGCAAAATCGCCGCCACAAAAACTAACCCTATTTGAGTAATTAAGCCAGAAAGTCACGCAAACCTGCTGTACATCAAATTTGCCGTTCATATTTCTTCATAAAATGCTCAGCAAATTTAGAACAGACAGTCATGGTGCGAGCAATGGAACTCCTATGCCCAGCAGGTAACTTACCTGCCTTAAAAACGGCGATTGATTGTGGTGCTGATGCGGTGTACATCGGATTTAAAGATGACACCAATGCCCGCCACTTTGCAGGTTTGAACTTCACGGGTAAGAAACTCGAAAAGGCCGTTCAATACGTTCACGACAATAACAAAAAAATTCATGTTGCCCTAAACACCTTTGCTCATCCAAATGGGTTTGAACGCTGGACCGATGCGGTCGATCGAGCCGCGCAAAGTGGTGTAGATGCTCTGATCGTGGCCGATATTGCCGTACTTGAATATGCCGCACGAAAATACCCGCAACTTGAACTTCATTTATCAGTACAAGCCTCAGCAACCAATGTCGCCGCCATTGATTTCTACAAGCAGAACTTCAATGTAAAGCGTGTTGTGCTGCCACGTGTTCTTTCCATTCATCAGGTAAAGCAGCTATCACGCAACATCACCAGTGACGTTGAGCTAGAAGTATTTGCTTTTGGTAGCCTGTGCATTATGTCTGAAGGCCGCTGCTATCTATCGTCATACATGACAGGTGAATCGCCAAATACCGTCGGTGCCTGCTCCCCAGCCAAATATGTTCGCTGGCAAGAAACTGACAATGGCCTAGAATCTCGTCTTAATGACATCCTGATTGATCGTTACAGTGAAGGTGAAAATGCAGGCTACCCTACTTTGTGTAAAGGTCGATTCACAGCGGACTTGAACGAGCAAACTAAGGCGTATCACGCCCTGGAAGAACCAACCAGTTTAAATACATTATCTATGCTACCTGAGCTCTTTGCAGCGAATGTTGCTTCGGTCAAGATTGAAGGTCGCCAACGCAGCCCAGCTTACGTTGAGCAAGTGACCCGCACTTGGCGAGCCGCAATCGATCGTTACTTGGCGAACCCAGAAGGCTATCAAGTAGAGCCAAGCTGGAATGCAACACTCGCTAATGTATCAGAAGGGACGCAAACCACACTTGGCGCATACCACCGTAAATGGCAGTAGAGCTTTACTTGTAGAGAGAACAATGGAAAACAACATGAAATACGCACTCGGCCCGCTACTCTACTTCTGGCCAAAGCAAGATGTCGAAGCGTTTTATGAGCAAGCGAAAACCAGCTCTGCAGATATTATCTATCTGGGTGAAAGTGTCTGTTCAAAACGCCGTGAAATGAAACCAGCACACTGGTTTGAGATAGCGAAGGAACTCAGTAATACTGGTAAACAAGTCGTGTTGTCGACAATGGCACTGCTCGAAGCACCAAGCGAAGTCAACGTGATGAAAAAGTACATCGACAATGGTGACTTCGCCATTGAAGCCAACGATGTCTCTGCGATTCAACTTGCCTCTGAGCGTAACGTGCCTTTCGTCGTCGGCCCCGCCGTTAATACCTACAATGCACACACCTTGAACTTGTTCTTAAAACAAGGCATGACTCGTTGGTGCATGCCAGTAGAGCTATCTCGTGAGTGGCTAGGTAATGTACTTAACCAATGTGATGAGATCGGTATTAAAGGCAAATTTGAAGTCGAGGTATTCAGTCACGGTTACCTTCCCCTAGCCTACTCGGCACGCTGCTTCACTGCCCGTGCAGAGAATAAAGCCAAGGATGATTGCGAGACTTGCTGTATCAAATATCCAACGGGCATTCAGGTAAGCAGCCAAGAAGGGCAAGAGGTGTTTAATCTCAATGGTATCCAGACTCAGTCAGGCTACTGTTACAACCTCATCAATGACTTACCAAGTATGCAAGGGTTAGTCGACGTGGTTCGCTTAAGCCCACTTGGTCTTGATACTTTCTCACAAGTAGATAAATTCCGAGCGAATGAGCAAGGTGGCAGTCCTAGTCAAATAGACAGTAGGCAATGTAATGGCTACTGGCACCAATTAGCCGGTTTGGAAGTTAAAACACTCTAAGTCTCGAACGTCATAGATACAAAAAGGGCTCAACAGAGCCCTTTTTCTATTAAGCAATCGCTTGTTCCGTCTGGTGAGTCCGATAACGACGCAGGTCTCTCATCAAAATCACTATGACTACCGCACTCAGTGCAATATTTGAAAGTGGGAAAGCAAGCCAAACTCCCGAGACACCAAGCAATTTCGGCATTAAGTATAAGAAAGGCAATTGAACTAAAATATTACCAACATTAACAAACATCGCCTTAGTGCCGTTGTTAATTGCCTGATAATAAGCCCCTGCAACCACTAGGAAACCGTCCAAGAAAAGAGCAAATAAATGCAGTCTAAAGCCTAATATTGTGTTCTCTATTAGTTTCTCATCGGTTGAGTTAAACACCGAAACAAATTCTCTAGGAAATAAGTTAATCACTGCGACAAAAGCAACGCCAATCACGATAGCTGTTGTCATGGCAATTTTAAGTAGTGCTCGGATGTTATCTTTGTTTCGCGCACCATGGTTATAGCTAACCAATGGCTGCATACCGTTTGCCACACCTTCAACAGTAAGATAATAAACGGTCACTATATAGCCAAGAATTGCATAGGCTCCAATCATCATCACATCGCCATATTGGGCGAACAAGTTATTGTGCAGCGCGACCATCACCGCACCATAGGCATACATAAAGAAGCTTGACGTACCGATGGCAAATATTTGTGGAATGACGGGTAAGCTCAAACGAACGTCACTCCACTTAAGCCTTAAGTTGGCTCTAGATGAGAAAAAGTAGGCGAGACCGAGTAATGTCACCACAGCCTGAGCAATAGCGGTCGCCAACGCCGCTCCCGCGAGCTCCCAATCCCACACGGCAATCATTAGGTAATCAAGAGCAATATTAATGACAGCACCGATGACCATCAAAATCGTCGCTAAATTTGGGTTGTCATCATTACGCAACAAAAATGGCATCGCAATGGAGCCTAAAGTAAAGATACAAGCGCCGATTAACACATCCAAATATTGCAATCCAAGTTCATAAACTTTTCCGTCAGCACCCTGCCAGCGTAAGAAGTACTCTGAAAAGAAGTACAATATGCCTGAAACAATAGGAGCTAAAACGAGCAGGAGTAATAATCCAGTCGCAAGTATTTTTTTCGCACCTTGATTGTCTCCCTCACCTTGACGGATTGATACCAAAGCGCCAGTCCCGACACCCACCAACATGCCAATACCTAGAATTGAACCAATCACAGGCCAAGCTACGTTAATGCCGGCAAGGCCATCTGCAGCAACATAGCGACCAATAAAGATCCCATCCACCACTTGGTACAAACCGTTGACCAACATTGCCGCCACGGTTGGGATTGTGTATTTCCAAAATTGTTTATAAATGGATGTTTGCATGCTTCTCTGCTCTAGTTAGCAAGGCTAACTAAATAGTTAAATGTGTTACAACAATGTTTTGTTTAATAAGCTAACTAGCTGTGCCGCTTCTTGATCAGATAACTTTGCGTTCATCGTTTCTGCAACTTCTTTATAGACGACCTTTTCCAGCGACATCGCTTTAATCGCGTTTTCAGTTAAGACGACTTTCTTTGAACGAGCATCTTCATTGCACATGATTCGTTTAACGAGCCCTTTTTTCTCTAGCCGCACGACCATATTTGAAGCAGAAGGCTTGGTCACTTTCATTTCATCAGCTAAATCTGTAATTCGGACCCCTTCAGGATAGGTCTGAACGACACGCAAATAGTCGAACTCATTAAAACTCAATAGCGACAAAGGATCTTCTTTCGCATAGACGCGCCATGCTTTGGAGCAAAAGCGCTCTAATTCTATTAAGCTAGTTTCTAAACTCATGGGGGAAATTTATTTAGTTAGCCAAGCTAACAATGTTAACGACAGATTGGCTAAGACGCAATAAAAAAGCGCTGAGTTCAGCGTTTTTCTGTTCTAAGAGCCAATGGCTCTACTGCGTTGGATTTGCCGCCTGCTGTGCTTTCGCTCTAGCGATGACTTGCGCTTGCAGATCTTCATAAATATTAGTCAATTCTAATATTGCGTATCTATGCTCTACATACTCAAAAACATTGAATGAGATCGCAAGACGGTAGAACGAAATCGCTTTGGCAATATCCTGCTCTGAGTCACTTTGTTGGTAGCGCTTACCTAGATAGAAGTACGCTTCTGTTAAGTGCTGGGCAAGAACAACTTTATCGCGTGTGCTCTCTACAATTGCTTTGAATGCTTGCTTTTCAGAAATTTCACCCAAGGTAATCGCGACCATAATCCAGCCCCACTTGTCGTTGCGATTTTGGTAGCTCTGCTCAAGTTCTTGCCTAGCGATTTCCGGTGTAATCTCTGACTTAATAATGTAGAGCCACAATGCACTGAATGGGTCACTAGAATCTTGATTGTAATGCTGCTGCATCTCTTCTAAAGCGAGATCAAAACGGCCACCATAATAGAGTGCAATCGCTCTGTTGCGCGCCGCGTAGCTATTGTCTGGTGCTAGCTCTAAAGCTGAATCAAAAGCATCGTAGGCAGCATCGAAGTTTCTTTTTTCAGTGAAGTAAACACCAAGCAAGTTGAACAGATCTGCTTGAGCCGGATAGATAGCAAGAGACTGTTCGTAATCTAATCTGGCTAGATTGCGTAACCCGACACTGTCGTAGTAGTTGCCGCGTTCGTAGAGTATTTTAGCGCGTGTTTCGTTAGGTAAATCCGTTCTGCCAAGTAGTTGGCTTAAACGTGCGATCTGAACTTCTTGCTGCAAGCTAGGCTGAAGTGCTTCTACCATTGGAGGCAGCACCCACTCAGCTTGGTGGTTCGATGTTGATGCACAGCCTGCTGTCACTAATAATGCAAGGCTAAGCGTTGCGGTTTGAAACCATTTCACAAATAAATACTCCTGTTGCTAAGCCTCAACCTAGTGTCTTCCGCATAAAAAAAGGGAGCCTAGTGCTCCCTTTATAACATGCTTTTAGTAAAATAGGCTAATTCACAAATCCGGCCTATTCACTTAAATCGCATTATGCGTCAGTTGCTGGCTTCTCTTCAGTAGCCGCTTCTTCAGTCTTTTCAACTGCTTCTTTCATGCTTAGACGTACACGGCCTTGACGGTCAATTTCAAGAACTTTTACTTGAACTTCTTGACCTTCAGCTAGGTAGTCAGACACTTTCTCAACACGCTTGTCAGCGATTTGCGAGATGTGTACTAGACCATCTTTACCTGGCAGGATAGTTACGAATGCACCGAAGTCTGCTAGACGCGCTACTTTACCTGTGTAGATGCGACCAACTTCAACTTCTGCTGTGATCTCTTCGATACGACGGATTGCTTCTTTCGCAGCTGTACCTTCAGTTGCAGCAATCTTGATTGTACCGTCGTCTTCGATTTCGATAGTTGTACCAGTCTCTTCAGTTAGAGCACGGATAACTGCACCACCTTTACCGATAACATCTTTGATCTTCTCAGCGCTGATCTTCATTGTGTGAATGCGAGGAGCGAATTCAGAGATATCTTCACGAGCACCAGAAATAGCTTCATCCATTACAGATAGGATGTGCTTACGTGCACCTTGCGCTTGGTTAAGAGCAATTTGCATGATCTCTTTAGTGATACCTTCGATCTTGATATCCATCTGAAGTGCAGTAATACCAGTGTTAGTACCTGCTACTTTAAAGTCCATATCACCTAGGTGGTCTTCGTCACCAAGGATGTCAGAAAGAACAACGAAGTCGTCGCCTTCTTTCACAAGACCCATTGCAATACCTGCAACAGAAGATTTGATTGGCACACCAGCATCCATAAGTGCTAGAGACGTACCACATACAGAAGCCATTGAAGAAGAACCGTTAGATTCAGTGATTTCTGATACTACACGTACTGTGTATGGGAACTCGTCTACAGATGGCATTACTGCAGCAATACCACGCTTAGCAAGTTTACCGTGGCCGATTTCACGACGCTTAGGAGAACCTACGAAACCAGTTTCGCCCACACAGTATGGAGGGAAGTTGTAGTGCAGTAGGAAGTGATCTTTACGCTCACCAGTTAGCTCGTCGATGATTTGAGCATCGCGCTGCGTACCTAGAGTCGCAGTTACAAGCGCCTGAGTCTCACCACGTGTGAATAGTGAAGAACCGTGAGTACGTGGAAGAACGCCAGTACGTACATCTAGTGCACGAACCATGTCTTTCTCACGACCATCGATACGTGGGTTACCCGCGATGATGCTGCGACGTACCACTGTCTTCTCTAGATCGTGGAAGATAGTGTGAATTTCTTTGGTGTTTGCTTCAGGATCTTCAGCAAGTAGAACTTCGTTTACTTCACCAGCAATAGCGTGGATACGGTCGTAACGCGCCATCTTTTCAGTGATTTGGTAAGCTTCTACAAGTTTCGCCTCTGCTAGCTCAGCAATCTTGTTTACAAGCGTAGTGTTCTCTTCTGGAGCAACCCAATCCCATGCTGGAGTCGCTACTTCAGCCGCGAATTCGTTAATCGCGTTGATAACAACTTGCTGTTGATCGTGACCGTAAACTACCGCAGATAGCATCTCTTCTTCAGTTAGGTTGTCAGCTTCTGACTCAACCATTAGAACAGCGCCTTCAGTACCTGCTACCACTAGGTCAAGCTTAGACGTTTCTAGCTCAGTGTTGCTTGGGTTAAGAACTAGTTGACCATCGATGTGACCAACACGTGCTGCACCGATAGGACCGTTGAACGGGATACCAGAGATAGCAAGTGCTGCTGAAGTACCGATCATAGTTACGATATCTGGCTGAACGTCTGGGTTCACAGATACTACAGTTGCGATAACCTGTACTTCATTTTTGAATGCATCTGGGAAAAGAGGACGGATTGGACGGTCGATTAGACGAGCCGTTAGCGTTTCGCCTTCAGAAGGACGACCTTCACGCTTGAAGAAACCACCAGGGATTTTACCTGCAGCGTAAGTACGCTCTTGGTAGTTTACTGTTAGAGGGAAGAAGTCTTGGCCTTCTACTGCTTCTTTTTTACCAACTACAGAAACGAATACTGACGTATCGTCCATAGTGACCATTACTGCTGCAGTAGCTTGACGTGCAATAACGCCAGTTTCTAGAGTAACCGTGTGGTTACCGTACTGAAACGTTTTAACAACTGGTTTTTCGAACATTGTTATTCCTTTTGGGTAGCCCTATTTAATAAGAGCATTGGAGTTAGCCCAAGGCATTACATGTTTAAACAGTCTAGAGTTTAGTTTTTAGCTCCCAATCGACCACTTACGACCAGAATCAAACGAGAAGCTAGAAACTAAATTCTATAACTGCATACGATGTAATTGTAATGCAATGAGCAAATAGAAAATGCCAATAAATATCAGCCGCCGTAGTATAGCGGGATAAATTCGGTTTGGCTAAATTTAGGTAACAAAAAAGGGGCTAAAAGCCCCTTTTTCGACAAACTGTTCTATGCAGCCGCTGATTAGCGACGTAGGCCTAGACGCTTGATTAGATCTTGGTAACGAGAAAGGTTTTTGCCTTTCAGGTAGTCAAGAAGCTTACGACGGCGAGAAACCATACGTAGAAGACCACGACGGCTGTGGTGATCGCCTTTGTGCGCTTTGAAGTGACCTTGTAGGTGGTTGATAGAAGCTGTAAGTAGAGCTACTTGAACTTCTGGTGAACCAGTATCGCCTTCAGTTTGAGCGTATTCTGCAACGATTGCTGCTTTAGTTTCTGCATTCAGAGACATAATTCTCTCCTAAATAAGAGTAGGTTAATATTTGTGCCAGCCGATCTCTGATTCAGCCGACACGAGGAGCGCGAATTATAGGGGATGAACACAGGTTAAGCAATAGGTATTTGAAAGGAAGCGAGAGTCTAGAATAGAGAGGCGAGAATCGAGAGAGTTTCCTATCAACACTTTCTAAACCAAAGGCTCATCTACCTACCTCCAAGTACGCACCTCTCGAAGGGCGAAGTCCGATCTCGATTCTCAAGCGAAGCGTTCCCGAAGGACGAAGTCCGTTCCGTTGTTGCCCTTTTCTGTTACACTTAGCCTATCCAAATCTACCTATTTGAATTAACAGGATTCCTTATGAAAATCGGCATCATCGGTGCAATGGAGCAAGAAGTCTCTATTCTTAAGCAAGCTATTGAAAACTGCCAAGAAGTCTCTAAAGCAGGTTGTACTTTCTACGCAGGTCAGCTTAATGGTGTAGAGGTAGTACTGCTTCAATCAGGCATAGGTAAAGTTGCTGCTGCAATTGGGACGACTATCCTACTTGACGAGTACCAGCCTGATGTTGTGATTAACACAGGTTCTGCAGGTGGCTTTGACTCTAGCCTAAACCTTGGTGATGTAGTTATTTCAACCGAAGTTCGTCACCACGATGCAGACGTCACAGCATTTGGCTACGAAATGGGGCAAATGGCACAGCAACCAGCGGCTTTCTTGGCTGATGAAAAACTGATGGATGTAGCTGAAAAAGCACTGGCACAAATGGGCGATAAACACGCGGTTCGCGGGCTTATTTGTACTGGCGATACGTTCGTGTGCACCGCAGAGCGTCAAACATTTATTCGCACACACTTCCCTTCAGTTATCGCTGTTGAAATGGAAGCTTCGGCTATCGCTCAAACCTGTCATCAGTTCAAAGTCCCATTTGTTGTTGTGCGTGCAATCTCTGACGTAGCCGACAAAGAAGCAGGCATGAGCTTTGATGAGTTCCTACCGCTAGCCGCTAAGAGTTCATCTGAGATGGTGATAAAAATGGTTGACCTGATGAAGTAAGCTGAAGCGATATCATGGAAGATATTTTCAATCAATTTTATTCTAATGGCGCGCTCCTCGTATTATGGGGCGCGTTGTTATTTCATCTAATCCTACCCTTCCCACGTGAGGCGCATCCCGCCATCTTGTGGCATAAGTTTGCTGAGCAGTTAGCGGACAAAGTCAACGTTAATTCCAATTATTCACAAAGCATCATCTCTGGCACTCTAGCTTGGTTGTTAATGCTATTTCCAATGCTCGCTGTCTTGATTGCGCTAAAACCGCTAGTTTGGCAACCAGAGTTGTTCGAATTGGCCTTTTTGCTGCTCGCGATTGATTGGCGTAATACTGACAAATTTACCGCCCAATTTGTCGCAGCAATGGCACGCGAAGATAAAGAGCATGCCAAAATGCTCATCAAACCGATCATCAATCGCTCGACCGCGCCTTTATCAATATTAGGGCTAGGTAAAGCGGGGGCAGAAACTCTGATCATGTCTTACGGCCGAAATGTCGTCGGCGTGCTTTTCTGGTATGCCATTGGCGGAGGTATCGGAGCTTTCATGTATCGCATGAGTGTAGAGTTGGCTCGGGCATGGTCACCAAGCAGACAACGCTTTTCACCATTTGGTATTCCCGCTATTCGTGCGGTGGCAGTGTTAGACTTTATCCCACTGAGGCTGTTTGCCATCATGATCACCCTAGGTCATAGAGCACAAGCAACCGCTCAACTACTTCGACAACAAGCCAAATCATGGCCTCTTCCCGGACCCGCGTGGTTGTTGGTTTCCGTAGGCGCTAAGCTTGAACTCTCACTCGGTGGCCCGGCGATTTATGATGGTCACAAAGCGGTACGCGCTAAACTTGGTGGTCGCATAGCACCATCAGCCATTCATATTGCTCAGGTACAAAAAACTCTTGCGTGGCGAATGTTCGCTTGGATTGTCATCCAAAGTCTTATTACGGGCTTAATCTATCAAGGAATTTAAATGCGCTTCACTATATTGCTCCTGACGGCTTTTGTTTCTCACTTTGCTGTTTCGGCTCCTGCCGAGCGCGTTATCAGCTTAGCTCCACATGCTACTGAACTTGCGTTTGCCGCAGGGCTTGGTGACAAACTCGTCGCCGTCAGTGAACGAAGTGATTACCCAGAACAAGCGCAAAAAATAGAAAAAGTCGCTAACTATCAAGGGATAAAGATCGAACGTATTATCGCCCTTCAGCCAGATCTGATTATCGCGTGGCCTTCAGGTAATCCTAACGGGGAACTCGACAAGCTTAAGCAATTTGGCCTCAATATTTACTACTCTCAAACCCATTCACTTGAAGATATTGCCGCTAACATTGAACAGCTAAGCGAATACGCTGAAGATCCGAATATCGGTAAAAACAACGCGCAAGGCTTTAGAAATCAATTAGTAGAACTAAAAAGCCGCTACAATACGGAATCCAAAGTTCGTTACTTCTATCAACTGAGTGAACAACCTATTATCACTTTGGCGCAAGGAAAGTGGCCAAGCGAAGTCTTTTCATTCTGTGGTGGTGAAAATATCTTTGAGCACAGCGCAGCGCCTTATCCGCAAGTGGGTAAAGAACAAGTCATCTTGCAAAATCCAGAAGTGATGTTTACCTCTCAGCATGCTATCGCCAATGGCAATATTTGGGCGCAGTGGAGTGAGCAACTTTCTGCAGTCAAGAACAACTATATTTGGTCATTAAATTCAGACTGGATAAATCGCCCAACGCCAAGAACGCTCAAGGCTATCGAGCAAGTTTGTGAGCATTTCGAAACAGTTAGGCGAAATCGCTAACGGTTAAACGATGAGATCTCGTACAATCCATGTTCGTTTTCGGTTCCCTTTTTTAAGTAAGAGATTTTAGTGTCATGGATTCCATGCTGCTTTATGTCGTCGACTTGTTCGGTACGGCTATTTTTGCAATTTCAGGTGTTCTATTAGCGGGTCGATTAAAAATGGACCCTTTTGGTGTAGCCGTACTAGGTAGTGTCACCGCGATTGGCGGAGGCACCATACGTGATATGGCTTTAGGCGCGACACCGGTATTTTGGATCACCGATACCAATTATTTGTGGACTATCCTAATTACTTGCTTACTTACCATGCTCATCGTCAGAAGACCTAAGCGTCTCGCATGGTGGATTTTGCCTGTCTGTGACGCAATTGGTCTCGCGGTATTTGTCGGCATTGGTGTTGAAAAGACCATGGCTTATCAAGACTCTGCCCTTGTAGCGATCATTATGGGTGTAATAACAGGCTGCGGTGGCGGTATTATCCGTGATGTACTCGCCCGAGAAGTACCTATGGTTCTTAGGAGTGAAGTGTACGCAACTGCTTGTATCATTGGTGGCGCATTCCACACTACCGCCTTAGCCATGGGTCACAGTAGCGACAGCGCATTTCTCGCAGGTGTAGCCTCGACTCTGCTCATTAGACTTGGCGCCATTCGCTGGCACTTGTCACTGCCGACGTTTGCTTTGAATCGATAGCGAGAAGCGAGAAGCGAGAAGCGAGAAGCGAGAAGCGAGAAGCGAGAAGCGAGAAGCGAGAAGCGAGAAGCGAGAAGCGAGAAGCGAGAAGCGAGAAGCGAGAAAATTTCGAAATGGTTGGCACTAAGTGTCAATCCTTTTTATTTAGGATCGCTTCGCTATGCTCGGGATGTGGGAACGAAAAACTCTCAAAGGACGAAGTCCGTTCCCGATTCTCGCGGGCGCAGCCCGATCTCAATGCAAAGCGTTCAAAAAAAGAAAGGTCGCCTAAGCGACCTTTCTAATCTTCCATTGTTTAAGATTATTTCTGCACTCGACGCAGTACTTGCTTTAGCAAGTCAAAGTCGTTCGCTAGGTCTTCAGATAGAAGTTCCATTGCTGCGTGCTTAGCGAGTGGTCCTGGTAATTCGATATCTGAACCGAGAATATCATCGACCACTTCTTTGAATTTAGCTGGGTGAGCGGTACACAGGAACAGACCCGTCTCGCCTTCTTGAAGTTGCTCATCTAAAACGCGGTAAGCGATCGCACCGTGCGGCTCACACAGGTAGCCTTGTTCATGCAGTTCTTTGACAGATTCAGCACTCTGCGCATCAGTGACCGCACCTTTACCAAGCGTCTCTAAGCCCCACTCTTTTACGCGGCATAGCTCTTCGATACGTGGCCAGTTGTTTGGTTGACTAACATCCATAGCATTCGAAGTTGTCGCCACTGTTGGCTTAGGATCCCACTTACCTGTTTCTAGGTAGCGCGGCACAGTATCATTAGCGTTAGTCGCTGCAATGAAACGTTTGATTGGCAAACCTAGTGCTTTAGCCAATAGACCTGCAGTCAAGTTACCGAAGTTGCCACTTGGTACAGAAACAACAAGATTCTCACGCTGCTCTTTGCTTAGCTGTGAAGCCGCTTCAAAGTAGTAACAGATTTGCGCCATTAGACGTGAGATGTTGATGGAGTTCGCTGAGTTAAGGCCAATCTCTTCACGCAGTGCCGCATCATCAAATGCTTGCTTAACCAAAGCCTGACAAGCGTCAAAGTCGCCATCAATGGCTACTGTGTGAATGTTCTTACCAAGCGTACAGAACAGCTTTTCTTGTAGCGGACTGATCTTACCTTTTGGATATAGGATAACGACATTGATGTCTTCCATTCCATAGAAGGCATGAGCAACTGCTGCACCCGTATCACCCGAAGTTGCGGTTAGGATGGTGATTTTACCGCCATCAGAAACAGCCGCGAGTGACTGCGCCATAAAACGACCACCAAAGTCTTTAAACGCTAATGTCGGACCATGGAATAACTCTAGCGCGTATACGCCCTCTTTAACTTTGTTAATTGGAGCTGGGAATTGGAAAGCAGCATCCACTAGCGAGTTCACTTTCTCTTCCGCAAGTTCATCACCAATTAACGCAGAAAGAATCTTTGTACTACGTGAAACAAAATCTTCTGCTAACAGGGCATCGATATCATCGAACTTAGGCAACTCTTGTGGAAAAAAAAGGCCTTGGTTACGACCTAACCCTTGGCGAACGGCTTGGCCAAAGGATACTTGTTCATCATTTTCTTTTATGTTGTACAGCTTCATAGCTCACTTCCTGTTACGTTCGAACCTTGCTTGTTGAGGCGACAAACATGGACGAATCCTTCTTCATTTTGTACGTAGTTCTGTTCAAGCCAGCGAGCAACTCGCTCAGCGACATCTTTATCTTTACAAATACTAAATAGTGTTGGGCCACTACCAGAAATACCAGTAGCTAAAGCACCGGCTGTAGCTGCATATTTACGTGCATCAGCAAAGCCTGGTAGCAGTTTCTCACGATACGGTTCAGCGATCACGTCTTTGATCATCTTCGCTGCCAATTCAGGTTGATTTGAATGACACGCATGGATAAAGCCGGCAAGATGACGACCGTGAGCAATGATATCTTGACGGCGATATTGAGAAGGTAAGATCTCACGCGCTTCAGCGGTTGAAACCTTGATCCCTGGATAAGCCATTACCCAATACCAATCGTCAAAGCATGGCACTTCCTGGCTAATAATCCCAAGCTCTTCTAGCATAAGCTGCACGCCACCTAAGTAGCATGGCGCAACGTTATCATAGTGGATGCCACCAGAAATTTGGCCTTCCATTTCACCCATGAGTGCGAGCAGTTCAGTCTCATTTAACGGCTCACCATGAAAACGGTTTAGCGCATCAAGCGCGGCAACAATCGAACATGCACTAGAGCCTAATCCAGAGCCGATTGGCATGTTCTTTTCTAACGTCATTTCCAACGCCAGCAGCGCTTCACCTTTTTTGTCTAGCTCTCTGGCAAATACTCGCCAGCAGTCATAAACAATATTTTCTTTTGGATCAGCAGGCAGCTTAGAAACAAAGTTACCTGCTGTTTTCAAACTAAATGGCTCGCTACCTGATTTAACTAAAACTCGATCACCTAGCAGAGTGCCATCAATAGGGGACACGGCCGCCCCCAACACATCGAAACCGACACTAACATTACCAATTGATGCTGGAGCGTAAACTGCTACATCCATACCACGGCTCATATCCTAAACTCCTAGCTTCCAACCTAATGTACGCATCACATCTGAGAAAACGCCGGCCGCTGTTACTTCAGTACCCGCACCATAACCGCGTAATACAAGCGGAATTGGTTGGTAGTAGCGGCTGTAGAATGCCAGTGCGTTCTCACCATCTTTAATCTTAAACATTGGATCGTTTTCATCTACAGCGGCGATGCTTACGCGGCATTGGCCATCTGCAATTTCACCCACATAACGCAGTACTTTGCCCTCTTCAGCGGCTTGAGCGGATTGCTGTTTAAAGTAAGCGTCCGCTTCTGGAAGGCGAGCCATAAACTCTTCTACGCTGCCTGAATCATCAAAACCAGGTGGCAGTGCTTGATCGACGATCACATCTTCAAGTTCAAGGTTCATCCCCGCTTCACGCGCAAGAATAAGTAGCTTACGCGCGACATCCATACCTGAAAGGTCATCACGTGGGTCAGGCTCTGTAAAGCCATTGTCTTTGGCAATGTTGGTGGCTTGGCTAAGCGTCATACCTTCATCAAGCTTACCGAAGATATAAGAGAGTGAACCAGATAAAATGCCGCTAAAACGTTCAAGTTCATCACCCGCAGAAATAAGGTTCTGTAGGTTTTCGATAACTGGCAGACCCGCACCGACCGTTGTTTCGTACATTAGTTTACGGCGTGAACTACGAGCAACATCGCGAAGCTGATGGTAGTAAGCCATGCTTGACGTATTAGCTTTCTTGTTTGGTGTGACAACGTGGAAGCCAGCAGCCAAGAAATCGGCATATTGATTGGCGATAGATTCACTCGAAGTACAATCCACCAGCACAGGGTTGATAATGTGGTTACGCTGAACAAGAGAGATCAGACGAGCCAAAGTAAACTCTTCAGAAGCATCTTTCATACGATCGCGCCAATGATCGAGTGGAAGGCCTTCACTATCTAGCAATAGCCCTTTGCTGTTTGCTAGGCCACATACTCGAAGGACAATACCTTTTTCTGCCAATTTAGCTTGCTGGCGCTGAATCTGATCCACCAGCTCACCACCGACACCACCGACACCAACCACAAACACATCGAGGAAGTGTTTCGAGTTAAATAGATTCTCATGACACGCTTTGATCGCTTCAGAGATCTTATCTTCCGGAATCACCGCTGAAATAGCGCGCTCCGAAGAACCTTGTGCGATAGCGACAATGTTGACGTTCACTTCAGCTAACGAAGAGAAGAATTGTGAAGCCACACCGCGAGATGTGCGCATACCGTCACCCACTAGCGTTACGATAGCCACGTCACTGATAAATTCGACAGGTTCTAGTAAACCGTCTTTAAGCTCAAGCTCGAAAGTCTCACTCAGTGCTTGCTCAGCAATTTCTTTGTCTTGCGCTTCAATACAGAAACTGATGCTGTATTCAGAAGAAGACTGAGTAATCAGCACGATAGAGACACCTGCCGAAGACATTGCACCGAACACTCGGCTCGCCATGCCAACCATGCCTTTCATACCCGGGCCAGACACGTTAACCATTGTTAAGTCGCTAAGCGTCGTGATGCCTTTAATTGCTAGATTATCTTCACCTGTATCTTGACCGATTAAAGTACCCGCTCCTTGTGGGTTAAAGCTGTTTTTAATCAAACAAGGAATGTGGAACTGAGCGATAGGAGCAATGGTTTTAGGGTGCAGAACGGAAGCACCAAAGTAAGAGAGTTCCATTGCTTCTTGGTAACTGAGCGATTTAAGTAGACGCGCATCATCGACTAGGCGAGGGTCACAGTTGTAGACACCATCTACGTCGGTCCAAATCTCGCAGCAATCGGCGCGCAGACACGCAGCCAATACTGCCGCTGAGTAATCTGAGCCATTTCGACCTAGCGTGACCAACTCTCCATCTTCATTGCCCGCAGTAAACCCAGGCATGATGTTGACGTGTCCTTGAGGAAGAGGGTTTTGGCGGAAGTTCTGAGTTGAAACTTCAACATCAACCATAGCTTCTAAGTGTTCGCCACGAGCAAATAAGTACTGAACAGGGTCTATCAGACTTGCCGCTTGACCTTTCGCTTCTAAAACAGCTTTCATTAGCTGGATTGAAACGCGCTCACCTTTGCTGATAATGCGAGCATTAACGTTGTCTGGGCACATACCTAAAAGGTTGATGCCATGAACGAATTGGCGTAGCTGGGTGAGAGAAGTTTTAACTTGGTTGTCGTAACCACTACCATCAATATTTGGCAGCACTTGTTTGATATCTTGGAAAAGGTCGCGGAAAGAATCTTCTAGCTCGGCAATTTGTAGCTCAGCCTCACCATTTTTCAACGCACCTTCAATCACAGAAACTAACTTGTTGGTGGTTTTACCCGGTGCTGAAAGCACAACCGCCACTTCTTCTTGCTGGGCATTATTAGCAATGATATCTGCCGCTCTTAAAAAACGATCAGCATCTGCTAATGATGAACCTCCAAACTTTAAAACTCGCATCCCTTCCTCCAAATAGGTCATAAATTGGCATAAAAAAAGGCCTGTATCTGGTGGGATACAGGCCTTTTTTTAAAATTTCTTTCGCTTAGCAGCCTGCCCCAACAATAGCGATGTCGGTAATAATAATGGTTGTGGTCATTACTAGGCTTTGGTGCTGCATATTCTTAATTATCTATACGATGTGTGTTTGCTTACCTATACGTTTACCTTATTTTTCCCGCTCTCGTCAACGAAAAGTTACTATTTTTTGTTCACACTCAGGCTCACTCGCATTCACAACCTCTCATCATGTTAATCATTAATTTCAACAACCAATGAAACCATTAGCACATATCATAATAACTAATTGCTATATAAAACTTGCTACTAGTTCGTTCGTTTTATGCTTTAATTAGTTTTGCAGTGGAAAGCAGACAATAGCAAAGGAGTGGCATATGAAAATAATACTAAGCCTATCAGCGCTACTATGCGCCTGCCCGTTGTTTGCAACAGAACTGCCTCCCTTACCTTCTCAGCAGTCCACTTCGCCACATAAGATCTTTTTATCAACTGAAAACGATCAGTATGATTTTGATTCTTGGAAAATTGATGGTGGCTACTCTTACAACCTGTTCGACAAAGTCGACCTTTATGTCGGGGCGCGACTTAACAACAGCGATAAGATTAACGAGACTGGTTTTTTAAGTGGTGTGAGCTATCAATTGACACCAAGAGTCTCAGTACAAAGTACCTTACATTCCTACAGTGATGAGACCTTATCAGAAGGAAGAGAATCCAGTATTGCGGCAGAAGTATCAAGCCGTATGAAGTTAACTGATAACTTGGATGTGCATGCCACTCTCGACTATCAAGAGTGGCAAAAAGGAGTTGAAGTAGGACTGGGCTTTAGATTCTAACTCCAATCTAGCAGTTCAGTTGACATCAAAACGCCATTCCAATCCGCATAGATATAATCACCCGGTTGAATCATTTGATTGTGTATTGTCAGTGTGACATTCACTTCGCCAGCTCCACGTTTCTCTGTCTTAAATGGGCAAGTCCCCAAGGCTTTAATACCCAGCTCCATTTCGGCCATCATGCCGACATCTCGAACTGCACCATTGACGATCACACCTTCCCAGTTGTTATCAATAGCCAAGATAGCCAGTTGATCGCCTAGCAACGCTTTCTGACAAGATCCATGCCCATCAACAACAAGTACTTTTCCAGTCCCATCTTGGCTCAGCATTTCTCTTACTTTTGAGTTATCGTGATAGCAGCGCACCGTGACAATCTCGCCATAAAAGGCAAACTTCTGACCAAAGCTGTGCAGAGGTAACTCTAGCAAAGTAACTTTATCTTCATGCTTATCACAAATATCAGGGGTTATATCTTTCATTTTTCCTCCATGAACTTCCAAAATTAAAAATCGAATCCTATCGACAGCGGCTGCGCCAATTGCCTAGCGCAACCTTGCTTTGTTCTTCTAAGCAGGAGAGAAGAATCAGTCTTTCTCCTTCGACATAATAGATGGCGTTTTGTTGGTATTTTCGCCCTAACTCTAGCGCCTCATGTTGGCTAATTTGAACCGCAAAACTCTCTTCTACCCAAGAAAAATCTTCATTGCCCACTTGAACACTACACCAACAAGTATGGCTCACTTCCTGAGCTAAGTGTTGATTATTTCTGTCATTATCACTTTTTGACAGCCAAACACTTTTCGGGTTCCAAGCTGTAATAATAGCAAACTGGCTGCACATTATCTGTCGCTCAAATCGAAAGTAAGGATCGCAGTAGGCTTGCCAGAGGTCAGAATCAATTGCCATAAAACCACAACTTATACATTTAATAGATACTATTAATATTTGTTACATTCTAACTCTTGATATAAATCAACAAAGTGATTGGAATTAACATTTCTACGTTGTTAGCATGCTGTTAACATTATAGAATCCGCCTCAAAGACTAATAGAATGCAGAGGAAAAGGGACCTCTTAAGCGTAGAAAGGCAACACCAAGGATGGCGGGCGATCAAAGAGAGTGTATTTTTACAGTCTTTGGTTTATTATCAACATCACATTACCTGTATGTTATGTTTTTGCCTAGAATTTAATCTATTAGCACAAATTTTTCACAAGTTTAGGTACCGCCAATGCAAACCCCGCACATTCTTATTGTTGAAGATGAGCAAGTAACTCGTAACACTCTAAAGAGTATTTTTGAAGCAGAGGGATACGCTGTTTTTGAGGCCAGTGACGGTGAAGAGATGCACCAGGTGCTGTCTGATAACCAAGTAAACTTGGTCATTATGGACATCAACCTACCAGGCAAGAATGGTCTACTGCTCGCTCGCGAACTGCGTGAGCAAGCTAACGTTGCACTGATGTTCTTAACAGGCCGTGACAATGAAGTTGATAAGATTCTTGGTCTAGAAATTGGTGCTGACGATTACATCACTAAACCGTTTAACCCACGTGAACTGACTATCCGTGCTCGCAACCTACTGAATCGCTCGATGAATTCAAGCGCAGTTAGCGAAGAGAAGCGCAGCGTAGAGAAATATGAGTTCAATGGTTGGGTACTTGATATCAACAGTCGCTCACTGGTTAGCCCAAGCGGCGATGGCTACAAGCTACCACGTTCTGAGTTCCGTGCTCTACTTCACTTCTGTGAAAACCCTGGCAAGATTCAGACACGTGCAGACCTGTTGAAGAAAATGACAGGTCGCGAACTTAAGCCACACGACCGTACTGTTGACGTAACGATTCGTCGTATTCGTAAGCACTTTGAATCAGTTTCTGGTACACCAGAAATCATTGCAACGATTCACGGTGAAGGCTACCGCTTTTGTGGTGATCTAGAAGAGTAATCAACTCTTTATCAAAAAATGGAGCCAATCGGCTCCATTTTTGTATGTATTAGATATAAAAATGCTCGCTATTTAGCGAGCATTTTTTCATCCGTTTTTAGGGTCGTTGACCTAGGTTAGCCGCGGCCACCTTTGATGGCATCAATGATCTCAGTCGTTGAACAGCCGTCTTCAAAGTTAAGTACTTCAACTTTACCGCCATTAGCGATCACTTCTTTACCACCAGCAATCTCTTCAGGTTTGTAGTCTCCGCCTTTTACTAGCAAGTCAGGTAAAACTTCAGAGATCAAGCGCTGTGGCGTATCTTCACTGAAAGGTACCACCCAATCAACCGCACCAAGACCTGCTAATACCGCCATACGACGATCAGTAGGGTTCACAGGGCGACCTGGGCCTTTAAGGCGTTTCACTGATTCGTCTGTATTAACAGCAACAATCAAGCGATCGCCTAGCTCAGCAGCGTGGTTTAGGTAAGAAACATGGCCTGCGTGAAGAATATCAAAACAGCCATTAGTCATGACAACCTTCTCGCCTTTTGACTGTGCTTTCTTAACCGCTTCAATCAGCGCCTGCTCTGCAATCACACCAAAGTCAGTATCTTGGCTACCATGTACCGCTTCAGCAAGCTCAATGGTTGAAACTGTTGATGTACCTAGTTTACCAACAACGACACCCGCGGCTGCATTCGCAAGTGCACAAGCTTCATCGAGAGGCTTGCCTGCTGCGACAGAGGCTGCCAGTACAGAAATAACCGTATCACCCGCCCCCGTGACGTCATAGACTTCTTTCGCTTGAGTAGGAAGGTGGAAAGGTTCTTGCCCACGGCGTAGAAGTGTCATGCCATGTTCACTTCGAGTCACCAGTAGCGCTTCGAAGTCAAATTCTTCGATCAATGCCAAGCCTTTCTCGACTAGCTCTTCATCCGTTTTTACTTTACCAACCACATGCTCAAATTCTGCCATGTTTGGGGTCAGTAACGTCGCACCACGGTAACGTTCAAAGTCCGCACCTTTAGGGTCGATGAATACCGGTACTTTAGCGGCGCGTGCTTTTTGGATGAACTGCTGAACATGCTCTAGTGCACCTTTAGCGTAATCAGACAACACCACTGACTTCACTTTTGGTAACGCTTGTTCCATGCGATCTAGAATCAGCTCAGCATCAACGTTTTCAAATTTGTCTTCAAAGTCCAAACGAATCAGTTGCTGACCGCGGCTTAATACACGCAGCTTAGTAATTGTTGGGTAGTTTGGCAGTCCAACAAAGTCACACTTCACTTTTAGAGCAGAAAGCGTCTCGTTAAGCACTTTGGCGGGTTCATCAATCCCTGTTAAACCAACAATATGAGCATGACCACCAAGAGAGGCGATATTCATCGCAACGTTAGCAGCACCACCAGGACGCTCTTCATTGTTTTCTACTTTTACTACAGGTACTGGTGCTTCTGGTGAAATACGCCCCGTCGGCCCATACCAATAGCGATCTAACATCACGTCGCCGATAATAAGCACGCCAGAATCACTGTAGTTCGGTAGGATTGGCTTCATTGTGGTTCTCCAAATTCTAATTCGGGCAAGAGTTTAACATAAAGGCTCGACGTTATTCTAACCACTCGTGCCATAGCCTAGTCACAAGCTCACGCTCTTTGACTAATTTTTCATCTGCCACATCGGCATCAAGGTTTAATAAGTTGCGATGGTGGATCTGATCTCGCATTGTCGTGTAGGCATGAGTGAGCGCAATGGCGGCTCCTTCATCCATAATGCCTTGTGCCATCATGCTTTCAAATATACGCACATTGTCACTCCAACGAGTAAGCTTAGGCTTTTGATGGCTGTAGCGTAAGACAAGATATTGAGCTAAAAATTCAACGTCAGTGATACCGCCCGGATCTTGTTTAAGCATAAAGCGCCCTGCTTTCTTACCTCCCAAGTGATCACGCATTTTGACTCGCATTTCAGAGACATCTTTAACCAGTTTAGCTTCATCACGCTCCAAACAGAGAATATCGTGGCGGGTTTGCGCAAAAGCATGCTGCAGCGGGGCATCACCATAAATCATCCGCGCCCGAACAAGCGCCTGATGCTCCCAAGTCCAAGCCTCATCACGCTGATACTCATCAAATGCATCAGTAGGGCTTACCAACAAGCCAGAAGCACCTGACGGACGTAAACGCGTGTCGACTTCATACAATATCCCTGACGCGGTTCGCGTAGAGAAGATATGAATTATGCGTTGCGCTAAGCGTAAGTAGAACTGGCGACCATCAATCTCTTTTTTACCATCGGTATAAACATGTACCGGGCAGTCATGTATAAAGACGATATCTAAGTCCGAGTTATAGCCAAGCTCCCAGCCCCCCACTTTACCGTAGCCCACTACTGCAAAGCCTTTACCCTCGCGCTCTTTGATATGAGTCGGCTCACCATATTTCTCAGTCATCTGGAGCCAAGCTTGGCTCACTACCGACTCAACGATCGCTTCTGCGAGATAAGTTAAGTGATCACTTACTTTCATTACAGGTAAAACACCCGCAATATCTGCGGCAGCAATTCTTAAGATACAGATCTGCTTAAACTGGCGCAGCTCCTCCATCTGCTGCTCCATATCATCTTCTGGGATACGAGCAAGGAAGTCGCGCAGTTCAGTGCGATAACTTTCGAGTGGTATTGGGTTGTATAGCTGCTGCGGGTCGATAAGCTCATCAAGCAAGATAGGATAACGACCCAGTTGCTCTGAAATCATCGGGCTTGCGGTACACAAACGAACAAGCTGGACTAGAGCTGCCTGGTGCTCATCGAGTAGCTCCAAATACGTTGTTCGAGTGACAATCTTATGCAGTAAATGCAACACGCGCGGCAGGCCAAACTTGGCATCTTGATGGCTATAGATAGCCGAGAAGATCTTCGGCATCAGCTTGTTAAGCACTTCACGGCCACGTGGACCGAGAGTTTTCTTAGCCAAATCTTGCTTAAATTGGATAATGGTTTGCGCCATTTGCTGCGGATCATCGGCTTGAATATCATGCTCTAAGATATGCTCAATCACATCTTGTTTGGCCGCCATGTCCCATAGCTCGGTAAAGTGCTTAGCAATATCTTGCTGCTCTTCCTCTTCTTCACCGATCAAAGTGGCAAACACGGCATGAACATTGGCCATATGCTGTTGCACATCAGCAATAAGACCTGCCCACTGGCGATAGCCCATCGCCACCGCTAACTGAAGCTGTTCAGTGTCCGATTCTGGCAAGGTCTGCGTTTGCTTATCATCCATTGCCTGCAGTAAGTTTTCTAATCGACGTAAGAACTTATAAGCATTGCGTAAATGATCTGTTTCTTTGGCACTAAGCTGCTCTAGCTCTTCAATTGCATCAAGTGTTTGCAACAAACCACGCTGGCGTAAGCTTGGTTCTCGGCCACCGCGGATAAGCTGAAACACCTGAGCGATAAATTCAATTTCACGTATGCCACCCGCGCCAAGCTTGATATTGTTACTTAGCCCGCGACGACGCACTTCGCTACTGATCATCGATTTCATGCGGCGCAATGATTGAATCGCACTAAAATCGATATAGCGGCGGAAGACGAACGGACGCAGCATTTGACGCAACTCTTGATACTCGGGGTACATCTCTCGTCCCATCACACGCGCTTTGATCATCGCGTAACGTTCCCAATCACGCCCTTGCTCTTGGTAATAATCCTCTAATGCAGCGTAACTCATCACCAGTGGCCCGCTATCTCCAAACGGACGCAGACGCATATCGACTCGGTAACAGAAACCATCAAAGGTTTGTTGATCAAGTGCTTTAATGATCCGTTGCCCTAAACGAGTAAAAAATTGAGCATTAGCAATACTGCGACGAGCACCTTGTGTTTCACCGTTTTCTGGATAGGTAAAGATCAGATCGATATCCGATGAGAAGTTAAGTTCACCACCACCCAGCTTACCCATTCCAATAATCAGCATAGGTTGCGCTTCGCCTTGTGCATTGGTCGGTGTACCCCACAACTCACAACACGCTTTGTACTGCCATTGGTAGGTTTCGAAAATCATCGCTTCTGCAAGCTGTGACAAATGCTCTAAGCTCTGCTCTAGTGGCCACGACGCAGTAAAATCTCGCCAAGCAATATAAGTCATCTCTCGGTTGCGAAACTGCCTTAACACGCGATGGCCTTGCATTTCATCACTACACGATTCAAGTAACTGTGATAAACGTTGTCGGTACTGTTCGCAACGTGACTCCTCAGCCAACATAGCTGGAAGAGCTTGAAGCAGTTCTTCATCGCTACTTAAAGTCTGGCTAATAAACTTACTCAAGCCAGCCACATAACCAAGTTGTTGTTTTTGTTCAGTTGACCAGCTATTTAACGCTTGAGAGGTAGAAAGTGATTCCAGAGCAGAGTGAGAAATTGCAGTAAGACTTTCGGGCAGTTGCATGATTCTTCCTTGTAGAGAAATACCAATCGAGAGAAGGGTAACCCCTTATTTATACCAATAAAAAACGCCCACTAGTAGCGAGTGAGCGTTTATAAGGAATAAGTTGAGAAGCTAGACTCTAAATGAAGTGATCTTCTTGTCTAACTCTTCAGCGTTTTGCTGCATTATTTCAGATGTCTCAAGCAGCTCGGAAACCACAGTAACCGAGGCCTCAACCAGTTCACGAACGTTAGTTAGGTTCTGATTCATCTCTTCTGCCACGCTGCTTTGTTGACCGGCTGCAGTTGCGATTTGGAAATTCATATCGTTAATCTGGTGGACTTGACCAACAATACCATCCAGCTCGCTACCTGCATTAGTAACAAGCTCTACCCCTTCTGCTGCTTCAACAACGCTCTTCTCCATCAATTCAACCGCCGAGTTGGCACTTGATTGCAACTGGGTGATCATCTCTTGAATTTCAACGGTCGCTTGTTGGGTGCGCTGCGCAAGGTTACGCACTTCATCGGCAACCACAGCAAAGCCACGACCGGCCTCACCTGCACGAGCAGCTTCAATCGCCGCATTTAGTGCTAGTAAGTTAGTCTGCTCGGAAATACCTTGAATGGTACCGACCACACTACCAATAGAATCAACGCTCTCTTCTACTTGGTTCACCGCTTGGGCAGAAGCCGAAATGTCTTGTGACAGCTCACTAATCTTAACCACCGTATCTTGAACGAAACGCTGACCTGTTGCCGCTTGTCCTGACGCGTTTTCCGTCAATGAAGAGGCATTCTGCGCGTGATCCGCTACAGTTTGCACTGTCGAACTCATTTCACTCATCGCCGTTGCAAGCTGATCGATCTCATTAAACTCCTCCTGTGCCGACTCTTTGGTTTCAGACATGCTTAGCGTCATCACTTCCGTCAACCCAGCTAACTCCTGTGAAGAATCAACCTGCAACTTAATCATCTCTTGCAACTGCACTCGGGTTTTTTCTAGCTCACGTGCAACATCACCGTACTCGTCTTTACACTCCATTTCGATTGGCACTGATAAATCTTTCTCGGCCATGGTTTTAATCGAGTCACTTAGGTACTGAGTCTGGCGCAGCATCACACGTGCAGCAAACAACAGGAGAACAACGAAGACCACAATCATGATGACGGTTTGCCACACAACTTGGACTAAATAGGCTTCATAGTGCTGCTGTGCGACTTGCGCATTTTGTGTCGCTGCAAGCAGTGCATCATAAAATGTGCTTGCATCCCACAACTGCTTGCCAATGATCAGTATCGTACTGAACACCATCAGCATTACCATCTTGGGAACAAGGCGAATATCCGTGATCACTCGTTCCCATGGCTTAAATGCCATCTTGGTCATTGTCCATTCTCCATTTCGTCAATTTTATCTTTGCAGCGCTTTGTACTAGAGTGAGCGTAACTGAGACCCAATCCTCTGGTTTCACTGCAATTTATTTATTTCGAGCCTCGTATGAATAGAGATAATATCAAAGACGATACAAAACCGATGAGCTTGCTATCACTAATCCTGTCTTTTATGGCGTTATTTGTGATCTCTGGCTTACTGTTTTTTCCGCTGCACCTTGAAACTCGACAAGTTCTTATCGGCCTCGACTTTATTATCTGTAGCATATTCCTACTACAACTCGGTGTAGATTTGATCCGCTCTACAGATCGAGTGCAATTTATGAAACGCCACTGGATAGATTTCGTGGCCAGTATTCCGATGATCGAGCCTTTGCGCTATGCAAGATTATTTTCAATTTTGCGAGTGATCTTAGTAATACGTTCAAGTCGTAGCGTGATCAAACAGTTACTGAAAAACAAACATGAAACCACATTGGCTTCGATCTTGTTGCTTATGGTGATCTTACTGACAGCAGGATCAAGCATGATGTTGTTTATTGAAGGCCACTCACCTGATGCCAATATTCATGATGGTGGTGATGCGATGTGGTGGGCGCTAGTGACGATTTCAACGGTCGGCTATGGGGATCACTACCCAGTCACCAATGCGGGACGAATTTTAGCGGCGGGGTTGATCATCTGTGGTGTGGGCTTGTTTGGTATGATTTCAGGCTTAGTGACTTCAATGATAACCTCCCCCTCGAAAGTACAAACCACTCGTTCAGAAAACAAAGAGCGCTTACTGCTTGAGTTAGTCGAAAAACAAAACCAAATACTTGAGCGGATAGATCGGTTAGAACGACATCAAGAGAAACAAAAACGGGAACCCTGAGGCTCCCGTTATTAATTAATCTTGCCAGTATGGCTCGGCTTCAATACAGATGACTCGCGTCTGCTCCATCGCATGTAAAATAGAACTTTCTTGTCTTGCTAACCAACGCTCTAATTGTTCGCGCTCTTCACCTTCCAGCTTCTCAACCAGTTGCTCTAAGGTTTTTAGCTTAAGCAGATCGTCAGTACCATGCAGCAAATCGCTCCACGGCAAGCGGAAGCTATTCCGCTCATCAAAATCAAACAGGCTCGCAAAGCTCACCCCTGTATAGAGGTTACGCATCAAGCGGTATTGCTGCTCGATGTAATCAGCGCTAGTCAAACTTCTTTCTGGCGGAAACGCTTCCATCAACTCAGCCCAAGTACGATCCAATTGCTGAACGGAGAAATGCTCAATATTAAGTGACATCTTCTCACGTGACTTTTCATCTAAGAAAGGCTGCCAACCACGAGTAAGAATCCAGCGACTCAAATCGAGTAAAAGACCAGTGTAGCGAGCAGAGTTGAGTAGCTCTAGAATCTGCTCGCGAGTTGGTAGCTGCTGCTGTAACAGCTTAAGCTCACCAACAAGGAATTTGCGTGCGTCCAATTTACGCAGCGCATGGCCTTTGTCATCTAACAGATCATCTAAATAGTCGTAGTCATGCAGCCATTCGAGATCTTGCTCTAACCATTTCAATTCTTGACGTAAGATTGCGCTAGCTCGACGAGGTACCACGCCACCATAAACGGTGAGGATTTGACGAATAAAACTGATCGAGTTTTTGATTTCATGAACCGCTTCAATGGAGTTACGCTCTGAAAAAATCTGCTCGTGGTAATGCCAATGAGATAGCGCATGCTCTAGAGAGTTGATAAAACAAGATTCAACCGTATCGCTTTTGTCAGTCTTAACCAAAGGCAGAGACTTAACTTCGTCACCTTGATAATCCATCGCTAAACGGTAGCCCTTAGCCGCTTTACTCAAGTTACCTAGGCGCATCCCACCTTGCTCTGAGAAACTTCTCGCCAAAGTAAACAAGGCATCGGTTTGACCCGACTTCAACTCAAGCTCCACTTCACAAATAGGATCTTCTTTGCCATTTGCTTCCACTTTACCTTGGTCAAAGGCCACTTCAACTTGGCTGCCGTCTGGCATACCAATCAACCATTGCTCGCGGGTGAAGTTAGTAGCAAACAGTGGCTCTAACTCAGCTTGTAACGTCGCAATGTCTTTGCCTGCTGGCCAAATATCTTGTGGATGAAGGGTAAGATCTGGGTCGTTGCTGTCATGTTCAGCGTTGAATTCCGGTCTTTGGTGCAAACCCGCAACAACGCGTCCAGCGGTTTTAACCGTTTGCACATAGACATCATCAAAACGACGAATACGAAGGCCAATATCGTGTTGACGCAACCATTGGTCAGGCGTATCGAAATAGGTGTTCCCTAACTCTCGACAACTGTGCTGAAGTACCTTAGTTTCTGATATTTTCTGACGCAAAGTCTCTGAAAATTCGGGAGAAACAAAAAACTTCAGTTCTATCTCGGTTTCCATAGCTATACCTTTCAAAGCAGATAGAGACAGGATATTGCCAATTTTCTTACTCGGCAAGAAAGAAATATCGCGCTAATGATGATCTAAAACAGTTTTAATGAGTGATTTAATGGGTTAACATGCGCGCCTTTATAGCCATCGTTCAACATTTCGCCATGAAATGGTGTATGTTAGTTTTTAGGTTATATTAATTGGGTTGAATGACCATGCCAGTAAATACAATTATGGGGTTATTTGCAAAGTCCCCTATTAAACCTTTGCAGCGCCACGTTGTGTGTGTAAACGAATGTTGCTCGCACCTAGTCAACTTTTTTGAAGTAAGTTCAACGGGAGACTGGGAAAAAGCATCTGAAATTCGTGCACAGATTTCTCACCTAGAGAAAGAAGCAGACGTACTAAAGCGCGAAATTCGTCTTAAACTTCCTCGCGGTTTGTTTATGCCAGTAGATCGTAGCGATATGCTTGAACTACTTACGCAGCAAGACAAGCTCGCAAACCTTGCAAAAGACATTGCTGGCCGAGTTTATGGCCGTCAATTGACTATCCCTGCACCTCTTCAAGAAAACTTCATTGCGTATGTAAAACGTTGTTTAGACGCAGCAGAGCAAGCGCAGAAAGTTATCAATGAGCTTGATGAGTTATTGGAAACTGGATTTAAAGGCCGTGAAGTAACACTTGTGGCTGAAATGATCCACCAACTGGATGTGATTGAGGACGACACCGACGCGATGCAGATTCAACTTCGCCAAGACCTAATGGCGATTGAAGCGGATCTGAATCCGATTGACGTGATGTTCCTTTACAAAATTCTAGAGTGGGTAGGTGGTATTGCTGATCAGGCGCAACGTGTTGGTGCGCGTCTGGAAGTCATGCTGTCTCGCTCATAAACATAAGTTAACCAAATAACGAAGAGCATCTAACTAGTTCACACCCCGATTAGGCGATAAATACTGACGCGCTGAAGGGGTTTTGTCGTGCTGAATTTTTGCTCCGCTTGTTATCAACAACTAGGTATTACGATGGATATCCTTGCGAACTACGGCACTGTCCTGATTATTATTGCAGCAGCTTTCGGTTTTCTGATGGCGATTGGTATTGGTGCGAATGACGTTGCCAATGCGATGGGTACATCAGTAGGTTCAAAAGCATTAACCGTGAAACAAGCGATCATTATCGCGATGATCTTTGAATTTGCGGGTGCATATCTTGCAGGCGGTGAAGTAACCGACACTATCCGTAAAGGCGTAATTGAAACGTCCCTATTTGCTCATCAGCCTGACGTCCTCGTCTACGGCATGATGTCAGCTCTTCTTGCAGCTGGTACATGGCTACTACTTGCCTCATATATGGGGTGGCCTGTATCAACGACTCACTCAATCATCGGTGCGATCATCGGTTTTGCGTGTGTATCTGTTGGTACGGAAGCTGTCGACTGGGGGTCAGTACAAGGTATCGTCGGTAGCTGGATTATTACCCCGGTTATCTCAGGCTTCTTTGCTTACGTAATCTTTGTCAGCGCACAGCGTTTGATATTCGATACCGAAAAACCGCTATTTAATGCCAAGCGCTTTGTGCCTGTGTACATGTTTATTACCACTATGGTTATCGCTCTGGTAACCATCAAGAAAGGTCTTAAGCACGTAGGTCTTCACCTTTCAGATGGTGAAGCTTGGATGTGGGCTGCAGGTGTTTCCGCGCTCGTTATGGCAGGTGGTTACTTCTACATTCAGAAGAAATTCGCTAGCCGCGAAGATGATCACGGCTTTGCTGGTGTAGAAGGTATCTTCAGCGTTCTTATGGTTATCACTGCGTGTGCAATGGCTTTTGCACACGGTTCGAACGACGTAGCAAATGCGATTGGTCCACTGTCAGCGGTGGTGTCAACTGTTGAACACATGGGTGAAATCACAGGTAAAAGCACGATCGCATGGTGGATTCTACCACTAGGTGGTTTTGGTATTGTTGTAGGTCTTGCGACTCTAGGTCATAAAGTAATGGCAACCGTAGGTACTGGTATTACTGAGCTAACTCCAAGCCGCGGTTTCGCAGCTCAGCTAGCCACGGCGTGTACTGTGGTTCTAGCTTCTGGTACTGGTCTTCCTATCTCGACCACGCAAACTCTAGTTGGTGCGGTTCTTGGTGTGGGTTTTGCCCGCGGTATTGCAGCACTAAACCTAGGCGTGGTACGTAACATTGTCGCTTCATGGATTGTAACTCTACCTGCAGGTGCGCTACTTGCTGTTGTGTTCTTCTACGCAATTCAAGCAATGTTCATTTAATCAATAAGGTCAGTGATCTGTTAACTCACTGTCATTATTGACTCAAAACCGCATAAAGGGAGGCTCAGCCTCCCTTCTTTGTTGCAGTCAACCTAGAAACTACTTACTATTTGGCGTTAGCAAAGAAATAGATTATGGGTTTGCAGACCCTCTTAGACTGTTAAAGGATTTACCGTGAAAAAACTGGTTTGCTTCGTTCTGGCATCAATGCTTGCTGTTCCGGCAGCAATGGCTCAAGACCGTTACATTTCTGATAAGCTATTTACCTACATGCACTCTGGTCCTAGCAACCAATTCCGCATCATCGGCAGTGTTGACGCTGGTGATAAGGTGAAGCAAGTTTCTACAAATCGTGATACTGGCTACACACAAATTGAAGATGCGAAAGGACGTAAAGGTTGGGTTGAGAGCCGCTTCGTTACTCGTCAAGAGAGCATGGCCCTTCGTTTACCTAAGCTAGAAAAAGAGTTGGCTGATGTGAAAGAGAAGCTTGCCAATGCACGCTCGAATGCAGACCAAGAAAAAGCAGGCCTGATTGATTCTCTAGAAACACGTAACACGCAGATAAATGAGCTAGAGCAAGGCTACAGCGACATGAGTAAGCAGCTGTCGGCATCACAAGAAGAAGTTCGTAAGCTGCGCGCTAAACTAGATACGCAAAAAGATGACCTACTGCTTAAATACTTTATGTACGGCGGTGGTGTCGCAGGTCTAGGTCTACTATTTGGTTTGATTCTTCCTCATATCATTCCACGCAGAAAGCGTTCTCCGTCTGGTTGGGCGTAAACGCTGCTACAAAGTTAGATACTAAAAAGGTCACCTCGGTGACCTTTTTTGATCCGTTTGAAACCCTATCCTTGCCAATCATACAAAGCGGGCACTTCTATTAACTCGCCTTTAAAGCGTATTAAACAAGATTGCTGCTCAATGGCTACCAGTTCAATATTATCATTAACCCAATCACCTTGGTTATACTCAATACCGTTAATCTTGACCCATCGCTTGCTTGGTTTGCTCGAATAGACGTGGGTTTGGAAATTTAAGGCTGGCAGCTTGCCATACCAACGCTGCGCCTGTTGAGATAGGTTCGAAGCTTCGCTGTTTTGTCTGTTTGATTCAGGTGTCGGATTGCTACTCAGCGCAGACTCAAACCGTTGCGCTAACTCTGGCGACAGCTGCGAAAGATCAAGCCCAGATAGCAGGTCATCACTGCTTTCAGAGACATGACTCTCCGCTGCATTGCTATCAACATGACTATCAACAGTACTCGCTTGCTCTAAAACTTCTTGAGGTAACGAACTGTTATCCTGCTCAATTTGGTTTAACCAATCACTCTGAGCCGAATTGCTGTTGTCACGATAAGTGACAGCCAAAGGGCCAAAATCAGGAGCTTGACTAGCCGTGTATTCAAAAGGGACTTCAACTAGAACGGTTTCGGCAACATTATGCTCCAGCCAGCGCTGTTTCTCTGCTTGATAGGTTTGAAATGCCATTACCCCTGCTACCAATATAGGCGGAAGCAGCGCGAATACGATGTTGCGTCCTTGGCGAGATTCTTTCTGCTGCGCGACAGCATGAGCAGGTGTTTGATGAAACGACGAAAGATTTTGATGACTGCGCTCAGAGTGCTCTAAGGCTTGCATAACTTTAGACATTAGAACTGACCTCACGAGACGTTAATGTAGGCGCTTGTGGCTGAGAAAGCTTTTCCAAAAGGCGTAATGTTTTACGCCCCGCAATACCATCCACCGTTAACCCTTGCCAACGTTGGAACAACTCCACTTTATGTTTAAGCTGTTCATTAAACTGGTTCTTTCCAGAAGGCTGTTCCCCTAATACTAGGGAAAGGTGCTGATCTAACACCGCAATGGCCTCGCCGCTCATACCCGGTTTTAAGGTTTGGTTCCAATGGCCCTGCCATATCTCGCGATATTCGCCCCGCCATATACTGCTTAGCCATTCACGCTCAAACTCGAATACTTGATCGTTAGCTAACAGCTGAACATGGGTGTCAGATAGCCCTAACAACACAGCGAAACGAGGTTGTTGATCAATATTCAATGTCAGCACAACCGGCACATTTTTCTCAGCAAGCTGTTCCAGAGAGCCGCTCTCAAGCGCACAGCGAAACAGAGCTTCGCCATTATCAAGACACAACTGGTCCAACACTGAAGCTCGATATCCCCACACTTTGTATAAAGCGGCAATCGCTACTTCTTGATTGTTGGCTTGATTAAGTTGCTCTTTCAAAACCTGGGGGAAGACATTTTTTTTCTGCTGTACGTTTTCAACCGCTGGGTATTGCTGTTGTAATTGATTAACGACAACTGGTGTAACAAGTGTCGGCGTTGCGTAGTATGCGCTAATCGACAAGATAGTTCCGACTAGAATAGAAAGTACGCTCGGAGAAAGGGAAACTTTTTTGCTAGAAGCCTTACTCGCAGCAGGCGGCACTGAGCCAGTTTGAAAGCTCATCACATCATCGCAGGCCGTCACAACGATATTGTGTGTCGGCTGCGCTTCTCCAATGCTATAAGCTTGCTTAAGGCTCGCATCACACACCAAGTTAATAAGACGAGGAATGCCCTGCGTTTGCCGAGCTATATATTTAATCGATTGAACAGAGAACAATTCAGGATTACCACCAGCCAAAGCGAGACGAAACTTAATATAGTCTCTGGTTTCCTCTTGATTGAGGGGCAACAAATGATATCGACCGGTAATTCGCTGCGCTAACTGCCTTAGTTGCGGCATTTGTAGTTTCTGCTGTAACTCGGGCTGACCAATCAACAGCACCTTAAGTAACTTTTGGCTTTCCGTTTCAAGGTTGGTCAGTAAGCGTAGTTGTTCAAGGACATCTGCCGATAAATGCTGAGCTTCATCAATCACCAATAGGGTTTGAACCCGATTCGCATGGTTATCCAATAGAAATTGATGAATCAACTGATTGAGCTGCTTTAGAGAAGCGTTTTCCTGATAATGGATATCGAACTCATCGCACACCGCTTCTAACAACTCAATATTTGAGAAAGTCGGATTTAAGATCAGCCCTGCTCGCGTGTTGTCTGCTAGAGTTTTAAGTATCGATTTTGCAATGGTCGTTTTACCGGTTCCCACTTCACCCGTCAGCATAGCGAAGCCGCCTCCTTCACCTAGCCCAGCTTGGATTTGGAAGATAGCTTCTTTATGACGTCGGCTCTGATAGAGGAAACGAGAATTAGGCACAATAGAAAATGGCAATTCTGTCAGTGCAAAATGTTGTTGATACATAACTCTCTTCTCTGGGAATTCAGTGCTAAGAAAAGTACCATTGCTAGCACGATTAGCCAATGCCAAACTGATGAAAAGGGAGAGCTAGGTGCAAAGATACCTTGTTGGCGGCGCAGTTCGCGATCAACTGCTAGATATTGAAGTCTATGATAGAGACTGGGTTGTTGTCGGTTCAACCCCTGAAGAGCTACTTAGAAAAGGCTATACCGCCGTTGGTAAAGACTTCCCAGTATTTCTTCATCCGGAGAGTAAAGAAGAACATGCGCTTGCAAGAACTGAACGTAAAGTCGGCTCTGGCTATACCGGGTTTGAATGTTACTTTGCTGCTGATGTCACCTTAGAAGAAGATCTGCTCAGACGCGATCTGACCATCAATGCGATGGCGCAAGCCCCTGATGGCAATATTATCGATCCCTTTAATGGCCAGCGAGATCTCAACGATCGGATCTTACGTCATGTTTCTCAGGCGTTTACTGAAGATCCTCTCCGTGTACTTCGAGTCGCGCGCTTTGCCGCTAAACTTCACCACTTAGGCTTTAGCGTTGCCGATGAAACTATTGAGTTAATGCGCTACATTGCCAACTCTGGTGAGCTAGAGCACTTAACCGCTGAACGGGTTTGGCAAGAGTGGCATAAGTCGTTATCAACCCAAGACCCGCAAGTATTTCTCTCCGTCTTAAAGCAGTGTGATGCTCTCAAGGTTGTCTTGCCTGAGCTCGATGCTTTGTTCGGTGTTCCGCAACCCGAAAAGTGGCACCCCGAGATTGATACAGGTATCCACACGCTGATGGTCGCTAAACAAGCTGCACTGCTTAGCGAGTCTCTTCCAGTAAGGTTTGCCTCTCAAGTTCATGATCTTGGCAAAGGCATTACACCAGAGTCTGAATGGCCGAGTCATAAAATGCACTGTCATACTGGGTTGAAACTGATCAAAGCACTGTGCGAGCGTGTCAGAGTTCCTAATGAATATCGTGACCTCGCATTGATGGTCTGTGAGCAGCACTCCAATATTCATCGAGCTAGTGAGCTTCGCCCAGAAACAAAACTTAAAGTGCTGAACAAGTTTGATGTATGGCGTAAGCCGGAGAGCTTACAAGACATTCTGATTTGTTGTATGGCTGATAGCCGTGGGCGCACTGGATTTGAAGATATCGACTACCCGCAAAAAGCCATTTTTGAACAGGCTTACAAAACCGCTCTTTCCGTTAACGTGCAAGACATTATTAAAGATGGGTTTAAGGGGGCGGGAATCAAAGAAGAAATGGAAAAGCGTCGGGTTGAGGCGATTCGAGAGCTGAGAAGCGAGAATAGAGAATAGAGAATAGAGATACGCTCAAAGAGTTAAGCTCTAACGTGAACAGATACGGCCAACAAGTCTCGACCATTTCACCACGAGAACTTCTCGAAGGACGAAGTCCGTTCCCGACTCTCGTAGGGCGAAGCCCGATCTCGGAGCAAAGCGCTCTGCCCCATAAAAAAAGCGCTCCACCTAAGTGGAGCGCTTCGAAAGCTTTAAAGCGAATAATTCAGCAAATTGCTATGAATTACTGACCTTTAACTTCTTTTAGGCCGTTGTAAGGAGCTTTAGCGCCTAGAGCTTCTTCGATACGGATTAGCTAGTTGCTTTCTTTTAGGTATAGCAGCAACACAGTCAGAACGGCTCATTGCTCTTAGAGCCTAAAACGCAAAATGCCTCACTAAAAAGTGAGGCATTCATTAAAGCTATAAGCTAATAATTCAGAGTGAATTACTGACCTTTAACTTCTTTAAGACCGTTGTAAGGAGCTTTAGCGCCTAGAGCTTCTTCGATACGGATTAGCTGGTTGTACTTAGCAACACGGTCAGAACGGCTCATAGAACCAGTCTTGATTTGACCTGCTGCTGTACCTACCGCTAGGTCAGCGATAGTTGCATCTTCAGTTTCGCCAGAACGGTGAGAGATTACTGCTGTGTAACCTGCATCTTTAGCCATCTTAATTGCAGCTAGAGTCTCAGTTAGAGAACCGATTTGGTTGAACTTGATAAGGATAGAGTTAGCTACGCCTTTCTCGATACCTTCAGCAAGGATCTTAGTGTTAGTAACGAATAGATCGTCACCTACTAGTTGAAGCTTGTCACCTAGTAGTTCAGTTTGGTGCTTGAAGCCAGCCCAATCAGACTCGTCTAGACCGTCTTCGATAGAAACGATTGGGAACTGGTTAGCTAGCTCAGCTAGGTAGTGGTTGAACTCTTCAGAAGAGAAAGTTTTACCTTCGCCCTTCATGTTGTAGATGCCTGCTTCTTTGTCGAAGAACTCAGATGCAGCACAGTCCATAGCTAGAGTTACGTCTTTACCTAGTTCGTAACCTGCAGCAGCAACAGCTTCTGCGATAACTTCTAGAGCTTCAGCGTTAGACTTAAGGTTAGGAGCGAAACCACCTTCGTCACCAACTGCAGTGCTGTAGCCTTTAGACTTAAGAACTTTAGCTAGGTTGTGGAATACTTCAGCACCGATACGTAGACCTTCTTTAAGAGTCTTAGCACCAACTGGTTGGATCATGAACTCTTGGATGTCAACGTTGTTGTCTGCGTGCTCACCACCGTTGATGATGTTCATCATTGGTAGAGGCATAGAGAACTGACCTGCAGTACCGTTTAGTTCTGCAATGTGCTCGTATAGAGGCATGCCTTTAGCCGCTGCAGCAGCTTTAGCGTTAGCTAGAGAAACAGCTAGGATTGCGTTAGCACCAAACTTAGATTTGTTTTCTGTACCGTCTAGCTCGATCATTACTGCGTCGATTGCAGCTTGGTCTTTAGCGTCTTTACCAACTAGAGCTTCAGCGATTTCGCCGTTTACAGCTTCAACAGCTTTAAGAACACCTTTACCTAGGAAACGAGCTTTGTCGCCGTCACGTAGCTCAAGAGCTTCACGTGAACCAGTTGATGCGCCAGATGGAGCAGCAGCCATACCTACGAAACCGCCTTCTAGGTGTACTTCAGCTTCTACAGTTGGGTTACCACGTGAATCGATGATTTCACGACCTAGAACTTTAACGATCTTAGACATTGAATGTTTCCTTCTCGTTGAATATATAATGTCAAAATTAAGGGCAGCAGCACTACTAACGCTACTGCCCGTATCCTTTACTTCTCTAATTCGTCGCGTTGGTATTCACCAGCCGCTTTCACGAAACCTGCAAACAGTGGGTGACCGTCGCGAGGTGTTGAAGTGAACTCTGGGTGGAATTGAGCCGCTACAAACCATGGGTGAGCTGGGTTCTCAATGACTTCAACCAGTTTCTTGTCAGCAGATAGACCAGAAACTTTCAGGCCTGCTTTTTCAATCTGTGGACGTAGGTTGTTGTTCACTTCGTAACGGTGACGGTGACGTTCGTGGATTGTCGCGCTACCGTATAGTTCACGCGCTTTCGTCCCTTTCTCAAGGTGACATAGCTGTGAACCAAGACGCATTGTACCGCCTAGGTCAGACTTCTCAGTACGCTCTTCAACGTTACCATCGCCGTCTACCCACTCAGTAATCAGACCAACTACAGGGTATTTAGTCTCTTTGTTAAATTCTGTTGAGTGTGCACCTTCCATACCCGCAACGTTACGCGCGTATTCGATCAGTGCCACTTGCATACCTAGACAAATACCTAGGTAAGGTACTTTGTTTTCACGCGCGTATTTAGCCGCAAGGATCTTACCTTCTACACCACGGTCACCGAAGCCACCTGGTACTAGGATCGCGTCTAGACCTTCTAGCGCTTCATTACCTTTGCTTTCTACGTCTTGTGAATCAACGTACTTAATCTTAACGCTTAGACGGTTCTTAAGACCTGCGTGCTTAAGTGCTTCGTTTACTGATTTGTAAGCATCTGGTAGTTCGATGTACTTACCAACCATACCGATAGTCACTTCACCCGTTGGGTTTGCTTCTTCGTAGATTACCTGTTCCCATTCTGACAGATCTGCTTCAGGAGCAGTAATGCCGAAACGAGAACATACTAGGTCGTCTAGACCTTGAGATTTGATTAGTTGAGGGATCTTGTAGATTGAATCTACGTCCTTCATAGAGATAACCGCTTTTTCTTGTACGTTACAGAAAAGAGCGATCTTCTTACGTTCATTCGCTGGGATCATGCGATCAGAGCGACAAACAAGAATATCTGGCTGGATACCGATAGATAGCAGTTCTTTTACAGAGTGCTGAGTCGGTTTAGTTTTCACTTCGCCCGCTGCTGCTAGGTAAGGAACCAGTGTTAGGTGCATGAACATTGCGCGTTCACGGCCTAGCTCTACTGCTAGCTGACGAATGGCTTCCATAAATGGCAGAGATTCGATATCACCTACCGTACCGCCCACTTCAACGATAGCAACATCATGACCTTCAGAACCTGCGATTACGCGGTCTTTGATAGAGTTAGTGATGTGAGGGATAACCTGAATCGTTGCACCTAGGTAATCACCACGACGCTCTTTAGCTAGAACGTCTGAGTAAACACGACCTGCAGTGAAGTTGTTACGCTTAGTCATTTTGGTGCGGATGAAACGCTCGTAGTGACCAAGGTCTAGGTCAGTTTCAGCGCCATCTTCAGTGACGAACACCTCACCGTGTTGAGTCGGGCTCATCGTGCCTGGATCAACGTTGATGTAAGGGTCAAGCTTCATCATAGTCACTTTAAGACCACGAGCTTCTAAAATAGCTGCAAGCGATGCTGCTGCAATACCTTTACCTAGAGAGGATACAACCCCGCCAGTAACAAAAATGTAATTTGTCGTCATGTTTAACCTGAAATTGGTTGAATGAGGGAAAATGGATTTCTTCTGGACGGGATATAAATATACCAGAAGCCCTTAACCGCCACAACGTGAAATCTATCACACTGCAATTTTTTATTTTTTGCTTCAAATCAAATTCGAGTAACGGATTAGTTGCCACTACCTTTATCTACTTCTAGCGCTTTTACTCTGTCCCAAAACGCATCTAACTGATCTAAATCGTAATCTGTTAGCTGTTTGCCTTGCTCTGCGACCATGGCTTCGACACCTTTAAATCGTTTAGCAAACTTTAGGTTGGCTTTACTCAGCGCGACCTCTGGGTCTTTTCCTAAATGACGCGATAAGTTGACCGTTGCAAACAGCAGGTCTCCGAGCTCAAGTTCAATTTTTTCTTCATCAGGAGCGACTTGCAGTGCCTCTTCCATTACCTCTTCAATCTCTTCCTGAACCTTACCGACTACCGGGCCAAGCGAGTCCCAATCAAAACCATATTTAGCGCATTTCTTTTGCATCTTTGTGGCACGAGATAACGCAGGTAGAGAATTTGGTATTGAGTCTAGAATACTTTGTTCTTTTTTGCCTACTTGAGCTTTTTCTTTTGCTTTTTCTGCTTCCCAGTTGGCATTGATCTGCTCATCTGACTCAAACTCGACATCAGAGAAAACATGCGGATGACGACGAGTCAGCTTCTCATTGACGGTTTCAACCACTTCCGAGAAATCAAACAGCTGCTGCTCTTTAGCCAGTTGACTATAGAAGATAACTTGAAAGAGCAGATCCCCAAGCTCTTCTTTTAGGTTTGACCAATCGCGATTTTGAATCGCATCAACAACTTCATAGGTCTCTTCAATGGTGTGAGGAACAATAGTGTCGAAACTTTGTTTTAGATCCCAAGGACAACCACTTTCTGGGTCACGAAGCTGCGCCATAATCTGTTCTAACTGTTCAATCGGGTGACTCATATTCCTTCTTCCTTTAAATCTTCTGTCTAAAGAACTTTCATTCAAATAAAAAGGTGAGCAGTACAAACCACTCACCTTTCATTTTTATCTGTCATCCTCACGAATGAAACTGAACAAGTTGGGAGTATCTAATCACTTGAAGAGATTCCCTATCACGTTCGTCCCTCTCTATAGGGAATGACGATGTTTGTTTTTTTACTAAGTAGTTGGTTATTCTAGCAAGGCAGTAAACTTATGAGACTCCTGAGCATAGCTTGCCTATGTGATGGAGCGATATAAGTGCAACTAACGCCGCTAGAAAGCCAAATACAACGTAAAAATTAGCCTAGGCGCTTGACCGACATAACATCTTTAATCTGTTCCACTCGTTTAGAAACGCGCTGCAAAATCTCAACGTTGGTCACTTCCAAGTCAAAGTCCATGATCGACATTTGAGTACGATAATCAACGCGACTCTTCATACTGGTCACTTTGATCTTCTCGTTAGCAAACAAAGTCGTGATGTCTTTAAGCAGCCCACCGCGTTCCATCGCTTCAACGCGAACGGTTAAGATGTAAGAGCCAACAAAGCCACTGCCCCACACAGTGTCGATAATACGCTCTGGTGCGTGGTGGCGCAGTTCTTCAAGCTGCTCACAGTCTGCTCGGTGTACTGAAATACCGCGACCTTGCGTGATGTAACCTGCGATCTCATCACCTGGGATCGGCTGACAACAACGAGCAAGGTGGGTCATTAAGTTATCGACCCCTTCCACCACAACCGCATCTTTCTTCGGACGGCTTTGCGCTGGAGCTTTGCTTTCTGCCTCTTGAAGCTTCTCTAGGGCTTGCTGATCTTCTTCTTCTGCAGTTGGCTTATTGACCAAGGCATTGATGTGGTTGATCACTTGGTTGATACGTAAATCACCACTTCCGATGCCAACGTACAGCTCATCAGTACTGTTGACATTAAAGCGCTTCAACGCATACTGCTCGGCGTCTTTTAAAGTTGCACCAATTTTCTGCAATTCTACTTCGAGAATATCGCGCCCAGCTTCGACGTTTTTCTCGCGGCTTTGTTTACGGAACCACGCGTTGATTTTCGCGCGTGCTCGACCTGAAGTCACAAAGCCCATCGAAGGGTTTAGCCAGTCACGAGATGGATTGGGCTCTTTAGAGGTGATGATCTCAACTTGATCACCCATTGCCAGTTTGTGGGTAAATGGAACAATACGCCCAGCGACCTTGGCACCAATACAGCGATGACCGACTTCAGAGTGAATGTGGTAAGCAAAATCGAGTGGTGTCGCTCCCATTGGTAGGTCGACCACATCGCCACGCGGGGTAAAGGCATACACACGATCATCAAACACCTGACTACGTAGTTCATCAAGCATTTCACCCGAGTCAGACATCTCTTCTTGCCAATCCAGTAGCTTACGCAGCCAAGTGATTTTCTCGTCGTAACCACTGCGGCCACCGCCACCTTCTTTGTATTTCCAGTGCGCAGCAACACCTAACTCAGAATCTTCGTGCATGTCTTTAGTACGAATCTGAATCTCAATCGTCTTGCCTTCTGGGCCAAGAATCACGGTATGAATTGACTGGTAACCGTTAGGTTTAGGGTTAGCCACGTAGTCATCAAATTCACTCGGCAGGTGCTTATACTTGGTATGCACAGTCCCGAGTGCCGCGTAACAATCTTGCAGTTTGTCGGCGATAATGCGAACCGCTCGTACATCGAATAGCTCATCAAACGCGAGGCCTTTCTTTTGCATTTTGCGCCAGATGCTGTAGATGTGCTTAGGACGCCCACTTACTTCAGCATTAATAGAAGAGCCTTTCATTTCAGATGTCAGGTCATCGACAAAGTCTTTGATGTACTGCTCTCGGACAATGCGACGCTCAGACAGCTGCTTAGCGATCTGTTTGTAGGTATCAGGTTGTTGGTAACGAAAAGCGTAATCTTCGATTTCCCACTTTAACTGACCGATACCAAGGCGGTTCGCTAGAGGTGCATAGATGTTGGTACACTCTTGAGCAGCTGCTCGGCGTACCTCATCTGGCGCTTTCTTCACTTCAATCAGGTTACAGATGCGCTCGGCAAGTTTGATAACGACGCAGCGGAAATCATCCACCATCGCAAGTAGCATGCGACGTACGTTGTCGACCTGAGACGAGGCAGCACTGCCTTCAAGAGTCACGTTCAGTTGACCAAGTGCGGCCATCTCTTCAACACCATCAATCAGCTTAATGGTCTCTTTACCGAAATCTTCTTCGAACTGCTCTCGGCTATACGCGCCGCTCGACACCAGCGGAAACAACAATGCAGCGACAAGGGTCGCTTTATCCATCGACAGAGTGATAAGGATTTCGATCATTTCACGCCCACGCCACAAAAGTAACTGACCTTGATCGTTATCTTGTAAAACCGCCTCCCCTTGGAGGTAAACTTCTTTTAAGCGCTTAGCCACTTTAGGGTCTTGCCCTAAGCTAGAAATCCACTTATCTAGCTCAAACTGTTCGTCTTGATTTAAATGTGCGCTTCTTACCGCAACCATTGTTTTCGTCCTGTTATTTTTCTATTTTCGAACTGCCCATGTTCAGACTACCGACTAGTAGGGAAGTTCGTTTTAATCCTTTGCAAAGAGCGCCATAGATTCTAAATGGCTTGTATGCGGAAACATATCGAGCATACCTAATTTTTGTAATTTGTAGCCTTGGTTAAGCAAGCTTTGAGAGTCTCTGGCAAGCGTCGCTGGATTACACGACACATATACCACTCGACTCGCACCCAAAACGGAAATCTGTTCGATGATACCGCTTGCCCCTGCTCTTGCTGGATCAAGCAGTATTTTATCAAACTTTTCTGCTGCCCAGGGCTGACCAGACACATCTTGTTCCAAATTGGCCTGATAGAAAGCGGTGTTATTGATACCGTTAACTTGGGCATTGTTGGTGGCTTTTTCAACCATGACATCAACGCCTTCTACCCCGACAACACTTGCCACTTGTTTTGCCATTGGCAAACTAAAATTACCCAAACCACAAAACAGATCTAATACTCTGTCTTGCTCACTCAACTCAAGCCAAATCAACGCTTGCTCAACCATGGCTTGATTAACGTTCTGGTTAACTTGAATAAAATTATTTGGCTCAAACGGTATTGTCACACCCGCTTCTAGATAGTGAGCCGACTCCCCCACCACTCGATTAAGCTGATCGCTTTCCGGCATCAAATATAAGCTTGCCTGATTCTCTACCGCGAACTGCTCCAGCAGTTTTTGCTCACTCTCTTTGAGGGCTTTTAGATGGCGCAGAACAATCACTTTAGTATTGTCGCCTTTAACTAGCTCCACATGACCAAGGTTCTCTTGGTTGGAGAAACCACTGAGCAGGTCATAAAGTGGCGCTAATAAATTATCCAGCTCGGTATCTAAAACGGGACAATGGGTCACAGTAACGATGTCTTTGCTTTGTTTCTTGCGAAAGCCAAACTCAAGCTGACGAGTTTTCTTGTTCAGCTTGATGCTAACGCGGGCACGGCGGCGATAACCACGCTCATCTCCCACAACAGGCGCGCTTAGTGCGACGCTTTGCCCAGCAAATTTACTCATCAACTGACTCAGTGTTTGCTGCTTGTACTCTTGCTGCGCCTCTACAGATAAATGCTGCATATTACAACCGCCACACTCTGCGTAATGTTGGCAAAATGGCGCTATGCGTTGTTCGCTAGCTTTTTGAATCTTAATTAATTTGGCACGGGCAAACTTGCTCTTACTTTCTGTCAGCTGAGCAAGAACTTGTTCACCGGGCAAAGCACCTTCTATAAAAATGGGCTTTTTATTCTGGTAGGCCATACCTGCGCCGTGATGATCCAACTTTTCAATCGTCAGCGATTGGTGTTTGGTATTCAGTTGAGTTTTCTTCTTTGGTTGGAAAAAACGCGCCATGCTTTGTGCCTACTATTTACGACCTTACGGCCTATTGCTCGAATTGCTGCTTGTGTCCCAAGCTTTTACGCTTGAATCATTGTCTGAGCCGACTGAGTTGATTATGCTTAGTAACCTTAGCTTGGAATAACCTAAGCCTGCTAGCACGCTCCTTTTAGCGCCTAACTTTGTCAAAATCACCGCAATAGACCAGCTATTGGCTTGTGATTTTTCCTCGTTATGCATCTAAAATTATCGTACTAGCCTGTAAGAACATGGGCTCACGGAAGAAAATCTCTATGACTTTCTTATCCCAAGCTAAGGTTATCGATTCGACGGCTTCTTTTATTTTGGAAGTTATTTTCCCATATCCACACCACGATGTTTAGACAATAATGACAAGATATGGCTTACGCGCCCGCGTTATTACTCTTACCTTAGCGCCGACGTTAATTATCGGACTGCTTCTGAGTGCTTTTTTCTCTTTCAATCGCTATCACGACTTAGAAAAGCAGGTTATCAATTCAGGATTAAGTATTATCGAACCGCTGGCGATCGCCAGTGAAGATGGATTAAAGAATAACAGCCGCGAATCGGTACGCCGCATCATCAGCTACGCCCATCGTAAGAATTCTAAATTTGTTCGCAGTATCGCGGTGTTTGACTACAACCACGAACTGTTTGTTACTTCTAACTTCCATCCAAACTTTGAATTACTGACGTTTCCGCGCAATGCGCCTATTCCGTTGTTAGTCAGTTCAGATTTACAAGAAAACACTCTCATTCTTCGCGCCCCTGTCATTGCTGAATCTGGACTTGTCGCGACGATGAAAGGGCCAAACGCCAATCCAGCTCTCGGCTATGTGGCTATTGAGCTCGATTTATCCTCGCTGCGTTTACAACAGTATCAAGAAATTTTCTCTGCGTTTTTAGTCTTGTTGATTGGCTTAGGTTTATCTGCCGTCTTTGCTTATCGCTTGATGTACGACGTGACACGACCAATTTCGCATATGAAAAACATGGTTGACCGGATTCGTCGTGGTCACCTTGATGTACGTATCGAAGGCAAGATGCACGGGGAGCTAGACTCGCTGAAAAACGGTATCAACGCGATGGCAGTGTCACTGTCAGAGTACCATGTGGAAATGCAGCACAGTATTGACCAAGCGACTTCTGATTTACGAGAAACCTTAGAGCAGTTAGAAATTCAAAACGTCGAGCTAGATATCGCGAAAAAACGCGCCCAAGAGGCGGCGCGGGTTAAATCAGAGTTCTTAGCTAACATGTCCCATGAGCTACGCACGCCACTTAATGGGGTGATTGGTTTCACTCGTCAAATGCTGAAAACGACCTTGACCAATAGCCAAACGGACTACCTACAAACGATCGAAAAATCGGCCAATAACCTGCTTAATATCATCAATGATATTCTCGACTTTTCGAAGCTTGAGGCGGGTAAACTGGCTCTGGAAAATATTCCATTTGATTTCCAAGGTTCGCTTGAAGAAGTGGTTAGCTTGCAAGCCACCAGCGCCCATGAAAAAGGGCTCGAACTGACACTGAAAGTTGATCCTAAGATCCCAACCGGACTGGTTGGCGACCCATTACGTATTCAACAAGTTCTGACTAACCTTGTCGGTAACTCGATTAAATTTACTGAACGCGGCAATATCGATATTAGCGTCGAACTACGCTCACAAAGAGATGACTCGGTTGAACTGCAATTTATGGTGCGCGACACAGGTATCGGGATTTCAGAACGCCAGCAATCGCAGCTATTCCAAGCCTTTAGCCAAGCTGACGCCAGCATTTCAAGACGCTATGGCGGTACAGGGCTAGGCCTTGTTATCACCCAGAAATTGGTCAGCCAAATGGGGGGCGAAATCAGCCTAACGAGCCGATTGCACCAAGGTTCGACGTTCTGGTTTACGCTACGACTCTCTTCTACAGATATGCCAGTCAGCGACCTGATTGAAACTCAAGTGCTACGCCAACGCACCTTGCTATTGGTCGAGCCTAATATGCAAGCGGCGTCTGTTATTCAGCAAACCCTGGTACAAGAAGGCTTGGTAGTGACCTATCGCTCATCTTTGCCAGAAGAGGCGGAAAGCTTTGACTATGTGCTTCTCAACCTTTCACCAAGCAAAGACAACGACACTTCGTCAGTTCAGTTGATGGTTGAGCAAGCCATGCGCTGCGCACCTCATGTGGTCGTGGGTACACCAAGTACCACACTTGCACTGTCAGATCATTTGATTCAGAAATACCACATTCACTGTATTACCAAACCGTTATCGCGTCGAAAACTGCTGCAAACCCTAGCGGCTAATCAAGAGAGTATTCCTCTGCTTGAAAGCCCACAAGAAAACCGCGAAACATTGCCACTGCGAGTGATGGCAGTCGACGATAACCCAGCTAACTTGAAGCTGATCAGCGCCCTACTCCAAGAGCGAGTGGAAAGTGTGATTACTTGCACTAATGGCGTCGATGCCGTCAAGCAAGCAGAAGTTCAACACTTTGATATCATCTTGATGGACATCCAAATGCCGCATATGGACGGTGTGACCGCGTGTGGCAAGATCAAACAAACTGAGCTCAACGCGAATACGCCGGTCATAGCAGTAACCGCCCATGCGATGAGCGGCGAACGCGACCGCTTACTTCAGGCAGGTATGGATGATTACCTCACCAAACCAATCGAAGAGCACGTGCTGCAACAAGTCTTGATGCATTGGAACCCGCACACCAGCGAGCAAGAGCTAGAGAAACTCGATATTACTTCAAGCCCTGTGACTATCGAAGCTCATGCGGAAGAAGCAACTCAAGTTGAACACAGCAATATGATCATTGATTGGCAGGCCGCACTTAAGCAGTCCGCCAATAAAGAAGATTTAGCACGTGATATGCTCAAGATGTTGGTCGATTATATTCCTGAAGTAAACGCGATTGTCGAAGGCGCTCTTGAAGATGATCATTTCGATACCGAACAGCTCATTCATCACGTACACAAACTACATGGCAGCAGCTCTTATTGTGGAGTTCCGCGCTTGAAAAATGTCTGCGCAACGATAGAGAAAACTCTTCGTTCAGGTGCTGCAATTGAGGATATAGAGCCTGAGTTATTCGAACTGCAAGATGAGATGGAGAAAGTGGTTGCGAGCGCTCAGCCCTATTTGGAGAGCTAGAGAGCTAAACTTTAACTCTCTAGAATAACCGTTGCGACTGCGTAGTGTCGCTCATCGGAAATAGACAGGTGGATATGCTCCACCTGTTTTTGTGTAGCAATTTCCAGAGCCTTACCTGTAAGGTTTAACACTGGTTTTCCCAACTCGTCGTTGGTTATTTCAAAGTCGTGGAAACTCACGCCCAACGCAATCCCAGTGCCAAGCGCTTTCGATGCAGCCTCTTTCGCGGCAAAGCGTTTTGCAAGAAATCTTCCTTGCTGCTTAAGCGCTGAAAACTTCTCTAATTCAGTTTGAGTCAAGATACGCTTAGCAAATGGCTCACCACTTCGATCCAGAGCCTTTTCAACTCGTTCAATCTCAGCGATGTCTGTTCCTAGACCTACAATTGCCATGTTTAGCGACGCGCTTCAACCATGATGGCTTTCATGTCCGCAACCGCTTTGTGTAAACCGTCGAACACCGCTCGGCCAATAATCGAGTGACCGATGTTAAGCTCAAATATTTCCGGAATAGCCGCAATTGGCGCCACATTGTGGTAAGTCAAGCCGTGTCCTGCATTCACTGTGATACCTAGATCATCAGCGTAGCTTGCTCCTGCAGCGATCTTCTTCAGCTCATCTTGCTGATCTTCTTCAGTTTCCGCATCGGCATAGTGACCTGTGTGCAGTTCAATAAACGGTGCACCGCACGCTTTTGCTGCATCAATTTGCTCGCGGTCTGCATCAATGAACAGAGATACTTTAATGCCCGCTTCAGTGAGTGTTTGAGTTGCCGCTTTTACTTTCTCAAGATGCCCTGCGACATCCAAACCACCTTCTGTCGTTAGCTCTTCACGTTTTTCTGGCACAAGACATACGTATTCAGGCTTTGTCTTTAGAGCAATCTCAACCATTTCATCAGTCACTGCCATCTCAAGATTCATACGCGTTTGTAGCGTTTCACGCAAAATACGAACATCACGATCTACAATATGACGGCGGTCTTCACGCAGGTGGATCGTAATACCATCCGCACCTGCACGCTCTGCAATTTCAGCGGCATGAACAGGATCCGGATACTTAGTACCACGTGCATTACGTAGCGTTGCAATGTGGTCGATATTTACACCTAGGTAGATTGAGCTCATTTTCCAATACTCCGTTTGGGAACCATACTAAGAAAGAGTTCCCTGCTTTTTAATGGTTTGCCGCCAAGATACGGCTTTAATGCTATACGTGTAAAGCGTTTTGCCGCTTTAAGTTGTTCTTTTGTGGTAAATCTACGTTCACTGATTGCAATCAGTTCACTGCCATAGAAAGTGAGGTTGTCCTTGCGCACAGAAGCGATAAAACCTTTTTGTTCGCGGTAGCGATAAGTCATGTTGGCTTCTACCGGTTCTCCCGTCCCAGCACAGTGCATGAAATCAACGCCATAGCCCATCGCAGATAGCAGTGCGAGTTCAAACCGTCTCAGGGCGGGTTCAGGGTTTTCACACTGTGCCAACTCCGTCAAAGCATGTAGGTAATCATGAAATAGCGCTGGCATGGCCACTTCTGCCATCAGTACTCGCCCAACTAGCTCATTCACATACATACCTGAGTAGAGGTTGATGCCTGTTAGAGGTAGCCCAAGACTTATTGGCTCGGCTTGGCGCAAGGTCTTCATTGAACCATTCCCCGACCATTTAAGTAACAACGGGGTAAAAGGTTGCAACGCGCCTTTGAGGTTCGAGCGTTTGCTACGAGCCCCCTTTGACATCAAAGTCACACGCCCATACTCCTCACTAAATACATCGAGAATTAAGCTCGATTCGCTGTAAGGGCGGCGGTGTAACACAAAGCAGCGCTGTAAACCTTCAGAGGACATAAAATCTGCCAGAGAATTATTAAACCAATATGAATCGTTATAATAAAAAATAAGGAGCCAGATGGCTCCTTATTTCGTCATTTACGGAGCGAAGCCTTTAGCCTCGCACGACTTATAGATCGTCAATGTAGCCAAGAGAGCGTAGTGCTCGCTCGTCATCCGCCCAACCTGATTTCACTTTTACCCAAGTCTCTAGATAAACCTTACGGCCGAACAGTTCTTCCATATCTAGGCGTGCTTCACGACCAATCGTTTTGATCTTCTCGCCGCCTTTACCAATCACCATCTTCTTCTGGCCAAGACGCTCAACCAAAATTAGGGCATTGATGTGAAAGCCGTCAGTCTCTGGGTTGTAATCGAAACGCTCGATTTCAACCGTCACAGAGTAAGGCAGCTCTTCGCCAGTGAAGCGCATCAGCTTTTCACGCACAATCTCTGAAGCCATAAAGCGCTGAGAACGGTCAGTGACGTACTCTTCAGGGAAGTGGTGCGTCGCTTTAGGCAGATGCTCACGTACATGCTTACGCAAAACGTCAATGTTCTTGCCGTGTTTAGCCGAGATAGGCACAACATCAACAAAGTCCATTTTGCTCGACACCTCTTGCATGTGCATCATGACTTCGTTGCGGTCTTGAACAACATCGACCTTATTGACACAAAGTACGACAGGGAAGTTGGACTTCTGCAGCTTAGTCAGAACCATTTCATCATCAGCAGTCCAATGCGTACCATCCACTAGGAAGAATACAAGGTTTACATCACTGAGTGATGAGTTAGCCGCACGGTTCATCAAGCGGTTAATGGCACGTTTCTCTTCAATGTGCAGGCCTGGAGTATCAACAAAAATCGCTTGGTAATCCCCTTCCGTATCAACACCCATAATACGGTGACGAGTTGTCTGAGGTTTACGAGAAGTAATCGAAATCTTCTGGCCAAGAATACGGTTAAGAAGCGTTGATTTACCTACGTTCGGACGACCAACGATCGCCACAAAACCACAGTGTTGGTTTTCTGGCGAACTTGCTTGCTCGTCGCTCGATGAGAAAAACGCATCGATATCAAATTCGTTGTTATCAGTTGAATCAGTCATTGGTCAATTGCTCTAGTGCTAATTCAGCAGCCGCTTGTTCTGCCTTGCGGCGGCTGGTGCCTTTACCAATAACAGGTTGTCCAATACCTGCCACTTCACACGAAACCGTAAACTCTTGGTTATGTGCTTCACCTTTAATATTAGTCACTGTATAAGCAGGTAGCGGTTTTCTTCGCCCTTGAAGGAACTCTTGAAGACGCGTTTTCGGGTCTTTTTGTGAAACACCCGGCTTGATAGCATCAAGACGCGTTTTGTACCAGCTTAAAATAATGCCGCGCACTACTTCGATGTCGCTATCAAGGTAGATGGCACCAATAATTGCTTCCACAGCATCGGCAAGAATTGAATCACGACGGAAACCGCCACTTTTTAATTCACCTGGACCTAATTTTAAGTGATCTCCTAGTTCGAATTCACGACCTAGTTCCGCCAGTGTATTCCCACGTACTAATGTGGCACGCATGCGGCTCATGTCCCCTTCGTTCACTTTAGGGAAACGGTGATAAAGATCATCAGCAATGACAAAACTTAAAATTGAATCGCCCAGAAACTCAAGACGCTCGTTGTGTTTTCCATTAGCACTGCGGTGAGTCAGCGCTAAACTGATTAGCTCAGCATCGTTAAATTGATAGCCGAGTTTTTTCTCTAGTTTTGCAGTAGGAGAATTCATGCTCTCTCAATAATTTAATTACAACTCTCTGAATAATTGGAGTAGCAGCTAGGCTACTCCAAACATTAAAAGAATTTAGTTAATACCACCGATGCGGTTAAAACGCACACCAGTTGGAATCCAAGAAGGTAAAACACTATCTGCACCACGCTCAAATTCAAAGCTGATCCAGATACCTACCGCCTTACCCACTAGGTTTGCTTCTGGAACAAAGCCCCAGTAGCGGCTGTCAGCACTGTTGTCACGGTTATCACCCATCACAAAGTACTGGCCTTCAGGTACCACCCACTCGTTAACGCCGTTACGTGGTTGATAAAGTTCAACGCGATCGCGACGTAGTGGGTTAACCAAAATTTGGTGACCTTGTTCACTCAATTGTTCATCCAACTGAATCAGTGGGATGCCATTTTGAATGAACTGGCTCTCTTCTACATTTGATAATTTCACTGGCTTACAACTGGTATCGCCTTGAGACTGAATGCAGATTTCTTTTTTGCTGTTGTAACGCACAGTATCGCCTGGAAGACCTACTACACGTTTTATGTAATCAATGCTTGGCTGCGGCGGATACTTAAATACCACAATATCACCGCGCTCTGGCTTACCAGTTTCGACTAGCTGAGTGCGCCATACCGGATCTTTCAAGCCATAGGCATACTTTTCAACAAGGATGAAGTCACCAACCAATAGCGTTGGCATCATAGAACCCGATGGGATCTGAAATGGTTCATAGATGAATGAACGTAGAACAAGTACTGCGGCAATCACTGGAAAAATAGAAACACTATTTTCAATCCACCATGGTTGCGTCTTCACTTTTTCTAGTACTGCGGCATCTAAGCCATTTGTTTGAGCTTCAACTTCAGCCAGTTTTTCTTGACGCTTTTTAGCAAAAACCAGCTTTTCTAGAACCCAGACAACACCCGTTACCAAGGTAACGATCACTAGGATGAGTGAAAATGTATTCGCCATTGACTTCCCTTATCTCAAAAATACGAAAGTGAAAGAGCCGAAACCCTTCCACTTACCAATTTAATTTGTTTCAGTAATCCCATAAATAGTTGGCGTTACAGCTAGGCGGCAAGCAAACTCAGCCCTATGAGCATAGAGGGTCTATGTAATTAGGGTGAGTTTGCGCTGGCAACAACGCTGTAGCGTCAAATATGACTGGGATTAGTCTTTGCCTACATGCAGAATGGCTAAGAACGCTTCTTGAGGCAGCTCTACGTTACCGATCTGCTTCATACGTTTCTTACCTTCTTTCTGTTTCTTCAGTAGCTTCTTCTTACGGCTCACGTCACCACCGTAACACTTCGCGATTACGTTCTTACGTAACTGCTTAACTGTTGAGCGTGCAATGATGTGATTACCAATCGCTGCCTGAATCGCGATATCAAACATTTGACGAGGGATGAACTCTTTCATCTTCTCTACTAGCTGACGACCACGAGTTTGCGATTGATCTTTATGAGTGATCATTGCAAGCGCATCAACCGTGTCACCGTTTAGTAGAACATCAACTCGAACCATGTTCGATGCTTCAAAACGTTGGAAGTTGTAATCTAGCGATGCGTAACCGCGAGAGGTTGATTTTAGACGGTCAAAGAAGTCGAGAACCACTTCAGCCATCGGAATATCGTAAGTCACCGCAACTTGATTGCCGTGGTAAACCATATCAACCTGAACACCACGCTTTTCAACACAAAGCGTGATTACATTGCCCAAGTACTCAGAAGGAACAAGAATGTTACAACGAGCAATTGGTTCGCGAATTTCTTCAATGTCGTTAACCGCAGGAAGCTTCGCTGGGCTATCAACATAAAGTAAGTTGCCGTTTGTTTCTTCGACTTCGTAAACTACCGTTGGCGCCGTTGTGATTAGATCTAAATCGTATTCACGCTCCAGACGCTCTTGGATGATCTCCATGTGTAGCATGCCAAGGAAGCCACAACGGAAACCAAAGCCCAGAGCGGCTGAGTTCTCTGGCTCATAGAACAGAGAAGCATCGTTAAGGCTAAGCTTACCAAGCGCATCACGGAAGTTCTCGTAATCATCAGATGATACTGGGAATAGGCCAGCGTAAACCTGTGGTTTCACTTTCTTAAAGCCTGGTAGCGCTTCTTCACAGCCATGTTTCGCCAGTGTTAGCGTATCACCTACTGGTGCGCCTAGGATGTCTTTGATACCACAAACAACCCAACCTACTTCACCTGTACGTAGAATTTCAGTATCAACTTGCTTAGGTGTGAAGATACCAAGACGGTCAACACCCCAAACCTGACCTGTGCTCATTACCTTGATCTTGTCGTTCTTCTTCAGTTCGCCATTTTTGATACGAACCAATGAAACAACACCTAGGTAGTTATCGAACCAAGAGTCAATAATCAGTGCTTGTAGTGGCGCTTCTGGATCACCTTCTGGTGCAGGAATCGCGGATACAATGTTCTCTAGAACATCATCAACACCGATACCGGTTTTCGCACTACAACGAGTCGCTTCCATCGCGTCGATACCAACGATTTCTTCGATCTCTTCTGCGACGCGCTCTGGATCGGCTGCAGGAAGGTCAATCTTGTTCAAGATTGGCACTACCTCTAGGTCCATTTCGATCGCGGTATAACAGTTAGCAAGAGTTTGCGCTTCTACACCTTGGCCTGCATCAACCACCAGTAGTGCACCTTCACAAGCTGCGAGAGAACGTGATACTTCATAGGCGAAGTCAACGTGTCCTGGGGTATCGATGAAGTTAAGCTGGTATGTTTCACCATCTTTAGCGGTGTAGTTTAGAGTCACACTCTGAGATTTAATGGTGATACCACGCTCACGCTCTAGATCCATGGAGTCCAGAACCTGTGCGGCCATTTCACGGTCGCTCAATCCACCACATACTTGGATCAAACGGTCTGATAGGGTCGACTTACCATGGTCGATGTGGGCGATAATCGAAAAGTTACGAATGTGCTTCATGATTTGGTGTGACTAAACTCTTTAAAATAAGGACAAGAAAGCCGCTCTAACCATTGATTCAATTCAACAGTAGCGACGGCATTTCAATCAAGTTGGCAGATTCTACCCAATTTCTAGCCACTTCGCACTAGCTAATTGGTTCGCCCAACACCCTTAATAGTATGACTTGTTGCGAAGATTGCTGCTCTAATTTCGCAGATAATCGTTTTGCGAGGAAAATGCCTGCTGTGGTTGCGAGCGCAGAGAACAAAATAACCAGCCCTTCACCTAGCGAAAGGAGAGGTGCCAACCACCACTGAGCCACCAATGCACCCACTATCATGGCCAATAAAGGCACCAAATAAACCACAGCGGCAGATTGCAGTAAGCTCTTTTCTGGCAGACCAATTTCGACAACTTGGCCTGTTTTAACTAGCTTTTGGGTAATCAAATGCCAGTGTAAAGATTTGTTACCTACCGCTTTAGATACAATGCCAGTACCACAGCTCTTTTGTGATGAGCAACTGCTACAACTGGTTTGTTGTTCGCAGCTCAGTTCAACGTCAAAGCCTGAAGCAACAGGCTTAACGCTCGATACTGTAGCTAATGCAGTCATCATTGTGTGGCACTCTCACTAGTATTAAAAGTGACAGACTGAGCGATACGCTTTGCGGTTGCTGGCGGAATATCACCAATCACAGAAATCTCTCTGTCTCCACGGACGAAGCTGTGTAAGGTACGGCGACCTTGACGAACAAGCTGCCCTTTGAGAGACAAGTTATCACTGTCTGAGACATATACCGAGAAACTAAACAGTCCATCGCTGTACATTTGGCTCTCAACCATGCGCTCTGTATTGGTCATACGATAGCGATTAAGCTCTTTAGGTTCGAACCCATTTGGGATCCAACCCACTGTCCAGAATGGATTGGTAATCTGGCCCTTTGGCAGAGAAAGGACTTCAGGCAATTTAACCTGATTCAATCCACCAAGAATCTGACTGATTCGATCGTTGACGCTGTAAGAGATCGTTCTGTACTGCTCTAAGATCTCACCGTCACGATCGACAAGATCAGCGCGTAAAGGCAGTTTACTCTTCTCATCTACCCAAAGCACGTAAGAGTAGCGCTGACCATCTTTTGGTACGACACGCAGAACCTGACAAGCTGCGCCCGCTTCGCGAGCACGACCTACTTGGATAAAATCATAGAAATCACTTAGTTGGCCTACATCAGAGTTGAGTAGCGGTATCGTCGGCGCGACCATATTGCCAGATTCAATGGTAAAAGGCTCAACACCAGGTTCAATATAGCTCACTTCGTCACCACGACGAATCACTTCACGTATTGGCCCACTCAGATAGACAAGATGGGCAAGCTGTTGTTCGTCTGCTTTGGCATGACGATACAGCAGAGGTTCAATACTGTTTTTCTTTATCAGTATGTAAGACAGTTCATAACTAAGTTGCTGACTGGCCTCGTTCATTTGATGCAACAAAGCCTCTGCAGCGTTGTCTTCTGCAAAGGCTATTGGTGTATTCAAACTGAACAGTGTCAGCGCACTGATCAGAAATTTTTTCATTCAACTACCGTTTCAGGATTATCGCTATATTCAATGGTTTTCTCACTGTTTAAGCGTAGTTGTAATTCGTAATCTTGTAACATCGCATTAATGCGGCGACGTTGCTCCTGAACATTAATCTCACTTGCTGGTTGTTCAACCGAAGAGCGCGTCAAGCTTACAGGCTCTGCGCTACCAGAAAATGGAATTGTTTGGAGAACAGGTAATGTTTCTGCTTCAGGTGAAGTTGTCGCGTCTGAACCGCCGTACTGCTGAACACCTAAAATTACTGCTAAAGAAACACAGGCAGCCATTGCCACTTGACCAAATTGGTTCAACCAAGCGGGTAGTTGACGGCGTGCTTGCGAAGGCGTCGGTTGAGACTCTTGCAAGCGGTGTTCTTCCAACTGAGTTACCGTAGAGTGAGCAGGTTCATTATCGAGCGCTAACGCTACGCTTTCAGCTATATTCCACTCCGGTTTTTCCGGTGCTTCACCTCGCATTACATCACCAATTAAATGGTAATTTTGCCAAGTCTGTAGGCTATCTTGGTCTTTCTCTAATTCACTAATTAGAGCTTTATCAACCAACTCTCCATCCATGAGTGCTGAAAGTTTCTCTTTGTCAGCCATTATTTTCACCATTAATGTTACTGGTCTAGCGTTGCAAAAGGGGTTGGATTTTCTTCTCAACCGCTTCACGAGCACGGAAGATACGCGAACGTACCGTTCCTACAGGGCAATCCATAACCGCTGCTATTTCTTCGTAGCTTAAGCCATCGAGCTCGCGCAACGTCATCGCGGTTTTTAAATCATCAGGCAGTGCTTCGATTGCACTGAAAACAACACGTTTCAATTCATTGGACAACGTTAAGTTCTCAGGGTTCGAAATTTCTTTTAATGCACTTCCTGTTTCGTAATATTCAGCATCATCAGTATCCACATCTTGTGCTGGCGGTCTGCGCCCTTGGGCAACAAGGTGGTTTTTTGCAGTATTAACGGCAATCCGATATAACCAAGTATAGAAGGCACTTTCACCACGAAAGCTTGGTATCGCTCGGTACGCCTTTATAAATGCTTCTTGCGCTACATCGGGAACATCACCAGGATTATTCACATAGCGAGAAATAAGGTTGCAGACTTTGTTTTGGTACTTAGTTACCAACAAATTGAATGCTTGCTTATCCCCATTCTGAACTCGCTCAATTAATACTTGATCGGTCAGCTGCTCGTTCATTCGAGCGGGTACTCCTATCGTTATTCGCCCTTATCTTCTCAGACATGAGCATTAATTATGCAAAATGTAGTCTTGACACCACTGCTTACTTGAGCACTATTGTGACCTAGCAAATAAATATAAGTTCAAAAATTCTTCAAACTATTTTTGCGCAATGAAGCACCAATCTACTTCTTGTCTCAGATTGTGAGGATCAAGGTAGAGAAAAGCAATGCTATTTACGAAGAATTGCATTTATGCAAAGCCACTCTCACAGTGGTACTATAGTGAGTTGACTCTTTTGTTTTCAGAGTCAACGTTGCAATTCATTGAAATATTTTAGAGCGGGATCGCTCTGCTACCGTGCCAAACCAAAACGGTTTTTCGGGATGAAAGTGGCACAGGTACAAATTAACTCGGGAATTTAAAAGTTTTATGAACGCAAACCGTGAACATCAATGTGATGTGTTAGTGGTGGGTAGTGGCGCAGCTGGACTCTCTTTAGCGTTACGTGTTGCAGAGTACGGTAAAGTAATCGTACTGAGTAAAGGTCCGCGTAGCGAGGGGGCAACTTACTATGCGCAAGGGGGTATCGCCGCTGTTTTCGACGAGTCGGACAGTATTGAATCTCACGTTCAAGATACCTTAATTGCTGGCGCAGGCATCTGTGAGCAAGAGACTGTCGAGTTCATTGCTAAAAATGCCAAAGAATGTGTCCAATGGCTTATCGATGGCGGAGTTCCATTCGATCGCGAAGAAAACGACACTGATGAAGCACCTCGCTATCACTTGACTCGCGAAGGTGGACACAGTCATCGTCGCATTCTGCATGCGGCTGATGCGACAGGCATGGCGATGCAAACTTCGCTGCAAGACAATGTTCATAATCACCCTAATATTACCGTTTTAGAGCGCCATAATGCGCTCGATCTGATTACTGAAGATAAAGTGGGTGGCGACGAGAAAAAAATCGTTGGTGCCTACATCTGGAACCGCAATCAAGAGCACGTAGAAACCGTTAGGGCTAAGTTTGTTGTTCTGGCTACTGGCGGGGCTTCTAAAGTCTATCAATACACGTCAAATCCAGATGTATCTTCTGGTGATGGTATTGCTATGGCTTGGCGCGCAGGCTGCCGTGTAGCGAACCTAGAGTTTAACCAGTTCCATCCGACCTGTTTGTACCACCCTGAAGCGCGTAACTTCTTACTGACTGAAGCACTGCGTGGCGAAGGTGCCTATTTGCGTCGTCCTGATGGCTCGCGCTTTATGCCAGATTTTGATGAGCGTGAAGAACTTGCGCCACGTGATGTTGTAGCACGTGCGATTGACTTCGAAATGAAACGCTTAGGTGCAGACTGCATGTACCTCGACATCAGCCACAAGCCGGCTGATTTTATCGAAAAGCATTTCCCAACAATTAATATGCGTTTACTCGATCTTGGCATCGATATGACCAAAGAACCGATCCCTGTTGTTCCCGCTGCACACTATACCTGCGGTGGCGTTATGGTTGATCACACTGGGCAAACCGATCTATCACAGCTTTACGCTATTGGTGAGGTGAGCTATACCGGTCTGCACGGGGCGAACCGTATGGCGTCAAACTCACTGCTAGAGTGTGTTGTTTACGCTTGGGCAGCAGCCAATGACATCATTGCCAACATAGACCAAGCAACGCTTCCACCAGCACTTCCTGCATGGGATGAAAGCCAAGTTAGCTGCTCAGATGAAGAGGTCGTTATCCAACACAACTGGCACGAGTTACGCCTATTTATGTGGGATTACATGGGCATCGTAAGGACCGATAAGCGCCTTGAGCGGGCACTACGTCGTATCCAACTGCTCCAGCAAGAGACTCACGAGTACTACAGCAACTTTAAGGTTTCCAACAACCTGCTTGAGCTGCGTAACTTACTGCAAGTGGCAGAATTAATGGTCCGCTGCGCAATGGAGCGTAAAGAAAGCCGTGGTCTGCACTACACGCTAGACTACCCGGAGCTTGCTGAAGATAGCGGTCCAACCATACTGCTACCGGAAAAACAAAAATAATAGAGGGAGCTTAATGCTCCCTTTTTAGTATCACGACTAAATGCCGATAATCTTCTTCAGGCATGCTATCACGCCATAAAATGAATCGCGTCTTATCTTGGCGAGTGATAAGTAAACCAAAAGCCACACCGATAAAATTAACGCTTCGAATTCGCTCATTCCCTTGCGCCGTCTTATACGTCGACGGAGAGGTAAATTCTACTTCGCCCTGCATTGACGGCAGCAAGACGTCATCGACTAGCGCACTCTTCACAAGCATAGCTATCAAGGCTAGAGAGGCGACTAGTGGAATAGATGATAGAACCACAATCAAAAAGACCAGCATCATAACTAAGATGCTGGTCATCGTTGCAGTATAAGAGGGGCTAAGGTAGAACCTAGCGCACTTTACTGAGGTTATGTGCGACAATCTTATCCACCATAGACGCATGACCTAGATTCTCACTACGGCCATGACCCATAATCCATGTGAACAAGTCTGGATCATCACACTCTAACAAAGACACAAAGTCCTGCTGCTCATTATCTTTTAGGGCGTCAAAACATTCCTCAAAAAAAGGCATGATAACAACATCGAGTTCTAGCATTCCTCGACGACATGCCCATTTGATACGCGCTTTTTCTTCTGCGGTATACATTCTAATTCCTCACCTAATCGGTTGTTTGCGCCGAGTGTAACAAGCAATTTCGCTCACAACTAGGGCGCTAGTCACACTCCCGAGCAAGGTCATGTTTTTCCATACCAAGACATGAAAAATTCGCCTACAACTCTAAAGGTTGTTTATCACTAGGATTCAGCGCTAACATACAGTTATTAAGTTTCTATTAGGTATCAATCATGGACTGGCAGAAAGAGTTTGCTCCCCTACAACTAGCGTCAAGCGATGCACTTCCTCAACTTTCAGTTGCGTTACTCCCATCATGGAGTGCAATTACAATGTTTGGCGATGACAAGAAATCCTACCTTCAAGGCCAAGTGACTTGTGACGTAGTGACATTAGATGAGCAAGACTCTACCTTTGGTGCCCACTGTGACGCTAAAGGTAAGGTATGGAGCGCGTTTCGTCTGTTTCACCACAACGGCGGCTACGCCATGTTTCAGCCAGCCTCCATTATCGATAAAGAGCTAACCGAGCTGAAAAAGTATGCGATTTTTTCTAAGGTAGAAATCAAGCAAACAGAAGATATCGCTCTGGGACTAATGGGCGACTCTGCGACAAGCTTTATTGACTCTCTTTCATCTCAATCTGGTGATGTGCGCTCTATTGAAGGTGGCACTGCCGTTAAAATTGACCAACAGCGTTGGCTACTCTTAATGGAGCAATCTAGCGCCGAGCAATTGATCGCGACTCTACAAGCAGAAAAAGTATCTGAAGAACTCTGGACATTGCACGATATTCAAGCGGGCTTGCCACTGCTCAATACCGAACAGCAAAATGAACACATTCCGCAAGCTCTAAACATTCAAGCGCTTGGGGGAATTAGCTTTACTAAAGGTTGTTATACAGGCCAAGAGACTGTGGCTCGCGCTAAATATCGCGGCATCAACAAGCGTGCACTGTTTATCGTTAAGGGCGATGCTGAAGCAGTGATTGACGCTAACGCAGAGCTAGAGCGAGCAGTCGGTGAAAACTGGCGTAGCGCGGGCAAAATTATTGCTAGCTACCGCTACAGCGATAATAAAGCCTTGGCACTGGTTGTCTTGCCTAACAACCTAGAAGCAGACACTCAACTGCGCCTAAAAGAGCAACCTAACAGTGAATGGACATTTGCGGCTCTGCCTTACTCGCTAGAAGATAATGACTGATCCTATCTCAACGCACATTACGCAATATCTAGAAGCGCAGCAGATCAACTTTCGACTGCTGCCGCACCAAACTCCAGCGACAACCATAGAAGATGCGGCAAAGCAGCGAGGGATTAGACCAGAACAGATGGTGAAATCTATTGTACTGCGTGATATGAGTAACCGCTACGCAATTGCCTGCGCCCCAGGAAACAAGGCAGTCGACCCAAAAAAAGTCCGCGCGCTTCTAGAGTGGCGTCGAATGACCTGCGTATCTATGGAAGAGGTGGCGAGCCTGACTGGATACAAGATTGGCACGGTTGTCCCCTTGTTACTGCGCACGCCAATGGTGATCGTATTCGACCAGCAACTTTTGGCAGAACCTGAGGTCACGATAAGCAGTGGCTCAAATATGGCTGGCATCGCCTTGAGTTGTGACGATCTTATTCAACTCAGTCAACCTGTCATTGGCGATATCTGCCGCGACTAAACGGTTTCTACCCATTACTGGGTAGAAACCAGTCTCTCTTGTTGCAATCGATTTCATCAAACCATGACCGTTATCGCATCATTAGCCTTTTCTCAATTAAATTATTATTCACCAATAAAGCATAAGTAGTCACAATGATATTTTTGAAGTATGCTGTCTCTGTTGGTTAAAGTTCGCTCAGTAGCTTATACATGCTGAGCGACACAACCTTTCAATGAGTTGGTATGTGGCTCGAAAGGTATGTGAATCCTTCTCCAACTAAAAAAGTGAATCCACTGATTGTTTCAGGACATCCACTTTTTGTGTAATGCATCTGTGACTATTCGCCCGCATCAAAGCGGGCTTTTTTTTGGTAAAATTTTACAATTCTTTTACACCCACTCTGAAAGTTAAACTATTCTTAAATGTGTCATATAACTGAGGCTTAATATTTCGCGATTGAACTCTTATGCGAGTTCCGCTGTCAGAAGATAAGTGAGGTAATTATCACAATAAATTGGATATTTATCCGTGGTTTTGTCTACAGCAACACAAATATCCAAACACACCAGTTTCATCTGCATTTTCCACCATCACAATCACAATTTTCAGGGTGGGAAAAACGTATAATTTGCAGTGCTTGCTAAACATAAGGATAACTGTATGAGACTGTTTAAGCGCTATACACCAGGTATGATTGCTAAACACATTAGTCGGCTATTTAAGGGAAGGATCTACATTTACGGGGTTGGTAAGTTTGAATTTGATAATGGCAAGCTGATCTTGCCAGAAAAGGCTGAACGTAAGCACTTTCAAGCGGTAAAAGAAATTAATCAGGAAGTGATGAAACTCCGCTGCGCTTACGCATAATAGAATCAAGAAGGGTTGGCGATTGCCAACCCTTTGCATTTATACCGTTTGAGATTTGTGCCTTGATTGCTGGGCTAATTGAGGTAAATTTCCCTTCAAACCAAGCGCTCGTTTCATGATCTCATCCTTGGCTCCCGGTAACTGACCGGCGAGTTTCATCCCAATGCCACGGATCAGTTTCTTCGCTGGGTTACTTCCTTCAAAAAGGTCTTTAAAGCCTTGCATTGCGGCAATCATTTTGGCCGCTTCAGACTTACGCCAACGCTCATAACTCCGTAGATTGCGCTTAGAGCCAATATCTTCTCCCGCTTGCCAAAGCTGGAGCACTTCTTGGGCTAAACTTGCTGCATCCAGCAAACCGAGATTTACCCCTTGTCCCGCAAGAGGGTGAATGGTGTGCGCCGCATCGCCAACTAAAGCCACACGCTCCGCAACAAAATCACGCGCATAACGCATCTTTAGTGGGAAGGCAAAACGCTCCCCTTCGACTTTACATAGCCCCAAACGATTGTCGAATTCAGCCGTCAGCACTTTGTTGAACTCCGCTAAAGACATGCTCACAAGTCGTTCAGCTCGACTTGGATCGGTCGACCAGACTATCGAACTGAGATTATCTTCACCTAGCGGCAAAAAAGCTAATGGCCCTTGCGGGGTAAAAATTTGTCTTGCGACGCGCTGGTGATCTTCTTTAGTGCGGATATTGGCAACAATGGCACTGTGGCCGTAATCCCAATGGGTTAACGGAATATCTTGCTGCTTACGAACCCAAGAGTTCGCCCCATCAGCGCCTACCACTAGCTTAGCCGTTAACGCTTGGCCGCTCTCCAAAGTTAACCATGCTTCACTCTCCCCTATCGCCATCGAAGCACACTTCTCTGGCATAAATAGAGTCACATTGCTTTGCTGCTTAACTTGTTCAAGTAGAGCAAGCTGGATAACACGGTTTTCAACGATATGACCGAGATCGGGCTGCGCTAACTGCTGAGCTTCAAATTCGATACGAGCAAAGCTATCTTGCTCCCACACTTCCATCGCCTGATAGGGTGCCGCTCTGCGCTGGGTAATGCCTTGCCATGCACCTAGGTTTCTTAACACCGTTTCACTCGAACGGCTAAGTGCTGACACTCGCACATCTGGCAAGTCATTGAGCTCACTCTCAGGAGCTCGACTTTCAATCACAGCAATACGTAATTCAGTGTCTTTAAACGCTGCTGCAAGCGCTAAACCCACCATTCCACCGCCAACAATGGCGATATCTACACTTTGCATCATAGTTTTATATCCTTTTTAGCGCCTCTAGCGAGCCACTAAACCTAATGTTCTTCTTAACAAAGGTGTCTTAAGCACAGGTAGATTATCCATACCGAACAACCCAAGATTACGCCCAACGCGCAGTGATAGGTAATCGTTGGAGAAAATATGCACTAAGGCTGAGGTCATCGCGATGGTCGCATTACGATCATCGCGACGAGCGTTCTTAAACTGCTTAAGAGTACAATAATTACCAGGATCGTCACTGGATTGGGCAATACTTTCTGCTAACGTTGCGACGTCACGAATTCCCAAGTTAAATCCTTGGCCAGCAATCGGATGTAGCGTTTGAGCCGCATTGCCAACAATGGCAAAACGGTGCGAGACATTTTGCTCTCTGTAACGTAATAACAAAGGGTAACTCGCTCGTTGACCCACTTTTTGTAATTTACCTAGTCGCCAGCCAAAGGCCTGTTGCAGTTCAGACAGGAATTGCTCATGGTTATAGTTGATGATCTGTTGTGCTTTGTCAGGCCTTACGCACCAGACCAAAGACATCCGTCCTTGCGACATGGGCAATAGCGCCACCGGTCCTGACTCAGTAAAACGCTCGAATGCTCGCCCATTGTGTGGTGCCTGAGCACTAATATTGGCAATCACGGCAATCTGCTCAAAGTCATGCTCATTAAGCGCTATACCGACTTGCTCACAACAAGTGGAAATCGCACCGTCAGCAGCAACCAAAAGCTTTCCTTCAACAAGATGACCATCATTTAATGTGATAGAAACCTTTTCTTCACTTCGCTCGATTTGCTCAACTGCAGCGTGTAGGACTGAAATATTGTTATCTTGCTCAACTTGTTGATGGTATATACGCCCCACATCGGCAAGTTCAACGACGTAGCCTAACGCATCAACGCCCACTTCTTCAGTGGTAATATCCGTCATACCCGCGTGAGAGCGATCAGAAACATGAATATGTTCAATGGGGGTTGCCACTTTCTCAATCTCTTGCCACAAGCCAAGCTGCTTTAAAATCGCAACCGTACCGTAGGACAGTGCAATCGAGCGTGAGTCAAAACCCGGATGAGCCGCGTGATCGACTTGAAACGGCTCAATGACAGCAACAGACAAAGGTCGCGGAGCAAGCTTATTGATTGCAAGGGCCAGCGTCATTCCCGCCATCGCACCACCAGCAATCACCACATCAAACTGCTTCATGGAAACCCCTTTTAGTGAATCGTTGGTGCTTGCTGTGAATCAGCTTTTCTTTGCCCAAATTCAGCGTGAATGGTCAATACGCACGCTTTAACATGTTCAATGACTTGTTCTAACAGTTGAGCTTGCTCTTCCAGATCGTCATCTTCATCGATGCCTAACTTCGAGATTTCTTCTAAGTCCGCGAGCGCTTCTTTAACATCGCTTGACGCTTTCTTAAGTTCAGCATTCACCAAACCCAAACCTGAAATAAAATGGTTCACCCACTCTGCGAGACCATCTGCAATATCAAACAGGGAAGCGCTTGCTTCTTCGTCTGGTAGTAGCATTTCGATGTCCATACCAGAGCCCGTTAACTCCGCAATGCTAGCGTCCAACGTAGCTTGGGCTAGTTGCAATACTTTGCTTGGCCAGCCCATCCCTTCGCTTACATAATCAAAAACCATCGGTTGCCAGCTTTTATCAGTCAAGCTTAAGCCACCACTTAGCATTCCAGTTAATAATCCGTGCAGCTCGGCAGGGTTCACTGCAAGCCCTGCAGACTGAAGCTCAGTGGCAAATGCTAAGTAATCAGGTAGTTTTGTTTCGCTCATTGGATTAGCCTAAATATGTCTAAATATCCTCAATCGTATCACTTACCACCGCGAGCGAAAACGAGCGATTAGCAATTGTGGGCAGCTTTTACACAAATTGCCCAATTACTGTGTTATTGCGCCCTGATTTGCTTATCGCTGTTCTGAAAAGCTTGAATCTTAATGGGCGTTTTTCTATAGTTCTCCCTCGGTGATTATCTGCTTTATCACCTTAGGCAACAGATATAGAGTCGATATGAGTAATCAAGCGGTAGAAGTTGAAATCTTAGGCAAACTCACTCGGGTAAATTGTCCGGCAGGGCAAGAAGAGTCATTGATTAAAGCCGCAGAGCGTCTTGAAGAACGTTTGCAAGACATGTCAGCCAAAACCAAGATTACTAATGAAGTTCAACTTTTGACCTTTGTTGCGTTAAACTTTTGTCATGAGCTTGAGGCTCGTGATAGTAATTCTAAGCAGGAACAAGATGCCATGTTTGAGCGAATGGAACTCCTTTCGGCATCACTCGACAACGCGATTAGTAAAGTAAAGCCAGGACAGCAATAAACCTTTACACCGTCAAGAATTTACCCTGGAGTGTTCGTTAGGGGATTAAGTCCCTGAGCCGATAAGCAATACCTAAGGGTTAGTACTTGATAGCTATTGAGCAAGCTCGGCTTGTACCGAGAAGCCTACGGTTATCTCTGCTGATCCGCCTTGAACCAGCTGGTTCAAGGGTCCATTTCTCCAACGGCACTCTGGGGTATCCCTTTCACGATACCCTGCAACCATGGGTAACGTCATGACGCTTTCCAGACAAGACTTCCGTAAAAGCATCCGCCAAAAACGCAACCAATTATCCAGTGATGTGCAACATCTCGCGGGTTTAGATTTGGTGCAACGATTCTCCCAGCTACCTGAGCTCGCGCAAGCGCAACATATTGCCTTGTATCTTACGACCGACGGTGAACTTGAAACCATGCCCCTCATTGAGTGGCTATGGCAGCAAGGTAAAAAGACTTACCTGCCTGTCATTCATCCCTTTTCCAAAGGTCATCTGCTGTTTCTGCACTATGACAGCTCGACCCCAATGGTGCTCAACCGTTATTCAATTGCTGAACCTAAGCTTGATCAAACGACAATCCTGCCAGCAAAGTCTCTCGACATCATTTGCACGCCACTGGTCGGTTTTGACTCTACAGGCCATCGCCTCGGCATGGGTGGCGGATATTACGACCGCACGTTAGAGCCTTGGTTTAAGACGGGCCAAGGCCCTATGCCTATTGGCCTAGCACATGATTGCCAACATGTTGAGAAACTGCCTATCGAGTCTTGGGATGTCCCCTTACCCAAAATTGTGACTCCAACCAAGATTTGGCAATGGGATTAACCCTGTTCGCTAGAATCCGTTAGCTTGGCTTCAAGTCTGCTAGAGATAGGGCTATAATCGCGCCGCAATCGTTTTTACTACCGCCTTTAGGAGATGAGCAATGACTCAAGATGAAATGAAGAAAGAAGCTGGTTGGGCAGCACTTAAGTATGTCGAAAAAGGCAGCATTGTAGGTGTTGGTACGGGCTCGACGGTAAATCACTTCATCGATGCACTAGCAACCATGAAAGAAGAGATTAAAGGTGCGGTTTCAAGCTCTGAAGCGTCAACGAAGAAACTTGAAGAGTTAGAGATTAAGGTTTTTGACTGTAATGAAGTCGCGGGCTTGGATATCTATGTTGACGGTGCTGACGAAATCAACGCGACACGCGATATGATCAAAGGCGGCGGTGCTGCCCTAACGCGCGAGAAAATCGTTGCTGCTATTTCAGATAAATTTGTCTGTATCGTCGACAACACGAAAGCGGTTGATGTACTAGGTAACTTCCCTCTACCTGTTGAAGTGATTCCAATGGCACGCTCATACGTGGCTCGCGAGTTAGTTAAGCTAGGTGGTGATCCTGCATACCGTGAAGGCGTTATCACAGACAACGGCAATGTGATTCTTGATGTTTACGGCATGCAGATTACTGATCCAAAAGATCTTGAAGATAAAATCAATGCTATCGCTGGCGTAGTTACCGTTGGTCTATTTGCCCACCGTGGTGCAGACGTAGTAATTACTGGAACGCCAGAAGGCGCAAAAATCGAAGAATAAGCACTTCATTTTTGTTATTTCATTACAAACGGCGCCTATTGGCGCCGTTTTTTCATTTTACTCTATAAAAATTATGCCTTATTCCGTAATTTTCTTACCCAAAGTGTATTTTTTTTGTTAACTTAATGGTCAGAAGACGCACAAGGAAAACGTTTGCGTGCTATATAACGTCTACAAAAACGTTTGCTTTACCTGCTTTTGCTTAATGTGCGCCCGTTAAGCCCAAATTTCCCCACTTTAAGGAAGAAGACAATGGCCAAAGTTTCACTGGAAAAAGATAAAATTAAGATCCTCTTGCTTGAAGGTCTACACCCATCATCTGTAGAAGTTCTTCAGGCTGCTGGCTACACCAATATTGAATACCACAAAGGCTCGCTTCCTGAGGAAGAGTTACTTGGAGCAGTGAAAGACGTTCACTTTATCGGTATTCGCTCGCGCACTAATCTATCTCAGCAAGTGATTGATGCAGCAGAGAAACTGGTTGCGATTGGTTGTTTCTGTATTGGTACCAACCAAGTTGATCTTAAAGCAGCGGCGACTCGCGGCATTCCAGTGTTTAACGCACCATTCTCAAACACGCGTAGTGTGGCAGAACTGGTTCTTGGTCAAGTCCTACTGCTACTACGAGGTATTCCAGAGAAGAACGCTCTAGCACACCGTGGTATTTGGAAGAAAAGTGCCGACAACTCATACGAAGCTCGCGGCAAGCGCTTAGGTATTATTGGTTACGGTCATATCGGTACTCAGCTAGGCATTATCGCTGAAAACCTTGGTATGCGTGTTTACTTCTACGATATTGAAAACAAGTTATCACTCGGTAACGCCACTCAAGTTCATACTATGAGTGAACTGCTGAATAAGTGTGATGTTATTTCGCTTCATGTACCGGAAACAGCTGGAACCAAAAATATGATGGGCGCTGAAGAATTTGCGCGAATGAAGCCAGGTTCTATCTTCATTAACGCCGCTCGCGGTACGGTGGTAGATATTGAAGCACTATGCCACAGCCTAGAAGCAGGTCACCTTGCTGGCGCGGCAATTGACGTATTCCCAACGGAACCAAAAACCAACGCAGACCCATTTGAGTCACCACTGCAGAAGTTTGACAATGTTATCTTAACGCCTCACGTTGGCGGCTCAACTCAAGAAGCACAAGAAAACATTGGTGTTGAAGTGGCTGGTAAGCTTGCTAAGTACTCAGACAACGGCTCGACCTTATCAAGTGTTAACTTCCCTGAAGTGTCGTTGCCAGAGCACCGTGACTGTTCGCGCTTACTACACATTCACCAAAACCGTCCGGGCATCCTGACGCAAATTAACACCATTTTCGCTGAAGAAGGGATTAACATCGCCGGTCAGTACCTGCAAACAGCCGCAGATTTCGGTTATGTGGTTATTGATGTGGAAACAGAGCGCTCAGAAGAGGCACTTAAGAAACTTAAGAGCATCGAAGGGACAATCCGCGCACGTATCCTGCACTAATTTAACTCTTAAGATCAAAAAAACCACCGACAAGTCGGTGGTTTTTTTATTGGACTTTTAACAAGTTAAGGTTTTAGAGCGCGCTCACCACGAGCAATGCCCACAACGCCGCTTCGCGCTACTTCAATCACTTCTGTCACTTCCGATAATGCCTGAATAAAGGCATCAAGTTTCTCACTGGTACCCGCCATCTGTACCGTGTACTGAGAGGCTGTAACATCAACTATCTGACCACGAAAAATATCGGCAGTACGTTTAACTTCCGCACGAGAGAAACCACTCGCCTTCACTTTTACCATCATCAATTCACGTTCAATATGATCAAGCTCTGAGACCTCTTGAACTTTAAGCACATCAATCAGCTTGTTTAATTGCTTCTGGATCTGCTCTAGCTCCATATCGTCTGAAATAGTGGTAATGTTTAGGCGCGATAAGGTTTCGTCATCGGTTGGAGAAACGGTCAGAGATTCAATGTTGTAAGCGCGCTGAGAGAAAAGGCCAACCACGCGAGAAAGCGCACCGGGTTGGTTTTCCATTAGTAGTGAAATAATGTGTCTCATATTAAGTTCTCTCCGTCTTGCTCAACCACATTTTGTCCATGCCTTCGCCTTTGATCTGCATTGGATATACATGCTCTGTTTCATCAACATTGATATCCACAAACACCAATCGATCTTTCATATCTAGCGCTTGCTTCAAACCAGCCTCAAGCTGATCTGGTGACTCAATGCGAATCCCCACATGTCCATATGCTTCTGCGATAGCTGCAAAATCAGGAACAGAACTCATGTAAGAGTTAGAGTGTCGACCTTGGTAAATAATGTCTTGCCACTGCTTTACCATGCCTAGGAATCGGTTGTTGAGGTTAATAATCTTGACCGGAATATCGTATTGCATTGCCGTCGATAGTTCCTGAATGTTCATCTGGATACTACCGTCACCGGTAACAACAACAACTTCTTCATCTGGTTTAGCGAATTTCACACCCATTCCCGCAGGTAGGCCAAAACCCATAGTGCCAAGACCACCAGAGTTGATCCAACGGCGCGGTTTGTTAAATGGATAGTACAGCGCAGCAAACATCTGGTGCTGACCTACATCAGAGGCAACGTAAGCATCACCATTGGTCAGTTTATGCAGTGTTTCAATAACTTGCTGCGGTTTAATGCGCTCTGGAGAGGTTTCGTACGACAAGCATTGACGCTCACGCCAAACTTGAATTTCATCCCACCAGCGATTCAACGCTTCTTGATCATTAGTGCTGCCCTGCTCTTCTAGCAAGTTAACCATGCTCTCAAGGACTTTCTCAGCCGAACCTACGATGGGAAGATCTGCTTTTACGTTCTTTGAAATCGATGAAGGATCGATATCAATATGCATCACCTTGGCATCAGGACAGTACTTTTCTAGGTTGTTGGTGGTTCGGTCATCAAAGCGCACACCGACACCAAAAATCAGATCTGCATTGTGCATAGCCATGTTAGCTTCATACACACCGTGCATACCTAACATGCCTAAAGAATTCTTATGTGTGCCTGGAAACGCGCCAAGCCCCATTAAAGTACTGACCACAGGCAAGTTTAGCGCTTCGGCCAGTTTAGTAAGATGCTGCTCAGCTTCAGAAATGACGGCACCACCACCCACATAAAGTACTGGCTTCTTCGCTTCTAAAAGCGTCTTAAGACCTTTTTTGATCTGACCTTTGTGACCAGTAGTTGTCGGTTTGTATGAGCGCATCGACAGTGACTGCGGGTATTCATATGGCAGTTTTACCTGTGGATTCATGACATCTTTAGGTAAGTCGATCAAAACTGGGCCAGGTCTACCAGTAGTGGCAATGTAGAAGGCCTTCTTCACTGTTTCAGGAATATCTTCTGCTTTCTTAACTAGGAAACTGTGTTTAACCACTGGGCGAGATACACCAACGATGTCACACTCTTGGAAGGCATCGTTACCAATCATGTTGTTTGGTACGTTACCTGAGATAACGATCATTGGAATTGAGTCCATGTATGCCGTCGCAATACCTGTAATAGTATTGGTTGCACCAGGGCCGGAACAGACTAGTACTACTCCAGGATTGCCAGTCGCACGTGCATAACCATCAGCCATATGCGTAGCGGCTTGCTCATGACGTACTAGAACGTGTTTGATTTGGTCGGTTTTGGCATGAAGTGCATCGTAAATATCAAGAACAGAGCCTCCTGGGTAACCAAAGATCTGTTCAACGTTTTCTTCGATCAGAGATTGCACAACCATCTCTGCACCGGACAACATTGCTGCCATATTTTTCTCCTTAACCAGTTTTCCGCCACATAAGGTCAACGTGATGGACTGGTTTTTCATAGTTAGGTCTTATTCGTAGCCTAAATCGAAATACTTCCACTTTTTCGGCTATGTCTTGCTCACAGGTAACATAAAGCAAGGTCACGCAACAAATGTAACGTTTTATTATCAATGGGTCTAATGCGATTTCCATCTCACTTTAAACAATATGCTATTTATCGACATCAAATTATAGAAACTAGCTAACAAGAAGACCAAAACCAGATAGTTAAACTAGAAATAAAAATAAATTCGGTTAAAAATTTTAGACTACCTTTTCAATATTCAGAGATTCATCGTGGTAAGTAAGTTGGAAACCGGATAAAAAAATCCCTCAGAAAGCAAACCATCTCTCTGAGGGATTTTTAAACAGTTACGAAATTTACTATCGAGAAAGTTACTTCTTCTCTACCTTATCGCTGTACATTTCTTCAATTTCATCCTGATATTTGTCGTTAATCACTTTGCGACGCAGTTTCTGTGTCGGTGTTAACTCACCAGCATCCATTGAGAAAGCCTTTGGCAGCAGTTTAAATTTCTTCACCTGCTCAAATTTAGCCAGTTCTTGCTGTAGTTCGTTGACGCGTTTTTCTAGCATCTCAACCACTTGATGGTGCTTAATTAGCTCAACGCGATCGTGGTATTTGATATTAAGTTCTTTGGCATACTCTTCCAAAGAGTCGTAGCAAGGAACAATAAGAGCCGAAACAAACTTGCGCGTATCTGCTATTACAGCGATCTGTTCGATAAAGTGATCTTTACCAATCGCACCTTCAATCATCTGCGGCGCGATGTATTTACCACCCGATGTTTTCATCAGTTCTTTAATTCGATCGGTAATAAACAGGTTACCATTTTCATCGATATGACCTGCGTCACCGGTTTTTAAGAAGCCATGCTCATCGAATGTCTTAGCTGTCTCTTCCGGCATCTTGTAGTAGCCACGCATCACCATGGGGCCGCGAACTAAGATTTCATTGTTTTCGCCAATCTTAACCTGAGCACCTGGCATCGCCATACCAATCGAATCTGGGTTAAAGCACTTATCATCCCAACACGATACCGTCGCAGTGGTTTCTGTCATGCCATAGCCAAGCTTGACGTTAATCCCGATAGCATGGAAAAAACGACCTATGGTTTCATCTAGCTTCGCGCCCCCACAAGGCATAAAGTTGATTTGTCCACCGAGTAGTGCTCGTAATTTCGATAGCACTAATTTATCCGCTAAAGCATGAGACTTCTTGAGTGCGATTGAAGGTTTACGTCCTTCTTGATGACATACAGCCATCTTAGCGCCCATGTTGACTGCCCAAGTAAACAAGACTTTGCGAATAAATGGTGCTTTGGCGACTTTTTCATGAATGGCAGAGAAAATCTTTTCGTAAAAGCGCGGAACCGCACACATCACGGTTGGGCGTACTTCACTCAAGGCGTCACGTACCTGCATGGTATCTTGCAGATAGCAGTTGGTCGCCCCTTTATATAGTGCGTAGAAAGTCCAAGCACGTTCAAAAACATGAGAAAGAGGTAAGAAACAGAGAGAAACATCGCTCTGTGATAAGCTTAAACGCTGATCATGCCCTTCAAGCTGAGCACCAATATTCGCGTAATCTAGCATCACGCCTTTCGGCTGACCGGTTGTACCTGAGGTGTAAATCAAAGTAAGAAGGTCTTCCAGATTCGCTTGCTCTAAACGGATATCAAGCTCTTGCTGATGCACTTTATCAACATTGGCAATCAGTCGCTGCCAGCTAATGGCAAACTCATGTTCACCCACATCGATGTCATCAGACATAGCGACGATCAATTCAAGCTGATCACATTCGTCAAAAATCGACACTGCAGCATCAAATTGAGGCTGCTCACCAACAAACAGCACTCGGACGTCAGCATCTTGCAAGATATAAGCAGATTGAGCTGCGGTGTTGGTTGGATAAATGGGTACGGTAACCGCACGAACTTGCAGAGCGGCAAAGTCTGCGATTGTCCACTGCGGCATATTGTTAGAGAAGATACCGATCTTGTCTTGAATTCGGATACCGTGAGCCAATAGAGCAAGTGACAATGCATCCACTTGCTGACCAAACTGCTTCCAGCTAATGCCATTCCAAACATTGCCTACTTTATGCTTAAGCGCAATGCGATCATTGCCTTTTGCAATCTGGTCTCGAATACGTTTTACGATATGAAAATCTAGGTTGGCCATCTTTACTACCTTTAGCTTACACCTGTAAGCTTTAATCAGCGCACAAGTGTACATTTCGCTTTAGAAAAGGCAACTGATGAGCGTCAAAGTTATCAATATAAATAGTAAAAAACCTTGAATGGCGGGGTCATTCAAGGTTTTTAATTGCAGTAAAATGTGATGATTAATCTAGTGCGACAACTTCGCCACAAATCATCATCAGTTGGTCACGAAGCCAGATGTGACCTTTGTCTTTTTCGCTTGATTCATGCCAGCTTAAGTAGCCGCTGATTTTGCCGTTTTCGAATGGGAAGTCGATCACTTGTAGCTGCTCTTTGTTTGCTGCGTTCTCAACCATCCAACGCGGTGCAATCGTTACCAGTTCAGATTGACCAACAACGTAAAGGACATTGCTTAGGCTCGTACCTTCATAGTATGCCTGAACGTCTAGGTCGCGGTATGCCTGCTCAGAGAAGCTGCGCTGACCGTGAACTTTTGAAAGCTTGGCATGACGCTCGCGAACCAATAGGTCTGGTGTCACGACGCCTTGAATGCGAGGGTGAGCTTTAGAAGCCACAACAACTAACTCGTCTTGGAAAATTTCTGTGCTTGAGAAGCCTTGCTCATCAAAACGGGCGTAATCAATAACAAAGTCGATCTCTTGGTAACGCATACGCTCAGCTAGCTGACGATCAAACTCGGCATCAAGGTGAAGCTGAACATTTGGTGCTAGGTCATGAATAGTCGACATGATCTTTGGTGCAAAGCGCATATCACATGGGCTACAGATCGCCAGTTTAAATAGACGCGTTGACGTTTCTGGAGAGAAAACTGAGCTAGGTAGCTCATTACGGATTAGCTGTAGCGCTTGACGAACAGGACCAAAGAGTTGGCGAGCACGCTGAGTTGGTTGAATACCACGACCCTGACGCATAAATAGCTCATCGTTAAACATAACTTTTAGGCGAGCAACTGCATTACTAACTGCTGGCTGCGACATACCTAAGTTATGTGCAGCGCGAGTGATGTTCTGCTCTTGCATAACCGCATCAAACACAGTCAATAGGTTTAGATCTACTCCTCGTAAAGTACTTTCCATGCGGTAGCTAGCGATAGCACTCATAGACTCTTTCTTATCAATCATTGGGGATGCCTCTTTAATTCTTCAGCGTATATGGTCGTTAAATTGAAATTTGAGTTAGGAATAGAAAACCCATTTCTCGCCTCATCCGTTGTATTTATTTGTTAGATGTTTATCGGCGAACCATTACTATCAGCGAATCATTCAGCGATTAGCAATAAGATTGACAATTAATCAGTATTTTTTACCTATAATCAACAATAGTTATTTAATTACAAATAGTTAAATAGATTATAAAAAGTTATAAAGCACACTGTTTTATGGATATATATAGAAATTTGATATTAAAAGCCCCTGTTAAAACCCAGTATCAGACATGAGCCAGAGCTATGATTCAAATAGTACAAACAAAAACAGCATCAATAATTGGTACTGTTGTTGGTGTGAATTGAACATTTGCTATAGGTTGGTGACATAGCTTGGAAAGTCGACCTTTTCCCATAATCTCTCAGTCAGTGTTGATTTATCTTCCCAATCCCCCAGCTTGATCCAAGCGACAATGGCCTCTGCTACATCTGGGTAATTGACACTCTCTGCGCTCGATTCATCAAGCCAGTTTCTCACCACAGCAGCGTCTAATATTTCCATGCAGGTCGCTAAGCCCAAGTCTTCAAGAGTTGCCACGTTACTCACTTGTTCAAATTGCCCCGTCAATGGCTTAAGTAACAACTTCTTTCCAAGAGTAAGTGCCTCAGAAGGAAGCTCAAAACCACCGTTAGCAATCACCCCTTTACAGCGCTGAAGATGAAGTTGAAATGAGTGTAAACTTAAGGGCATAAACTCTATGTTGTCGATTGTCTTCAGTTCAATGATCTCAGGGTGATAACAGACAAAATGCTGACTGGTAAATCTCAGCAGTAGCTCAGTGATATCAGAAACACTTTCAAACGGTAAGTAGACCAGAACGAAAGCTTCCTCCACAGTATCGCCGCTTGGGGTGTGAATGATGGGCGGCAAAATAGGCTGATCGAAATGATACCAGTGCAAACCGATATGATGCTGCGCGGGAGCAAAGTGTTTTATCACCTTTTTATCAAGCCAACTGGCACCTTTTAGTGGCACCGAGTATCGGAACGCATTCTGATGACTAATACTGATCGACGGAACACCCTGCTTTTTCGCCGCCCACGCAGATACAGGTTCAAAATCGTTGAGGACCAAATCGTAGTGGGATAAATCAAGTTCTCGGACATCACGCCAGAGCTGCCATAAATTGTTAGATACACAGGTTTTTAAGTAGTTCACTCTACCTTTGTCTGTTGCAAAGGTTAAACCTCGCCGAGTTTGAAAGTCACCAAACTGCTCCATACAAAAGTACTTACTCTCATCTCGGCCAGTAAACAGATATTCAACCTCCATACCTGCTTCAGCCAAGCATTTCGACATTGCTCTTGCACGTGCGATATGACCATTCCCCGTCCCTTGCACTCCATATAAGATTTTCATTCGTCAACTCCCGACCATGATTAGTGCCAATTGAGCACAACCAATACCAAGCAAAGCCCCTAACAAAACGTCCGTCAGAAAGTGCACTCCAAGCAAAATACGTGAACTGGCTATCAAGGTTGCCCAGATAAGCGTGACGACTTCCAGATCAGCAAAGTAATGACCTGTAATTGAAGCCATAAGAAAAGCAGCAGCAGTATGGCCTGAAGGCAAACTGTAACGATCTGAAGGCGTGATAAACGAAGTCACTAGGTCACACAACTCTTGCGGACGGCGACGTTTAAACACGTTCTTCGCTAACCAATAGATTGGCAACTCCATTGCAAATGCCAGCAACCCAGCCAATAAAAACAACTTGCCTTCAATCCCTGCAAACAAGTACGCAAGTACACCAAAGGCTATATATAGGTGGCCATCGCCAGTATGTGAGACAGCTTTACTGATACGTGAGACAGGATGATTAAATCTGTGCTGGAGACAGAACAGAGAAAACGCCAGATCAAACTTGGCAATAGGCTCTATTGAACGCATTACCGACTCCTTTTATTGACGGTGTTGCGATCACACTAAGAGGATTTAGTGACAGCTCGGTGAATGTTTTGCGGTAGTTCGGTTACACAAGCTCAATATGGTTAGCCAACCAAGACATTCACCTTTTCAATATAAAGAGAGCTTAAAAGCGCCGATTTTGCGTGTTTTTAGGTTGAACTGATCTGACTTGAATAAAAAAACAACTTTAGGGTTGACGTTGACTCTTGAGTGCGGTACTAATTTGTTAACTTAAATTTGTGGATTATTTAACGCCCTTAAAGGAACCGTTAACAATGATGAACCGTTTTTCTATCCTGCTGAGCCTCCTCCTTATCGTGACACAATCGCGCGGGTAGGCTGTGGAAGAAAAATAACCACACAGAATTACACAAAACCCGCACTTAGATGCGGGTTTTTTTATACCTAGTTTTTTATTGCTAAGTAACGGAAGTAAACGATTAACAGATGTGAGAAACATCGAATCACTAAGGAAGCAAACATGAACGATCAAGTCATTATTTTCGACACCACTTTACGTGATGGCGAACAAGCGTTGTCAGCAAGCTTGACGGTTAAAGAAAAACTGCAAATTGCCTACGCACTAGAAAGGCTCGGCGTTGATGTGATTGAAGCAGGTTTTCCTGTTTCATCGCCTGGTGATTTTGAATCTGTCCAAACCATTGCGCGCAACATCAAAAACAGCCGAATCTGTGGTCTTTCGCGTGCCGTTGCGAAAGATATTGATGCCGCAGCTGAAGCGCTAAAAGTTGCCGAGCAATTCCGTATCCATACCTTTATTTCAACGTCCACAGTTCATGTCCAAGACAAGCTTCGCCGCAGCTACGATGACGTGGTTGAGATGGGCGTTAAAGCAGTTAAACACGCTCGTAAATACACCGATGACGTAGAGTTTTCTTGTGAAGATGCGGGTCGTACGCCAATCGACAATTTGTGTCGTATGGTTGAAGCTGCCATTGACGCTGGCGCAAACACTATCAATATCCCTGATACTGTTGGCTACACAGTCCCTAACGAATTTGGCGGTATCATCCAAACTCTATTTAACCGCGTACCGAACATCGACAAAGCGATCATCTCAGTACACTGTCATGATGACTTAGGTATGTCTGTTGCTAACTCAATTGCCGCAGTACAAGCAGGTGCGCGACAAATCGAAGGAACAATTAACGGAATCGGTGAACGTGCAGGTAACTGTTCGTTGGAAGAAATCGCGATGATCATCAAGACTCGCCAAGAGCTATTGGGTGTTCATACCGGCCTTAAACATGATGAGATCCATCGTACCAGTAAGTTGGTCAGTCAACTTTGTAATATGCCGATTCAGGACAACAAGGCTATCGTAGGTGCTAACGCATTCAGCCACTCTTCGGGGATTCACCAAGACGGCATGCTAAAGAACAAAAACACCTACGAAATCATGACGCCTGAGTCTATCGGCCTTAAGAACCAAGCACTAAACCTAACCAGTCGTAGTGGTCGCGCAGCAGTGAAAAGCCATATGGATACCATGGGCTACAAAGAAGATGAGTACAACCTAGACGCATTGTATGAAGACTTCTTGAAGCTAGCTGATCGCAAGGGCCAAGTTTTCGATTACGATTTAGAAGCCTTGATGCATTTCTCAAATCTTCGCGAAGAAGATGATTTCTACAAATTGAACTACCTAAGCGTTCAGTCAGGTAGTGTCATGGCGACAACAAGTATCAAACTTCAGTGCGGTGATGAAGAGCAATCCGAAGCTGCTGTAGGTAATGGTCCGGTCGATGCGCTTTACCAATGTATCTATCGAGTAACCGGATATGATATTGTGCTAGATAAGTTTGATTTGACGGCAAAAGGGGAAGGTGAAGACGGTCTAGGTCAAGCCGATATCATCGCCAACTATAAAGGTCGCAAGTACCATGGTACGGGTGTTTCAACCGATATTGTTGAAGCATCGGGACAAGCGCTACTGCACGTAATCAATAGCATCCATCGTGCAGATAAGATTGCTGAAATCAAACAGAAAAAAATCGAAACCGTATAGATTTAAAAGACTCCAGGGACGCGAGTCGTCCCTTGAGCTTAAAAGAAATAAAAATACTCAAGGACTAACATGACAGACAAAACTTACAAAATTGCCGTTTTACCAGGAGATGGCATTGGCCCAGAAGTAATGGCTCAGGCACATAAAGTACTGGATGCGATCGAGAAGAAGCATGCTATCGAATTTGCTCGTGATGAACACGACGTTGGCGGCATCGCGATTGATAATCATGGCTGCCCATTACCAGAATCGACAGTGAAAGCATGTGAAGAATCTGATGCGGTACTTTTTGGCTCTGTAGGCGGACCTAAATGGGAACACCTGCCACCAAACGATCAACCTGAGCGTGGTGCCCTACTTCCGCTACGTAAGCACTTCCAACTGTTTTGTAATCTACGTCCTGCTCAAATCCACCAAGGCCTAGAAGCTTTCTCACCTCTACGCGCAGATATCTCTGGTAACGGTTTTGATATTGTCGTGGTTCGTGAACTGACTGGCGGTATCTACTTCGGTCAGCCAAAAGGCCGTGAAGGTGAAGGTCCAAACGAGAAAGCGTTCGATACTGAGGTCTACCATCGTTTTGAGATTGAGCGCATTGCTAAGATAGCATTCGAATCAGCGCGTTTACGTCGCAAGAAAGTGTGCTCTATCGATAAAGCGAACGTACTTCAGAGCTCGATTCTATGGCGTGAAGTGGTTGAAGAGATCGCAAAAGATTACCCAGATGTTGAGCTTTCACACATGTACATCGACAACGCAACTATGCAGCTAATCAAAGATCCTGCACAGTTCGACGTGATGTTATGTTCAAACATTTTCGGCGATATCATCTCTGACGAGTGTGCCATGATCACTGGCTCTATGGGCATGTTGCCTTCAGCATCGCTAAACGAAAGTAAATTCGGTCTCTACGAACCAGCAGGCGGTAGTGCTCCAGACATCGCAGGCAAGAACATTGCAAACCCTGTAGCACAGATCCTATCAGCAGCTCTAATGTTGCGTTACAGCTTAGGTGAAGAAGCTGCTGCGCAAGACATTGAAGCAGCAGTGTCTAAAGCTCTATCAGCAGGCGAGCTAACCGGTGACCTATCAGGTGACAAACCAGCACTATCGACCTCAGAAATGGGCGATAAGATTGCAGAGTACATTTTGCACTCTTAATTTAAGCAGACAGATAATAATTATTCGCTCCTGATAAGCCGTTGTCAGGAGCTATACACAGGATAGTGATAATGGGTAAAACATTATACGAAAAAGTCTACGACGCACACGTTGCCGTAGCTGCCGAGGGTGAAAACCCAATTTTATACATCGACCGCCACTTGGTTCATGAAGTCACCTCTCCACAGGCGTTCGATGGCTTGCGTGAAAAAGGTCGTCAGGTTCGCCAAGTCAGCAAGACGTTTGCAACCATGGACCACAACGTTTCAACGCAAACTAAAGACATCAATGCATCCGGTGAGATGGCACGTATCCAGATGGAAACGCTATCGAAAAACTGTGAAGAGTTTGGTGTCACCCTTTACGACATCAACCACAAATACCAAGGTATTGTGCATGTTATGGGCCCTGAGCTAGGTATCACTCTACCAGGCATGACGATTGTTTGTGGTGACTCACACACAGCGACTCACGGTGCATTTGGTTCACTCGCATTCGGTATCGGTACATCAGAAGTTGAGCACGTTCTAGCAACTCAAACGCTAAAACAAGCACGTGCAAAAACCATGAAGATCGAAGTAAAAGGCAAGGTAGCGCCGGGCATTACAGCAAAAGATATCGTCCTAGCCATCATCGGTGAAACGACCGCAGCAGGGGGCACTGGCTACGTAGTTGAGTTCTGTGGTGAAGCGATCACTGATCTAACGATGGAAGGCCGTATGACAGTGTGTAACATGGCCATCGAGCTAGGTGCTAAAGCAGGTCTAATCGCGCCAGATCAAACCACATTCGAATACATCAAAGGCCGCAAATTCGCGCCTAAAGGTCAAGACCTAGAAGCAGCAATTGAATACTGGTCGTCTCTAAAAACTGACGATGACGCGCAGTTTGACGCAGTCGTCACGCTAAACGCAGCGGATATAAAACCTCAAGTCACTTGGGGAACAAACCCAGGTCAAGTCATCGCGGTAGATGAGCCAATTCCAGCGCCAGAAAGCTTCGCAGATCCTGTAGAAAAAGCATCGGCAGAAAAAGCGCTGGCTTACATGGGTCTAGAAGCAGGCAAAGCACTATCTGACTACAAGGTAGACAAAGTTTTCGTAGGCTCTTGTACTAACTCTCGTATCGAAGACATGCGCGCTGCGGCTGAAGTAGCCAAAGGTCGTAAGGTAGCCGATAACGTTCAAGCACTTATCGTTCCAGGCTCTGAGCAAGTAAAAGCACAAGCTGAAGCAGAAGGCTTAGATGTAATCTTTAAAGACGCAGGTTTTGAATGGCGTCTGCCGGGTTGCTCTATGTGTCTAGCAATGAACAATGACCGCTTAGGTCCGCACGAGCGCTGTGCGTCTACTTCAAACCGTAACTTTGAAGGTCGCCAAGGCCGTGATGGTCGTACCCACCTAGTGAGCCCTGCGATGGCAGCGGCAGCAGCAATTGCTGGTCACTTTGTCGATATTCGTGAACTAGACTAAGGAGCAAACACATGTCAGGTTTTAAACAACACACAGGCTTAGTTGTTCCTCTAGATGCAGCGAACGTTGATACCGATGCAATCATTCCTAAGCAGTTCTTACAAAAGGTATCCCGTCTAGGCTTTGGTAAGCACCTATTCCATGATTGGCGCTTCCTTGATGATGCGGGTGAACAGCCAAACCCAGAGTTTGTAATGAACGCTCCTCGCTACCAAGGGGCTTCTATTCTGCTAGCTCGTGAAAACTTTGGTTGTGGTTCATCACGTGAACACGCACCATGGGCACTAGCGGATTACGGTATCAAAGCGATGATCGCGCCAAGCTTTGCTGATATTTTTTACGGTAACTCGATCAACAACCAGATGGTTCCGGTTCGTCTAACCGAGCAAGAAGTCGATGAAATTTTCCAGTTCGTCGAAGCAAACGAAGGCGCAGAAGTTGAGGTCGACCTAGAAGCGAACCTAGTTCGTGCAAACGGTAAAGAGTACTCGTTTGAAATTGATGAGTTCCGTCGCCACTGTCTACTAAACGGTTTAGACAATATTGGCCTGACTCTTCAGCACGAAGACAAAATTGCCGCTTATGAAGCCAACATTCCAAGCTTCCTGAAATAAGCAAAGTGAACACTGTGATAAACAAAAGGTTGGCCTCGGCTAACCTTTTTTATTGGGCGCTGAAACAAACTTGCTTTTCGCTAGGTCTAGTAGTTATACCAATCGCATTAATTAGATGTTCAGAAAATTGCGTAGGGAAAACCGCTTAGAACAAGGCAAAGATTGCAGCTAGCTAGTTGTTCTACCTACAAAATCTTTAACGCAGTTATCAGCGGTTTTAACAAGCAAGAATGATCAGATAATTGGTGTGATTGGTATCAAAACACTTTTACAAAGGACTTAACCTGATGATGCGTATTATTACTTTGCTACTGACTCTTATCTCTTTTCATTCACTTGCCGCACCAAAATCAGAGCTTTGGTCTTTTTGGCAGCAATCAAATCAAAGTAATACCACCGCGATTTCTCATCAGGACTGGCAGTCTTTTCTAGATAGCTACTTAGTCAAAGATGGAGACAATACCCTAGTAAAATACGGCTCTGTCTCATCTCAAGATAAGCAAAAGTTAAATTATTATATCGCGACACTAGCTGCTATCGATCCTAGAGAGCACTCCTCAAGTGAACAGTACGCCTATTGGGTCAATCTTTATAATGCGATTACGGTCGACTTGATCCTTGATGACTACCCAGTCAAGTCAATCACTAAGCTAGGTGGACTATTTAGTTTTGGTCCATGGGGTGATGAAGTGGTTACAGTCGCCGGTGAGAAGCTCACTCTCAACGATATTGAGCACCGCATCCTTCGGCCGATTTGGAATGACCCTCGCACTCACTATGCGGTGAACTGCGCCAGCCTAGGTTGTCCAAACCTACAAACCCAAGCTTTTACTGCTGATAATACCGAGCGGCTCTTAGAGCAAGCGGCTAAAGAGTTTATTAACAGTGACAAAGGTGTTCTTCGACTAAAAGGGAAGACTCAGCTTTCTTCAATTTACGATTGGTTTGCAGAAGACTTTGGTAACAAACAAGAGTTGATCCAACACCTAGCTAAATACCGCCCGGAGTTAGCAAATCTCAGCGGTAAGTTTAGCTACGAGTACGATTGGGATTTGAATGTGAAGGAATAGCGGGAAAAGGATTAGGGATACGGGGACGGGATTCGCCCTATGGAAAACTGGAAAACTGGAAAACTGGAAAACTGGAAAACTGGAAAACTGGAAAACTGGAAAACTGGAAAACTGGAAAACTGGAAAACTGGAAAACTGGAAAACTGGAAAACTGGAGGATTGTGTCTTCTAGGAGACAAGTTTTGTCAACACCTTCTAAACCATTGGCTCTATCAACTTAGCATCAACATCCACCTCTCGTAGGGCGAAGCCCGATCCCGATTCTAGAGGACGAAGTCCGTTCCAGCTCTCCTATACGCAGATACAAAAAGACCTCAGCATTTCTGCTGAGGTCTGGAATAAGTGGCGGAGCGGACGGGACTCGAACCCGCGACCCCCGGCGTGACAGGCCGGTATTCTAACCAACTGAACTACCGCTCCGCACTGGTTAGACTCTTAAGTCTAAGTTTTTTGCCTTTAGATTTTTCTAAAATCTAAAAACAGAAAGGGAGCCTGGCGATGTCCTACTCTCACATGGGGAAGCCCCACACTACCATCGGCGCTAATTCGTTTCACTTCTGAGTTCGGCATGGAATCAGGTGGGTCCAAATCGCTATGGTCGCCAAGTAAAATTCTTTACGTTTTGCTTTAGACTCTTAAAGAAGCATAAAACAAACAGTAAATGGTGCTGATACCCAGACTCGAACTGGGGACCTCATCCTTACCAAGGATGCGCTCTACCACCTGAGCTATATCAGCATCAAGATGTCCCTTTAGGACTAAAAAAGCCCGTTTTTGCAAACGGGCTCTTTTATAGATTTAAAGCCTGGCGATGTCCTACTCTCACATGGGGAAGCCCCACACTACCATCGGCGCTAATTCGTTTCACTTCTGAGTTCGGCATGGAATCAGGTGGGTCCAAATCGCTATGGTCGCCAAGCAAATTCTTAATTCGGAAAGCTGTTATTGTGTTCTCTACACATTCAATTCTGTTCTTGCTTTGAGTCCATCAAAACCCTTTGGGTGTTGTATGGTTAAGCCTCACGGGCAATTAGTACAGGTTAGCTCAACGCCTCACAACGCTTACACACCCTGCCTATCAACGTTCTAGTCTCGAACAACCCTTTAGGACCCTCAAGGGGTCAGGGAAGACTCATCTCAGGGCTCGCTTCCCGCTTAGATGCTTTCAGCGGTTATCGATTCCGAACTTAGCTACCGGGCAATGCGTCTGGCGACACAACCCGAACACCAGAGGTTCGTCCACTCCGGTCCTCTCGTACTAGGAGCAGCCCCCTTCAATCTTCCAACGCCCACGG
>NZ_JCBDHG010000016.1:0-104918 GCF_059834185.1 Vibrio sp. R10-SG3-ISO10
ACGCATTTCACCGCTACACCTGAAATTCTACCCCCCTCTACAGTACTCTAGTCTGCCAGTTTCAAATGCAATTCCGAGGTTGAGCCCCGGGCTTTCACATCTGACTTAACAAACCACCTGCATGCGCTTTACGCCCAGTAATTCCGATTAACGCTCGCACCCTCCGTATTACCGCGGCTGCTGGCACGGAGTTAGCCGGTGCTTCTTCTGCAGCTAACGTCAAATCCATACGCTATTAACGCATGAACCTTCCTCACTGCTGAAAGTACTTTACAACCCGAAGGCCTTCTTCATACACGCGGCATGGCTGCATCAGGCTTGCGCCCATTGTGCAATATTCCCCACTGCTGCCTCCCGTAGGAGTCTGGACCGTGTCTCAGTTCCAGTGTGGCTGATCATCCTCTCAGACCAGCTAGGGATCGTCGCCTTGGTGAGCCCTTACCTCACCAACTAGCTAATCCCACCTGGGCATATCCTGACGCGAGAGGCCCGAAGGTCCCCCTCTTTGAGCCGAAGCTATTATGCGGTATTAGCCATCGTTTCCAATGGTTATCCCCCACATCAGGGCAATTTCCCAGGCATTACTCACCCGTCCGCCGCTCGACGCCGTTAACGTTCCCCGAAGGTTCAGTTAACTCGTTTCCGCTCGACTTGCATGTGTTAGGCCTGCCGCCAGCGTTCAATCTGAGCCATGATCAAACTCTTCAATTTAAGATTTTGTCGGCTCAATGAATACTGAACATTACATAAAGTAATGTTTGAATTGACTGTGCTGAATCCGAAGATTCAATGGTCACTTCGTATCATTGAAACCTAAATTGATACCGAAGTATCTATTTGGATTATCATCAACGAGTGCCCACACAGATTGATAGGTTTATATTGTTAAAGAGCTTTCTTCTTTGTGACTCACATCACTTCGGAAGAGGCAGCCATTCTAGCGTTTCAATTTGAAGTGTCAAACACTTTTTTGAATTTTTTGTTTCACTCGATTTGAGTTGAAACTTAGCTAGTTGGCTTTACTGACTTTCCGCTGAAGCCTTGTGGCGTCTGCCGTGTCAGTGGAAGCGCATTATAGGGAGTTGAGATTTAAGCGCAAGCCCTTTTTCAAACAAAATTGAAAAAAATGACCGTTCGTTGAATTTGTATGCAAAAGCATAAAAAAAGGGAGCAAAACGCTCCCTTTTTAACCTGAATCCTTAAGCTTTATATAAAAGCATAAGCATCGGCATACATTCTTTCTGCTTGAGCTTGTTTATTTAGGGTAAATTTCTCACGTGCAGCGCCTGCCATTTCAAAGCGTCCAGCGATATAGATGTCATACTCTGCTAGCGAATCGAAATCTTGCTCTACAGCTTGAAGAACATTACCTACTTTTCCTTGCCATTCAGCTGGAGCTTCTTCTATTACAGGTACAAACTGAACATTACGATTATTCGCCGCAATCTCTTCAAGTTCTGGTTTCGCGTATAGCTGGCATTCATCACGCCCACCCCAGTATAAGTAGATAGGGTTAGTTTTGTTTTGCGCGATGCAATGATCGAGGATAGAACGCACATAACTAAAACCAGTACCACCTGCGATCAACAAAATAGGACGCTCACTCTCTTCTTGGATCCAAGCATCGCCGTGTGGCGCGTCGATAGTAATCTCACCGTCTTGCTCTAGTGCAGTTTTCATCGCTTCTACTACTTCGTGAGCGTAAGCATTGTGTTCTGCAGCACCGATATGCAGTTCCAGTTCACCTTCGTGGCGACATGGGCTGCTCGCAATAGAAAATGGTCTTTTATCTTTTTCACCCATAACAACCATTAGGTACTGGCCAGCTTTAAAACTGACTGGGCTTTCTGGGTGCAATAGAATTTGGTAAGTATTGCAAGCCAACGGCTGGATTGACTTTACTTTACATTGAATAGTCATGGTTTCCTCTTACTTACTCTTCAAAAGTAAGCACTAATTTACTTTCTGCGAAGGCTTGGCAAGCAAATATCCATCCTTGTTGTTGCTCTTTCTCTGTGAGCATAGGTTCAAGGTGATAAGAGACTGTTCCTTCTAGTTTACGACACAAACAGGCAGCGCATGCACCAACCTGGCATCGGTGAGGAAAGCGGATATTATTGTTGAGCGCCGCTTCCAACACCGTTTGTCCATCTTGTACTTCGAATTCTATGCTATCTGGCAACAAGATGACGGAATGATTCATAGAATACCCAACTTATCCCACATCGCATCAATTTTTGCCACAAGTTGAGGATCTTTCTTGATAGGTGTGCCCCATTCTCTGACTACCTCCTCTCCTTCCACTTTATTAGTGGCATCCAATACAAGGCGAGAGCAAGACAGATTAGTGCCCGCTTCCTGCTTGGTATCTCGTGCTGGGTCCATACGAGTAGTCACAGCCCAGATAATGTCGTTCCAATCTTTTGCATTCACATCACTATCACAGACAACGATGAATTTAGGTGCGCCATGCTCGAGCAAGAATTGCTCTACCTTTTGCGCCAGCTGCTTAGATTGACCAGCGTGCTGCTTATCCATAGTGACAATAGCAAAGCTGTTATTCTTAGCTGTCGATGGGATATAGATATCGATAACTTCTGGGTTATGCTCAATAAAGCTCTTAAGCGCAGCTTCACTCAATTGGGTATGTTGTTTTACGGATTGCTCCGAGCCAACCAACTCAGCATCCCATTTGACTGTTGCGTCTAGCCCCATTTTCGAGCCGAGGCCAACGACCGGAGAAGCGAAGTCCAATGAATCAATTGGGGTATTCTCAATAAACAATGTATCTCTGACCGGATCCATATGTTCGGTCATCGCTGCTACCACTTGATCCCAATCGCGTGCATTGACCTTTTCATCGCACACAATAACAAACTTGGTGTACATGAACTGACGTAAGAAGGACCAGACTCCCATCATGACTCGTTTGGCATGGCCCGGATATTGTTTCTTCATTGTCACTACCGCCATGCGGTATGAACAACCCTCTGGTGGTAGATAGAAGTCCTCTATTTCAGGAAACTGCTTTTGCAGAATCGGCACAAATACTTCATTGAGCGCTACGCCCAGTACTGCTGGTTCATCAGGTGGACGACCAGTATAGGTACTGTGATAAATCGGCTCGTTACGCATTGTGATGTGGGTAATAGTAAAGACGTGGTGCTTTTCTTTTTCGTTGTAGTACCCGGTGTGATCACCGTAAGGTCCTTCGTCAGCGAACTCATTAGGATCAATATAACCTTCCATAACGATTTCAGCGCTAGCGGGAACTTCTAAGTCATTGCTAACCGATTTGACGACTTCGGTTTTTTTGCCGCGCAGCAAACCCGCAAATGCGTACTCAGATAATGTATCTGGCACTGGTGTTACTGCGCCGAGAATGGTTGCAGGGTCTGCACCAAAAGCGACGGAAACAGGAAAGGGTTTACCTGGGTTGGTTTCCATCCAGTCACGGAGATCTAATGCACCGCCACGGTGAGCTAGCCAACGCATGATGATTTTGTTCTTAGCGATTTTTTGCTGGCGGTAAATACCTAGGTTCTGTCGCTTCTTATTCGGCCCTTTGGTAACGGTCAATCCCCAAGTCAATAACGGTGCAACATCACCTTGCCAGCAACTCATGACTGGTACTTTGTCCAAATCAACTTCTTCACCTTGCCAGATAACCTCTTGGCAAGGGGCTTTGCGTAGACGCTTAGCAGGCATGTTCAATACTTGCTTGAACACTGGCAACTTATCTAATGCGTCTTTAAAACCTTTTGGGGGCTCAGGCTCTTTTAGATAAGCGAGTAACTTGCCGACTTCACGTAATTCTTTGACATCTTGTCGCCCCATACCTATCGCAACACGCTCCGGAGTACCAAACAGGTTGGTCAGTACAGGCATGTCGTAACCGATTGGGTTTTCAAACAGCAGAGCTGGTCCGCCAGCCCTTAAGGTACGGTCACTGATTTCCGTCATTTCATAGTCGGGATCAACGGGATGAGAGATGCGTTTTAGCTTCCCTTCTTTTTCTAGATGAGCGACAAAGTCGCGTAAATCCTTAAAACTCATAGACCTATTTGTGGGCTGGTTAATCTGCACGCAGTATAACAAAAAGAGGAATCATTCGATCCCTCTTTTTCGTGTGGTTATATGTCTTAGCCTTACTGTCCGATCACACTGAGGATCGCGCGGCTATTTACTTTTTGATTGCTACTGGCTAATTCTTCGAGCCACGATGAGTAACCTTGGCGTGCGAGTTCACCTGCAATGAACCTTGCATCATCGGATGCCGCCATTCGCGCGATAAGAAACTCTTTTACATCGCTCGACATTGGCCTAACTTTGGTCAGTTCGGTAATCGCTCGCTCTTTGAGGCTTGGGTTATTCGAGGCTTGCATCACTTGCTCTAAAGAAAAACTATCTGCCACTTTAGCCAGTCGCACCAGTTCGGACTCACTGTTAAAGTCCGCTTTCATCAGCCACAGCAGTTTATAAACATCTGGATTTTCACTGACTTGAGCTAATCGCACCATGACTTGAGATGAAGGTAACCAACTGACTACCGGAGCTTTGGTCAACTGTTCAGCGAGGTTATTCACTGCTTCAGGTGAGAGACTATCGAGTTCGCGGATCAGCAGAGCTTCACGAGTCTGTACTTGGTAATCGCTGCCGGTCAGCCAATCTTTTAAATCCAGCTCACCACGCTCAGCATCTAAAACAAAGGCGAGTGTCGACTGATCTTGACGCCACTGTTTGAGTAAACGGTTGGCAATCGCTGGGTAGTTAAAAGCAGGGACTGAAAACTCATAGCCATCCCCTCTTTCTAACACTTGGTAGGTCGGCACCATTGACTGTTGCTGCTCAACAAACAGCGCCATTTTAGGTGTCAAAATCAGGTTTTGGTCTTCAATTTTCTTTAGCAGTAGATAGCGGGAAACTTCTTGGACGGGAAGAGAGAGCCTTTGCAACGCAAAATTAAGGCCATCAGTATCATCTTCAACTACATACTGAAGGAGTTCAGCGACTTTATCGTGAACTTGAGATTCTTGTAACCATTGCTCAACACGCTGAGGTTCCATCTCAGTTGCAGCGACGGCAGGTACTCCGGTAAGAAGTGCGATAGACAGGAGTACCGACGACAACATTCCTTGTTGCATGTTAACCTCCTTGTAACATATTGCACCATTGTGCGCGCTATCAATAGATAATGCAAACAAAAACGCCACCAAATATGGTGGCGCTTGATAATTCAATCTATCGACTATTGACGACGCATCGCGTCAAAGAACTCATCGTTAGTCTTAGTCATTGCTAGCTTGTCGATTAAGAACTCCATCGCGTCGATTTCACCCATTGGATGAACAATCTTACGTAGAATCCACATCTTCTGTAGCTCTTCATTCTTAGTTAGAAGCTCTTCACGACGAGTACCCGAGCGGTTGAAGTCGATTGCAGGGAAGACACGCTTCTCGGCGATCTTACGGTTCAGGTGAATTTCCATGTTACCTGTACCTTTAAACTCTTCGTAGATAACTTCATCCATCTTAGAACCAGTATCTACTAGTGCTGTTGCTAGAATTGTCAGGCTACCACCTTCTTCTACATTACGTGCAGCACCGAAGAAGCGCTTAGGACGATGTAGGGCGTTAGCATCAACACCACCAGTCAGAACTTTACCTGATGATGGAACAACAGTGTTGTATGCACGAGCTAGACGAGTGATAGAGTCAAGCAGGATTACCACGTCTTTCTTGTGCTCAACAAGACGTTTTGCTTTCTCGATAACCATCTCAGCAACTTGTACGTGGCGAGATGCAGGCTCATCAAATGTAGATGCAACCACTTCACCTTTAACTAGGCGTTGCATCTCGGTTACTTCTTCTGGACGTTCATCGATAAGAAGTACCATTAGCTCACACTCTGGGTGGTTGTAAGCAATACTCTGTGCAATGTTTTGCAGCAGCATTGTTTTACCCGCTTTAGGTGGAGCAACGATTAGACCACGCTGACCTTTACCAATTGGTGAAGCTAAGTCTAGAACACGTGCTGTGATATCTTCTGTCGAACCGTTACCACGCTCCATCACCATACGCTCGTTCGCGTGCAGTGGCGTCAAGTTTTCAAATAGAATCTTGTTACGCGCGTTGTCTGGTTTGTCATCGTTAACTGTATTGACTTTTAGTAGAGCAAAGTATCGCTCACCGTCTTTTGGTGGACGAATCTTACCGGCAATCGAGTCACCTGTACGAAGGTTGAAGCGGCGGATCTGACTTGGAGATACATAGATGTCATCTGGGCCTGCCAAGTAAGAGCTGTCTGCACTGCGCAAGAAGCCAAAACCGTCTTGAAGTATTTCCAGAACCCCGTCGCCAAAAATGTCTTCGCCGCTTTTCGCGTGAGCTTTTAGGATGGCGAAGATAATGTCTTGCTTTCTTAGACGAGCTAGGTTTTCAAGGCCCAAGCTTTCGCCAAGTTTGACAAGATCAGACACAGGTCTGTTCTTCAGTTCTGTTAGATTCATGGTGGTGGATACTTTTTTAGTCAAAATAGGATCTGTTATTTAGTTAAGATGGATTTGGTCACAGGATCGACCAAGAAGAGAAACTTGTTTATTTAACGTGCGATAAATTAGCACTAAATACTAGCCTAGTCTAGATTTTGTTGGTGTTCAAAAACAAAACCGTGCATTGGTTAAAATGCACGGTCTTATCAGAACAACGCTTAAAGATTTGCGTCTAGGAACTCTTTAAGTTGAGTCTTAGACAGCGCACCAACTTTGGTTGCTGCGACATTACCATCTTTAAATAGAAGTAATGTTGGAATACCGCGGATACCAAACTTAGGTGGAGTACCTGCGTTATGGTCGATATTTAGTTTACCGATAGTGAGCTTGCCTTCGTACTCATCTGCGATTTCGTCCAGGATAGGAGCAATCATCTTACAAGGACCACACCATTCTGCCCAAAAATCCACTAGTACAGGGCCTGCAGCATTGATTACGTCGTTTTCAAAACCGTCATCCGTAAGCTGCAAAATCTTATCACTCATCTTCCACTCCAATGTGTTTTTTTGAAACTGGTTGGATGATAACCAGTAAATAGATGCCCTATTGGAATGTATTTACTTTCGTATTGCAAGCTTTAGCTGATATTCTATAGCAATGAAAAAGACGCATATCACAGAGCAAAAGTTCGCCAATTTGGGTTTACACCCTCAAATTACTGAAGGTTTGGAGAAGAAAGGGTTTGAATTTTGTACCCCTATCCAAGCTTTGGCGTTGCCGGTACTGCTCACCGGCCAAGACATCGCAGGCCAAGCCCAAACGGGCACAGGTAAGACACTCGCTTTCCTGACTGCTACTTTTAACCACTTACTGACGACTTCAGAACATGAAGGTCGTAAGCCAACTCAGCCACGTGCCATCATCATGGCACCAACACGCGAGTTGGCAATTCAGATTTACAACGATGCCGAGCCGCTTATTGCAAGTACTGGTATTAAAGCTGCGCTTGCTTACGGTGGCGAGAGCTACGACAAGCAGCTGTCTAAGCTTGAAGATGGTGTGGATATTCTGATCGGTACGACTGGTCGTATTATCGATTTCTACAAGCAACGCGTATTTAACCTTAACAACATTCAAGCGGTTGTTCTTGATGAAGCTGATCGCATGTTCGATCTTGGCTTTATTAAAGACATTCGTTTCTTGTTCCGTCGTATGCCTGAACCAAAAGAGCGTTTGAACATGCTGTTCTCAGCGACGCTTTCTTACCGCGTTCAAGAGTTGGCATTCGAGCACATGCATAATCCAGAGCATGTTGTGGTTGAGCCAGAAGTTAAAACGGGTCATCGCATCCAAGAAGAGCTGTTCTACCCTTCTAATGAACATAAGATGGCTCTGCTACAAACCTTAATTGAAGAAGAGTGGCCTGAGCGCGCGATCATCTTTGCTAACACTAAACATAAGTGTGAATCGGTTTGGGGCCACTTGGCTGCTGACGGTCATCGTGTTGGTTTGTTAACAGGCGATGTACCACAGAAGAAGCGCGAGCGTATCTTAGAGCAGTTTACAAAAGGTGAAGTTGACCTATTAGTGGCAACAGACGTTGCAGCGCGTGGTCTACATATTCCTCAAGTAACGCACGTGTTTAACTTTGACCTACCAGATGACTGCGAAGATTACGTACACCGCATTGGTCGTACAGGTCGTGCAGGTGCGAGCGGTCATTCTATTAGCTTTGCTTGTGAAGACTACGCGATTAACCTACCTCCGATTGAAGAGTACATCGAGCACGCAATTCCCGTGTCAGACTATGACCCAAGTGCATTGATTGAAGATTTACCTGCACCGCTACGTATGCGTTCAAACCGTCCGCAGCAACGTCGCACCAATACAGGTGGTTCTCGTTCAGGCAACCGTCGTAACAACAATCGCTCTCGTCAACGTCAACAAAAGGATTCTTAAGTCGTCTATGAGCCAAGCAGTTTCATCTCCGCTTTACGCAGCCATCGACCTCGGGTCGAACAGTTTTCATATGCTCGTTGTGCGTCACATTGATGGCAGCGTACAAACGATGGCTAAAATCAAACGCAAAGTTCGCCTTGCAGCGGGCTTAGACGAAAACAACGCGCTAAGCCTAGAAGCCATGCAACGCGGCTGGGACTGCTTGAGTCTATTTGCAGAACGACTGCAAGATATTCCTAAAGAGAACATTCGCATCGTGGGTACCGCTACGCTGCGTACCGCAACTAACGTGGACCTGTTTCTGGAAAAAGCCAATCAGATACTTGGTCATAAGATTGAAGTGATCTGCGGCGAAGAGGAAGCAGCGACTATCTATAAAGGGGTCGCACATACCTCTGGTGGTAGTGGTCGACGTTTAGTGGTTGATATTGGTGGTGCAAGTACCGAGCTTATTATTGGTGAAGGTTTTGAAGCTAAGGCACTGACTAGCCTGAAAATGGGATGTGTCACTTGGCTTGAACGCCACTTTAAAGATCGTCAGTTGACCGTCACCAACTTCAACAATGCGATTCAAGCAGCCAAAGAGACACTGCAACCTATCTTGAAGCAATACACTCAAATCGGTTGGGATGTATGTGTCGGCGCTTCGGGTACTGTTCAGGCATTGCAAGAAATCATGCTCGCGCAAGGGATGGATGAGGTTATTACTCACGCCAAACTGAAACGCCTGCAAAAACAAGCAATGTTAGCCGATCACCTTGAAGAGCTTGAGATAGAAGGACTGACCCTAGAGCGTGCATTAGTCTTCCCTAGCGGCCTTTCTATTCTCATCGCGATTTTTGAGCTACTTGAGATTGATTCAATGACGCTTGCGGGTGGCGCACTACGTGAAGGCCTAGTGTATGAAATGGTTGATGAGCTAAAGCAAGACGATATTCGTGCTCGCACTATCTGTAGCGTTCAGAGCCGCTACCAAATTGACGTCGCTTACGGTCAGCAAGTTGCCAACATGGCAGCTAAACTGCTCGCTGAATGTCAGTCTGATTGGATTGCAGAGTCTCACGGTAGTGTTTTGCTTGAAACCGCAGCCAAGCTACATGAGATCGGTTTGACTATCGATTTCAAAAAAGGCGGCGAGCATAGTGCTTACCTGCTGCAAAACTTGGATTTACCTGGTTACACGCGAGCGCAAAAGCATCTCTTAGGTGAGCTCACGCGCCGCTATCGTGAACAGCTAACATCACTCCCGGAGCAACATGCCTTATCTAGCAACAGTGCAAAACGTGTGTTGCGCCTGCTGCGTTTAGCGGTGTTATTAACTCATCGTCGTAACCCTGAGCTTGAACCTAACATTACCCTAAGCTCTAACGATGATAAGCTGACCCTAACGCTAAAAGCCCAGTGGCTTAAAGACAACCCTTTGACTGCTGCTGAGCTCGAAATAGAAGCAAACCGTCAAAGTGATATTGGTTGGCCACTCTCGATTGTTGAGTACTAATCTCTACTGAGTAAAAATGCGAAAGATACAAAAAAGCCCGAGGAATAGTATTCCTCGGGCTTTTTCTTGTTAGTCATTTCAATTACGACTTAGCGCCAACCACTTTAAAGTCAGGGTTCACTGCGGTGAGTTTCTTGACTAAGTAATTCAGCAATACGCCATACATAGGAACAAACAGACCCAAGCTGATGACTAATTTGAAGCCGTAGTCCACCAGCGCAATCTCTGTCCAATGCTCGGCCATAAACGGATCTGGGCTTTGATAGAAGGCAATCGCAAAGAAAGCAATGGTATCTAACGCATTGCCAAATAGCGTTGAACAAGTTGGGGCAACCCACCACTGTTTTAGCTGACGCAGACGGTTAAAGACATGCACATCCAGAATCTGGCCCAGTAAATAAGCCATAAAGCTTGCGATCGCTATGCGCGCAACAAACAGGTTAAATTCCCCAAGCTGATTCAAACCTTGGAATGAACCTTCATAGAACAGAACAGATAAGCCGTATGAAACCGCCAGTGCTGGCAACATCACTAAAAAGATAATGCGACGAGCAAGCTGCGCGCCAAAAATACGAACGGTTAAGTCAGTCGCTAAGAAAATAAATGGGAAAGTAAATGCGCCCCAAGTGGTATGGAAACCGAAAACGGTAAAGGGCAGCTGAACTAAGTAATTGCTCGATGCAATAATGATCAGGTGGAACAGAACTAATAGAAAAAGGGCTTTGCGCTGCTGCGCAGGGGTAAAGTTACTCATGCGATACCTTTTTAGTTTGGTTTGGGGGTGAGGGAACCCAAATCGAATCCATTCCAAGCCAAGGAACGACTCTTACCAACAATGTTAAAAGAAATTAGCCGCGATATATTTGTGATAACTATCGCGGCGGGCGATTATACATTAACCAATTTGAGCTGCAACTGGCTAAGACTACGCAATCGTTAGCGTATAAAAATCGGCTTAGAAACCTTTGTTAAACAGTGCAGCCAGAAAATCGAGCTCTGGTTTAGATTCTTCAATAGCCAATGCCTCAAACCAAATACTCTCACTGTAATGCTCTGATTTTAAGAATAGCTGACAACCTTCAAAATCAATCAACCAAGAGTGGATATCTGCATCCCACTGCTTTTCGACTACTGAAGCCGATAGCAGTTTGACCAGTTTGTCAGCTAACTGAGGAAAGCTATCAAAATCAAACCGCGGAGCACGAATGATGATGCGCCCCTCTTCTACCTGATAATCAAGCAGGCCAAATTCCGTTTGTGGTGTGACATCAGCCATGATTTGTTAAGTGCTCCTGAATAAGATCTAAGAATGGGTCGGCGTATTTTTCTAACTTGCGCTGCCCCACTCCGTTGACGGCAAGCATCTCACCGTAAGAGGTCGGTAGTATTTCTGCCATATCAATTAATGTCGCGTCACTGAACACTACATATGGTGGTAGTCCATCTTCATCCGCAATGGATTTGCGAAGCTTACGCAACTTAGCAAATAGCTTCTTATCGTAGTTTTTGCTCGACAGCTTATCTGATTTAGCAGCGCGAGCAGCAGTATCAAGGCGTGGTACAGCAAGCTCTAACGACATATCACCACGTAACAGCGGCCTTGCCTCTTCCGTCAATTGCAAAGTGGAATTACGAGTGATGTTTTGGAATAACAAACCTTTATGGATCAACTGACGAAAAACACTGACCCAATAATCATGGCTATTTTCACGCCCTAGCCCATAAGTCGACAGTTTGTCATGGCCATTTTCACGAATGCGGATATTCTGCATCCCACGTAAAACTTCAACCACATAACCCATACCAAAGCTTTGATTAACCCGATACACGCAAGAGAGCGCTTTTTGAGCTTGCTCCGTGGCATCAAAGTGCTTAGGTGGATCGAGGCAGATATCGCAGTTACCACATGGCTTCTCGCGATACTCACCAAAATAGTTAAGCAGTACTTGGCGACGACAGGTTTGTGCTTCAGCAAAAGCACTCATTGCGTTTAGCTTGTGCGCTTCAACTTGCTTCTGCGGACCATCATCTTTTTCATCCAGCATGCGGCGCAGCCAACTGATATCGGCAGGGTCGTAAAGCATCATCGCTTCGGCAGGCAATCCATCTCGCCCGGCTCGGCCTGTCTCCTGATAATAGGATTCGATATTGCGCGGAATATCAAAGTGCACCACAAAGCGAACGTTGGGTTTGTTAATCCCCATGCCAAACGCCACAGTCGCAACAACGATCTGAATATCATCACGTTGAAACGCCTCTTGAACGTAAGCACGCTCATCCGCTTCAAGACCTGCGTGGTAGCTTGCAGCACGTAAGCCGTTGTTACACAGCTTTTCGGTTACCATCTCTACTTTCTTGCGGCTACCACAATAGATAATGCCGCAGCTGCCACGTTGTCCCTCAAGAAAACGAACTACCTGAGAAACTGGCTTATGTTTCTCGACTAGGGTGTAACGAATGTTAGGGCGATCAAAACTGCCAAGATAAGTATGCGGCTCGTCAAGTTGCAGGCGCTGCATAATGTCTTTGCGCGTGGCGTCATCTGCGGTTGCCGTCAGCGCCATGACTGGGATATGAGGAAAGTGCTGTTTGAGCTGGCCTAACGAAGCATATTCAGGTCTGAAATCATGCCCCCACTGAGAAATACAGTGCGCTTCATCAACTGCTATCATCGACAATGAGATGTTTTCCAGACGCTCAATAAAATCGCGCATCAGTACACGCTCTGGAGAAACATAAACCAACTTTAACGCGCCAGAATGCATGCGATTATAAACGGAGATCAGCTCTTCTCTTGGCATGGTGGAGTTGACACACTCAGCGGCCACACCATTCGCTTTCAGTTGGTCTACTTGATCTTTCATCAATGAGATCAACGGTGAGATAACTAAAGTTAGCCCTTCACGTGCTAAGGCAGGGATCTGATAACACAAAGATTTACCGCCACCCGTTGGCATGATCACTAAGCTATCTTGTCCAGCAACCGCCGACTCAATCACTTCTTGCTGACCATCACGAAAGCTCTGATAACCAAAAACATCCTCTAAGATGCTTTGCGGCGTCGGCAAATCGGCTGAAGGTGACTGGGCTAAAAGTGTCGAGGTCATGAACTATCTCAATAGAGTTGCAGGATGAGTGCGCGTCGAACGCAAGAGGCACATTGTAGTGGGGTTTAAAGGTGAATAAAACCGCAAATTGTTAGGTGAATCGGATTATGCTCCTTATACTGCTTGTTTCAATTTGTAAAAATTATGATCGAGTAAAGATAAATGACTCCAGAAGAACAACAGCGAGCGAAACAGGGTGTCTTTCTTGCCATTGGGGCATACACCATGTGGGGCATCGCACCAATCTACTTCAAGGCTTTGGCCGAAGTCTCCCCATTAGAGATTTTAAGTCACCGCGTTGTGTGGTCTTTCTTCTTACTCGCTGCCCTGCTTCACTTTGGTCGTCGTTGGCGTAATGTTCGCGACGTGATCAAGTCGAAACAGAAGCTGCTTTATTTAGTGACCACTGCGGTTTTAGTTGGCGCTAACTGGCTGATATTCATCTGGGCGGTGAACTCCGATCATATGCTCGACGCCAGTCTGGGTTACTACATCAACCCGTTGATTAACGTGCTGTTGGGGATGCTCTTTTTGGGAGAAAGGTTACGTAAACTACAGTGGTTTGCCGTCGCACTCGCCGCTTGTGGAGTGTTGGTCCAACTGTTTGTGTTTGGCTCAATCCCGATTGTTGCGATCACTTTGGCGCTGACTTTTGGTTTCTACGGCCTATTACGTAAAAAAGTCAGCCTTGAAGCTCAAACTGGCCTGTTTATAGAAACTTTGGTGCTACTTCCAGCCGCAGCTATCTACTTGCTGTGGATTGCTGACAGCCCAACGTCACACTTGACCGAGAATCCGCTCGACCTGAATTTACTACTCATTTCAGCAGGTATCGTCACGACCTTGCCGCTCCTTTGTTTTACTGGCGCAGCAACACGCTTAAAGCTATCGACTTTAGGCTTCTTCCAGTACATAGGCCCTAGCTTGATGTTTTTGCTCGCCGTACTTGTATATGGCGAAGCTTTCACTCTCGATAAAGCGATTACCTTCGCCTTTATTTGGGGCGCTTTAGTTATCTTCAGTTTTGACGGCCTAACCAATAACAGACAATCGAAGAAAGCGACAAAAGCACACTGATCGTTTTTTACAAGACAAATCGCTTACCCACATATAAGCTTGATGAAAAACTCATCAAGCTTTTTTAGTTTTATGGATAAGGTCAATTACCACAGTACTGAGAACAAAGAGATCAGCCTGATTGAAGCGAACTATCAGTCGTTCGCTTTTTCACGCCACTATCATCTTGATTTTCATATTGGTCTTATCACGGGTGGACAACAAAAGTTCCACTATAAAGGTGCTAGCCATCATGTTGGTGAAGGGCAATTAGTCATCATGCCCCCTGATGAACTGCATGATGGAAAATCCATGTTGGAGTCCGGTTATCAAACCCGAGTGTTTGCACTTGACCCTGAGTGGTTTAGCGACCTTGCTCAGCTAAAGCAACCGAGTGACTTACTTCATTTCAAGCAACTGATTATTTCTGATCAGAAAGTGTTTCAGCCCCTTTCTCAATTGCACCAATTGCTAACAGACAATAACATCAGCCAACTGGCAAAAGATTGCTTACCTTACGAAGGATTTGAACGCCTGTTTAGCCACTACGGCAGTTTAGAGCAAAAGCGCGCAGTCCCTTTAGGTAACCAATCTATGGCTACCTTAAAAGAGTATCTGTTAGACAATCTCGATCAGCCAGTACGATTAGAGCAACTGTCACAGCTGTGTGAGCTGAGCCCAACCCAGTTTCAACGCCATTTTAAAGCCAAAGTCGGCTTAACCCCCTACGCATGGCTGAGCCGTCTGCGCATGGAGCAAGGAATGAAACTGCTTAGATCCGGAGTGAGCGGAACTGAAGTGGCATATCAAGTAGGTTTCTATGATCAGGCCCATTTTAGCAAAGCGTTTAAGTCCACTTACGGCGTTAATCCTTCGCAAATTAGCTAGTGTCAATTTTTTACAATCTTTCACAGGCAATCCATAGCACACTAAAGCTATCTAAAATCATCAATCGAGTCCGATGAACGAAATAACTATCCTCACCACCTTAGCCGTGGTTCACTTTGTTGCTCTTATGAGTCCAGGCCCTGATTTTGCCTTAGTGGTACAGAATGCGACACGCTATGGTCGTCAAACTGGGTTGTATATTGCTTTGGGTCTTTCGTGTGGCATCTTACTACACTCCATTCTTAGCCTAACTGGCATCAGCTATCTGGTTCACCAACAGCCAACTCTGTTTGCTTTGCTTCAGCTCGCTGGCGGTAGCTACCTTTTCTACTTAGGCTTTGGTGCGCTTAAAGCGAGCTGGGCGAGTTTGCGTAACGCGAAAGTAAAAGAAAGCGCTTCTGCAGAGCAGCCAAGCCTGCTCCTCGGCAACAAACGCCAAGCTTTTTCGCGCGGCTTTGCAACCAACATCCTTAACCCCAAAGCACTGGTGTTTTTTGTCAGCCTTATGTCGAGCCTTGTACCAGCCAGCATGTCACTAACCGGAAAGGGGGTGGCACTGATGATCTTATGGAGTATCTCATTACTGTGGTTTTCCTTTCTCGCCTGGGCTCTCTCCACGCAACGTATGCAACGCAAGATAAAAGCGACAGCCCACTACGTTGATGGGTTATGCGGCATCCTGTTTACCGTGCTTGGACTTGGCATTCTTTGGCAATCTACCACGGCGATCACTGCTCTGTTTTAATCCATTGGTGTCTAAAATTTGATTCAAGATTACAATTTGATAACAAACCCTTAGACCTAAACCTCTTCCACTGTCACTCTTGATCTGCATAAAAAAAGGAGAACAAGATGCAGTGGAAACTCAAATTTCTAACCACATGTTTGCTTGCAACGTCAGCAACAACTTGGGCCAACCAAGCAGCCGATTCTGTAGCGCCCGAGCACAGTAGTGGCCTAGAGAACAAACAATTGGTCACCGCCAAAGAGTGGATGGTGACTGCAGCGAACCCAATCGCTACCCAAGCGGGCGCAGATATTCTTGCCAAAGGGGGTAACGCGATTGATGCTATGGTCACCACCCAGCTAATGCTAGGTTTGGTTGAACCACAATCTTCAGGTATTGGTGGTGGCGCGTTCCTTGTCTATTGGGACGCCAAAAATCAGCAACTCACCACGTATGACGGCCGAGAAACAGCTCCACTCGATGCGACACCTCGTCTATTCCAAGACGTCAATGGCGAACCACTGAAGTTTTACGACGCAGTGGTAGGCGGACGATCAGTAGGTACGCCGGGTACCGTCAAGTTGATGTGGGATACACACCAAAAATACGGCAAACTTGCTTGGGCAGATCTTATCCAGCCAGTTGTCAACGTTGCCAAACAAGGCTTTGAGATCAGTCCACGCCTAGCGACACTAATAGAGAAAGATGCCGAGCGTCTAAGCCGCTTTGCCACCACGAAAGCTTACTTCTTCAATCCAGATGGCTCACCTAAAACGGCGGGTACCTTACTTAAAAACCCAGAGTATGCGGCAACACTCACTGCGATTGCTAAAGGTGGCGCGCAAGCTTTTTATCAAGGTGAAATCGCTGAAGATATTATCGAAACAGTGCAGAGTGCCGCCGGTAACCCAGGGGTACTCGCCCAGAAAGACTTTGATGCGTACTCAATTAAGCAAAGAGACGCGGTGTGCTCGGCTTACCAAAGCTTTGATGTCTGTGGAATGGGGCCGCCAAGTTCAGGTGCTCTGACTGTTGGCCAGATCTTATCTATTACCGAGAGTTTCGACCTCAAGTCTTGGGGGCCCGATAATGCAAAATCATGGCAAGTGATTGCAGACGCATCTCGCTTAGCCTTTGCCGATCGCGGTATGTACATGGCAGATGAAGACTTTGTGCCAATGCCAACCCAAGGTCTACTCGATAAAGAGTATCTAAAGCAGCGCGCACAACTCATTCAACCGGGTAAAGCACTAGAGTCAGTGAGTGCAGGTAGCCCACCTTGGAGCTATGCACAGCGTCAAAGCATGGATGAATCCATCGAGCTACCTTCAACCAGCCACTTCAATGTGGTCGATAAACAAGGCAATGTGGTTTCCATCACCACAACGATTGAGAATGCATTTGGCTCACGCTTGATGACCAATGGCTTCCTACTCAACAATGAGCTGACCGATTTCTCTTTCCGCTCTCATAAAGAAGGTAAGCCGATTGCGAACCGTTTAGAACCAGGAAAACGTCCACGTTCATCAATGGCACCAACCATCATCATGCAAGATGACAAACCATATATGGCTATTGGCTCACCGGGCGGCAGTCGTATTATTGGTTATGTCGCACAAGCTATTATTGCCCACACTCAATGGGGAATGGATATTCAGCAAGCAACCAACCAACCTCATCTGTTGAACCGTTTCGGCACTTTAGACGTAGAGCAAGGTACTAGCGCGGAAAAATTCAAACCTCAACTAGAGGAAATGGGCTTTAAGGTCAATGTTCGCGATCTGAACTCAGGATTACACGCGATTTTACTGCAAGATAACCAATTGCAAGGCGCCGCTGATCCACGACGAGAAGGTACAGCAATCGGTAAGTAACCTCAGCTCGGGATAATCTAAGCCAGTCAGTACCGCTCTTTCAGCGCCTAACCGCGTTAAAATCACCGCCATAGACAAGCTATGGACTTATGATTTTGCCTTGTTATGCATCTGAAATAACCGCACTGACTCACCCAAAAAGTAAGTGACTCGCATATATAGCGTCGACTTTCTTATCCCGAGCTGAGATTTATAAGCGTAGATCGACTCACTTGCTTGTGCGAGATCTCTCACAAGCAAGTGAGTAAAAATAGCTTTTTGGCTGAGAAAAATGTAAACAAAGAAACCTAAGCAATTGTTTTATAATAATATGTATAAAACATAAACGAATTTTTATGTAGAAAAACGTTTGCCTTATATTGCTCAAATTCGTTAGACGAGTAATATGAATGGTGTCGGAAGGATGCTGACACGGAACAGGAAATTGCCACGGATTAGGTAATCTTCAGGAAGAAGATACGGTTGCTTAGGATGAGTAATCGGCATGGAAAGCGAATTGGACATTGAACGGACGCAATAGTAACTAGGATGGTTGCTACTAAGGATGGGAAATGGACACCTCTGGACGAGGAAAGGACTTATCATCAGGACGATGAAAAGGACACCGCTCAAGGAACAAGCGAAGTGAGCTAACGAGGATTGTTAGCAGACCAGGATAGGGTCAAGGACACCGCTAGGATGGCGATGAATGGACTAAGCTGAAGGACGTCAGCATACTATCAAGGATTAGATGCATGGAGCACCTATAGTAGCCGGATTGCTGCGAGTAAGACTATAACCCCGATGGGCTCACGCCCTCGGGGTTTTTCTTTACCTAATCCAACCTGAATTGAACCAATCCCCTAGTTACATAAAAATTCACACTTTGACAGTTCACTTTTTCGCCACTTGTACGTAATGTGTTTAGCATGAAATTCACCTAGTTTCATAACCACACGTAAAATAAGGACTATTTTCATGTCACAAGTTACTTTTCAAGGCGCTGCTGTACCTGTTTCTGGCTCTTTTCCTGCGAAGGGATCTCAAGCCAGTGCATTTTCTCTCACCGCAGGCGATCTTTCTGAACTGACTCTTGGTTCACTGAAAGGCAAACAAGTCATTCTGAATATCTTTCCTAGCATTGATACCCCAGTATGCGCGCAAAGCGTACGCGCGTTTAATGAGAAAGCGGCAAGCAGAGACAATACGGTTGTACTGTGTATCTCAGCTGACCTGCCGTTTGCCGCAGCTCGCTTCTGTGAATTGGAAGGCATTGAAGGCGTGCAACACGCTTCAACATTTCGCTCTCCAGAATTTGCTCAAGCTTATGGTGTCGCCATCTCAGAAGGTGCACTTGCAGGCTTAACAGCCCGTGCCGTAGTGTGTGTAAATGAAGAAGGCCTGATTACTCACAGTGAGCTCGTAGCAGAAATCACTGAAGAACCAAACTATGATGCCGCACTAGCATCACTATAAATTGTGTTCAAAAAGAAGAGCTGCCCTGTGGCAGCTCTTTTTGTATGAAATTGAACATGTAGGAAGTAATGTACTTACAGCGTTTCTAGCTTCGCATAAGCAGTGACTAACCATTTGATACCTTCACCGTTAAAGGCGACTTGTACGCGACTTTGTGGACCACTGCCTTCAAAGTTGATAATGGTACCCTCACCAAACTTAGGGTGCATAACTCGTGAGCCCAAACTAAAGCCAGTTTCATTGAAACTCTCTTTAACCACAGTCTGGCTAAAGCGACCTGAGCTTGCCGGACGACTCACCTGCGCTTTCATACGCACTTCATCAAGACAGGTCTCTGGCAATTCACGAATAAAACGGGATGGCTTATGGTACTTATCCTGACCGTATAAACGGCGCATCTCTGCATAGGTGATGTAGAGTTTTTCCATTGCTCGCGTCATGCCCACATAACAAAGGCGGCGCTCCTCTTCCAAACGCCCTGCTTCTTCCGCAGACATCTGGCTTGGGAACATGCCTTCTTCCACACCGACCATAAACACAAGCGGGAACTCTAGACCTTTTGCGCTGTGCAGTGTCATAAGCTGAACGGCATCTTCAAACTCGTCAGCCTGACCTTCACCCGCTTCCAACGCGGCATGAGTCAAGAAAGCCGTCAGTAGGGTCATTTCTTCCGCTTCTTCTGGCTTTTCAAACTGGCGGGTTGCCGTTACCAGCTCTTCCAAGTTCTCAATGCGAGCTTTAGACTTCTCGCCTTTTTCTTGCTCGTACATAGCGAACAAGCCTGAGTACTTGATGACGTGGTCGGTTTGCTCATGCAATGACAACTCACATGTGTCATCTTCTAACGCGTTAACCAATTCAACGAAGCGGCTTAAAGCTCCAGCAGCACGACCAGCTAAGACTTTTTCATCAAGGAGCGCAACGCTAGCTTCCCACATGGTGCAACCGCGATCGCGCGCAGCAAAACGAATCGTCTCTAGCGTTTTATCCCCTAAGCCACGAGTTGGCGTGTTCACCACTCGCTCAAAAGCCGCGTCATCGTTACGATTAGCCATTAAGCGCAAATAGCTAAGTGCATCTTTGATTTCTTGGCGTTCGAAGAATCGCATACCACCATAGATACGATAAGGTAAGCCTGCCTGAATCAACGCTTCCTCTAGTACACGTGACTGGGCGTTATTTCGATACAGCATAGCGGCATCATTCAGCGCTCCGCCTTTATCTTGCCATTCTTTTATCTTATTCACGGCAAAGCGAGCTTCATCCAACTCGTTATAGGCAGAGTAAACAGAAATTGGCTCACCTTCCGCGCCGTCCGTCCACAGCTCTTTACCCATTCTCTCAGTATTATTGGCAATCAGGGTGTTCGACGCCTCTAGGATGGTTTTTGTTGAGCGATAATTTTGCTCAAGACGAATGGTGTTAACGCTTGGAAACTCTCGGGTGAATTTCTCAATGTTCTCGATTTTTGCTCCGCGCCAACCATAGATGGACTGATCGTCATCACCCACAATCATGACATGAGAGTCAGGTCCCGCCATCATGCGTAACCAAGCGTACTGAATATTGTTGGTGTCTTGGAATTCGTCGACCAAGATATGTTTGAAGCGCGCTTGATAGTGCTCTCGAACAAACTTGTTATCACGCAATAACTCATGAGCACGAAGCAGGATTTCAGCAAAATCGACCAGACCAGCTCGATCACAAGCTTCTTGATAAGCCGTATAAAGCTGCAAGTAAGTTTTAGTAACGGGATCATGATAAGCATCTATATGATTCGGGCGTAGACCTTCATCTTTTTTGCCATTGATCCACCAACTAACCTGACGCGCTGGCCACTGTTTTTCATCAAGGTTTTGCGCTTTAATCAAACGACGCAATAAGCGCTGCTGATCGTCTGTATCTATGATCTGAAAATCTTCAGGTAATTTGGCATCCAGATAGTGAGCACGAAGAATTCGATGACAGATACCATGGAATGTACCGTTCCACATGCCCGAAGCGCTACCCATCATTAGCTCTTCAATACGCCCGCGCATTTCCGCCGCCGCTTTATTGGTGAAGGTCACCGACATAATGGAGAACGGCGAAGCTTGCTCAACAGACATCAACCACGCAATACGATGCACTAGCACACGTGTTTTACCACTGCCTGCGCCAGCCAATACAAGTAAGTTTTCTAGTGGTGCAGCAACGGCTTCACGCTGCTTGTCATTCAGACCATCGAGAAGTAAGGAAGGATCCATTGTGTGCTCAGCTACTGGTTATCTATACATGAAATGGCATTATACCCGAGTGACCTCAAGATGCTAGGTGCAGATATTAGGCAGTGAAAATACGCATTTCCCATCCAATAAGCAGCATTCATATAAAAAATAAGAAAAAAATGCCTTGTTAAAAATTAGTTAAATCAAACAGTTACATAATCAAAAGTAATTAAATCGCCATTTCATATAATTTTTTTGAAAGTTTTTAAGCAGCTTTTCTATCCTTTTAATTAAGCAAGTTGATGAATTACTTCATGATTCGCTTGCCCACATAAAGTAAAGGAATAAAGTCTGAGGAAATTACTATGAAAAAGTCTAATCTTGCTGTTACTGCCGCTGTTACTGGTTTAATTGCTCTTGGTGGCACAATGTTAACGGCTGCTCCAGCGGTCGCAGCAGAGAAAGAAAAATGCTACGGCGTTGCAAAAGCAGGTAAAAATGACTGTGCAACTAAAACCAGCTCATGTGCAGGTACATCAAAAGAAGATAACCAAACGGATGCTTTCGTAGTCGTACCAAAAGGTCTATGTGGCAAGCTAACAGGCGGCAGCACTCAATCTTCATAATAAAAATTTTAGGCGGCCTGAGGCTCAATCGGCCGCCTTACTTCTGCCGCTTCTACTTTCAAGGAACGCCCAGTGAATGCAGATCATTTTCATAATAAAGTCGGGGTGGGATTACGTTCACCGCACCTAGATTATTTCAGCCAAGAGAAACCATCACTGTCATGGCTCGAAATCCATAGTGAAAACTACTTCCAGCCCTATTCGGCACCACGTCAAACTCTACGTAAGCTTGCTAACGACTATCAAATTAGCTGTCACGGTATCGGGCTATCATTAGGCAGTGTTGAACGCGTTAACCGTCGTCACCTCAAACAGCTGCAAGCTCTAATCAGTGAGATAAACCCTTTTCTGGTTTCTGATCATTTAAGCTGGAGTGAAAATGGTGGCCATTACTTCAATGATTTGCTGCCATTGCCTTACACTGAAGAAGCCTTAGCGATCTTTTGCCGCAACGTGCTTGAGGTTCAAGATACGCTGCAACGACCAATGCTGATTGAAAACCCGTCCAGCTATGTGAAGTTCAATCACTCGACGATTAGTGAGTGGGATTTTTTAACCGAAGTCCAAAAGCGCACTGATTGTCGGCTACTGTTGGACCTAAACAATATTCATGTCTCCGCATTTAACCATGGCTTTGATAGCCACCATTATTTAGCTTCAATTCCAGCCGAGGCAGTGGATGAAATTCATTTGGCAGGTTTTACTGTCAAGCAGCTCGAAAAGGGTGAAGTGTGGATCGACACCCATAGTCGCCCTGTCAGTGATGAAGTGTGGCAACTGTATCAATTCTGGTTAGAACACTATGGCGAAAGACATACCTTGATTGAGTGGGATCTCGATATTCCACAGCCAGAAGTCTTGCTCGCGGAAGCAGCCAAAGCTAGCGAGCAACTCAATCAGTGGCAAGCCGCGAAGAGGAAAGTGTCATGACATCAAATGCTTCACCTTCCCTAAGTGAATTACAAAGCACCTTTGCCAAAGCGCTGCACTACCAAGCCTCTGGTGAAGATTGCAATATTTGCAGCGATGTTTTCAGTGCCGATGAGAGAATGCAGATTTATCGCAATAACTTCATCATCAGCCTGAGTGAAGTCCTGCAAGCAACCTACCCTATGCTACACGCCCTGTGGGGGGAAGAGTGCTTTGAGCAAGTTGCCCGCCAACACGTACTTAACTACCCGTTGCAAGCCGGGGATGTCAGCCACTATGGGGAACATTTCGAACAGACTATCGAACGCTTTCCGGCGGTGATTGAAGCGGCGCCTTATAGCTTAGAAGTGGCTCGTTTCGAATGGCATATCGACCTTGCTCAGCAGCTGGGGAATCAGATAAGTCTCGCTGACGATTTACTGCCATTGGCTCACCTTGCTCATGTGGCAGAAGATCAGCAACCCCAGATTCAATTGCACCTGAAACCCGGAGTGATTGCGTTTCAGTCATCTTACGCGCTGTTCTCACTCCATCAAGCCATCAACAGTAACAACTTTGATGGTTTAAGTTTAGAGCAAGCAGAACAAGGGATTATTGCCTACTCAGCAGAAACCGGAGTGTGGACTTTGGCTCTCACCGCTGAGCCTTATGAACTGCTTAATTATTTGTTGTCTGGCTGCATGCTCACTGAAGTCCCACCAGCACTACTGGCCCATTTGGACTTCCTCAATCAACATGACCTACTGGCAGGTTTTTCGCTCGCCACATTAGAAGGATAATAATATGTTCAGCGCCATTAAGAATATGCTCGAGAGCTATGATAAATGGGTCGCCAAATTTCAAGTTGGCTTTGTCCCGCTACTGCTACTGTTTTGTCGACTTTGGGTAGCTTGGGTATTCTTTAATTCTGGGCTAACCAAGATAGCCTCATGGGACAGTACCCTATTCCTATTTGAGTACGAGTATCAGGTTCCGATTTTACCTTGGGAAATGGCCGCCTATATGGGAACGGCCGCTGAACTGATCTTGCCTGTTTTTCTTGCTTTAGGACTATTTTCACGCCCAATGGCAGCGATCCTATTTGTGTTTAACATTATCGCTGTGGTGTCTTATCCCGTACTTTGGGACAAAGGCTTTTATGATCACCAGTTATGGGGCTTAATGATCTTAAATGTCGTGGTCTGGGGACCTGGTGTTATCTCAGCCGATAAAGTACTGCGTAGTAAGCTTGTCTAATCTTCTGAAGATAAGTCTTCTTTGACAGAGTTAACCGCATCTCGTGATGCGTGGCCGATCGCCTTGGTTGTGTCACGGGTTGCATGACCTATCGCTGTTGTGGTGTCACGAGTCGCGTGACCGATGGCCGTTCCCGCCTCTTTTAGTTCAGCACACCCTGACATAACCACTGCTAAACCAGCACCTAACAAAACTTTGTTCAACAACATAAAACCTCCATGCAATTAATGGGAGGCATAATAACAAAAACCGCCACTCTGTATCAGAGGGGCGGTTTTGAATTGATTAAATTCTTACTTTCAAGTTAGGCAGCAATGCCTGAATGACGCAGTAACGCATCAATCTGCGGCTCACGACCACGGAAGCGTTTAAACAGCTCCATCGGTTCTTCACTTCCACCCATTTCAAGAATGTTGTTCAAGAAGCTTTGACCGGTTTCGGTATTGAAAATGCCTTCTTCCTCAAAACGTGAGAATGCATCAGAAGAGAGCACTTCTGCCCATAAGTAGCTGTAGTAACCTGCACTGTAACCACCAGCAAAGATGTGACTAAAGCTGTGCGAGAAACGGTTCCACTCTAAGCTTGGCAATACCGCGACTTTTGACTTCACCTCTGCCAGTGTATCTAAGACACGTGGACCAACTTCTGGGTCAAACTCAGTGTGCAGAGTAAAGTCAAATAGACCAAACTCGAGCTGACGAAGAATGAACATCGCAGACTGGAAGTTTTTCGCTGCTAGCATCTTCTCTAACATTTCTTTCGGCAATGGCTCGCCTGTTTCAAAGTGACCAGAGATAAACGCCAACGCATCTTCTTCCCAACACCAGTTCTCAAGGAACTGACTTGGCAGCTCTACCGCATCCCAAGGCACGCCATTGATACCTGATACTGCACCCGTTTCTACTTGAGTCAGCATATGGTGAATACCATGACCAAACTCGTGGAACAGAGTCACGACCTCATCATGAGTAAACAGCGCCGGTTTATCTCCGACAGGACGGTTGAAGTTACAGGTTAGGTACGCCACTGGTGTTTGCAGCTCGCCATTTTCATTGTTACGGCGCACGCGGCACTCATCCATCCAAGCACCACCGCGCTTGTGTTCACGAGCATACAAATCAAGATAGAAGCTACCGCGTAGGTTGTTATCCGCATCAAAGATATCAAAGAAGCGTACCGATTCATGCCAAGTATCAACACCTTCACGTTCAGTGACCGTCATACCGAAGACACGATTTAGCACTTCAAATAGACCACTGACCGCTTTTGCTTCAGGGAAGTAAGGGCGTAACTCTTCATCAGAAATCTGGAACAGATGTTGTTTTTGCTTCTCGCTGTAGTAAGCAATATCCCAAAGGTTAAGTGCTTCAACGCCAAACTCACTCTTAGCAAATTGACGCAACTCTTCCACTTCACGCTCACCTTGAGGCTTAGCCTTACTCGCTAAATCATTTAAAAAGCTAAGAACCTGAGAAGGGTTTTCCGCCATCTTAGTCGCAAGCGATTTTTCACTGTAGGTATTGAAACCCAACATACGTGCGATTTCATGACGTAGTTTTAATTGCTCATTGATGATCTCACTGTTGTCCCACTCGCCCGCTTTAGGACCTCGATCCGAGGCACGAGTCACATACGCTTCGTATAGCTCTTTGCGCAGTTCTTGATTGTCACAGTAGGTCATTACTGGCAGGTAAGAAGGGATATCTAAAGTCAGCAGGTATCCATCAAGCTCTTTTGCTTCGGCTGCCGCTTTTGCTGCCGCCAACGCAGACTCTGGCATACCTGCTAGTTGCGCTTCATCTTCAACATGCTTAGTCCAACCCATAGTGGCATCGAGCACATTGTTAGAGAACTTAGAGCCTAGCTCCGACATACGCTTGCTGATTTCACCATAGCGATGTTGCTCATCGGCAGGCAGACCAATACCTGACAACTCAAAGTCACGCAGTGAATCAGTGATGGTTTTCTTTTGTGCCTGAGTCAAAGCGGCAAATTCTTCACTCGCTTTGATTGCCTTGTAGGCTTCAAATAGGCCTTTGTGCTGCCCAACCCAAGTACCATACTCAGATAACAGAGGCAGACAACTTTCGTAGGCTTCGCGTAGCTCATCGCTGTTCACCACCGAGTTCATATGGCTCACTGGTGACCAAATACGGCTTAAGCGGTCATCCACTTCTTCTATTGGCGCTACCACACTGTTCCAAGTCGGTTGACTGTTACCCTCTAGTACGCTGTCGATTTTAGCGCGGCAATCTGCAATCGCTTGTTCAACAGCTGGCTTAACGTGTTCCGGTTTGATCTGAGAAAATGGAGGCAAATCGGTAAAGCTAAGAAGTGGATTAGACATAAATCATTCCTTTTATTGGCAAGCGAACTGACGGGTTCGTCTATTAAGTATATTCAACGTCTTATAGATTAAATATAGGTGGCGTCGTCATTTTTCAATAGAAGGGATTCGCTAAGTTGTTGCTAAATGCGAGCATCCCAAAGCCACTGAGTATATAATCGGCGAATCGTTCGTACTAACTTCAATATGGTTTAAAGACCATTTCGAGAGTGTCATTTTGTTAAGTTATCGCCACAGTTTTCACGCCGGCAACCACGCAGACGTGATTAAACATATCGTTCAGAGTCTTATTCTTAACTCACTGAAGCAGAAAGAAAAGCCGTTTGTTTATCACGATACTCACTCAGGTGTTGGTCGTTATGACTTAACCCACGAGTGGTCAGAGAAAACCAGTGAATACAAGCAAGGTATCGCCCGAGTTTGGCGACAAAATGATATTCCAGAAGATATTCAGAGCTATCTAGAGGCGATTAAAACGCTTAACAATGGTGACTCACTGCGTTACTACCCTGGCTCACCACGCGTCGCTCGTGCTCACCTGCGCCAGCAAGACCGCATGGTTCTTACCGAATTGCACCCAGCCGATCACCCGTTACTTGAACAAGAGTTTCATCGTGACCGCCAAGTAAGCATCTATAAAGAAGACGGCTTTAAGCGTCTGAAAGCGAGTTTACCGCCTAAAGAGCGTCGCGGCTTAGTCTTGATTGACCCGCCCTACGAGCTAGCAAAAGAGTATCGCGACGTGGTACAGGCGATTTACCAAAGCCATAAACGTTGGGCGACCGGTATTTACGCGATCTGGTACCCAGTGGTCAATCGCTGCGATATCGAAGATATGATTGAAGGCCTAGAAGGTCTTGGCATTCGCAAGATACTGCAAATAGAACTAGGCGTGACCCCTGATACCAACGAGCGTGGTATGACTGCATCAGGCATGATAGTTATCAACCCTCCGTGGAAACTAGAAAGCCAAATGAACGAGATTCTCCCCTTCTTGAAAGAGGCCATTGCTCCAGCAACTGGGCACTTTAAAGTCGAATGGATAGTGCCAGAGTAAATCGGACTAAATTTTTAAGGGCGTAACCTATTGAGGTTACGCCTTTTTTATTGAGCAAAGAAAATATTTCGATATTTTTAAAATTAAATGTCGTCTTTTGTTTTTCTCCATCGTCTTAGTAGGTGTAAATACTCCACTAATTAAGGAAAACACCATGCTTAAGATTGTTAGCTTTAAAATTTGTCCATTTGTTCAACGTGTCACCGCGGCATTAGAAGCCAAGCAAATCCCTTATGAAATTGAATACATCGAACTAAAAAACAAGCCACAATGGTTCTTAGATATCTCGCCTAATGGGCAGGTACCCGTCATGGTCACAGAATCAGGAACTGCTCTGTTCGAATCAGACGCCATCATTGAATACATTGAAGATGAGTACGGCCCGCTTGAACAGGGGGTGACCAACGAGCAACGTGCGCTGGATCGAGCATGGAGTTACCTAGGTTCTAAACATTATCTTGCGCAATGCGGCACGATGAGTAGTAAAGACCAAGAGACTTTTGAGCAACGCGAAGGAAAACTACTAACAGCGTTTAGAAAAGCAGAAAATCAGCTCAGTGAGGGCAATAAGTTCTTTAAGTCCAACCAGTTAAGCAATGTCGATATGGCGTGGTTGCCACTATTACATCGAGCAGCCATCGTAAAAGCGCATTCTGGGTACGACTTCTTATGCGGTTTACCTAAAATGCAGGCTTGGCAGCGTAACCTATTAGACACTGGTCTGGTAGAAAAGACCGTTTCCAGTGACTTTGAAGATAAATTCCACAGCTTTTACCTCACCAATACTTACCTAGGTGAAGGAAAAGATATTCAAACCCAAGGCTGCTGTGGCCCTACTAGCTGCTGCGATTAAGCCTTTCATACATAAAGCGGAATAGCACCTTATTCCGCTTTACTACCTATTCATCGTTATTTGTCATAAGAAATGTCACTTTTTCCCATTTAGGAAATGGCTAGACTCGATTTATGATAGAGGGTGGGATAAATAACAAATCATTTTGGTGATATTGAGTTCGTTCACTTTCACCCCAATGTAATTGTTATCAGAAAAATTAATAATCTTGGAGAAAGTAATGGCGACTCATTTTGATTACATCTGTATCGGCGGTGGCTCTGGCGGTATCGCATCAGCAAACCGCGCAGCTATGTACGGCGCTAAAGTTGCACTTATCGAAGCTCAAGACCTAGGTGGCACCTGTGTAAACGTAGGCTGCGTACCAAAAAAGGTTATGTGGCACGGTGCTCAAGTTGCAGATGCAATGAACCTATACGCCGAAGATTACGGCTTTGACATTGACGTTAAAGGCTTTGATTGGAGCAAACTCGTAGAGAGTCGTCAGGCTTACATTGGTCGTATTCACCAGTCTTACGATCGTGTACTGGGCAACAACAAGGTTAATGTCATCAAAGGCTTTGCTAAGTTTGTTGACGAGAAAACGGTCGAAGTGAATGGCGAACATTACACCGCTGACCACATCCTAATTGCAGTAGGTGGACGCCCGACTATTCCTAACATTCCAGGTGCAGAATACGGCATCGACTCAAATGGCTTTTTCGACTTACAAGAGCAGCCAAAGCGCGTCGCGGTTATCGGTGCTGGTTACATCGCAGTAGAAATTGCAGGTGTACTGAATGCACTTGGCACTGAAACTCACCTTTACGTACGTAAAGAGTCGCCACTACGTAGCTTTGATCCAATGATCATCGAAACGTTGGTTGAAGTAATGGAAGCTGAAGGGCCTAAACTGCATACTCACTCTATTCCAAAAGAAGTGGTGAAAGAAGCAGACGGTAGCCTGACTCTTCACCTAGAGAACGGCAACACGCAAAACGTTGACCAACTCATCTGGGCTATTGGTCGTCACCCAGCAACCGATGCAATCAACCTAGCTTCAACAGGTGTAGAAACCAACGACCGCGGTTACATCAAGGTCGATGAATTCCAAGCGACTAACGTTCCAGGTATCTACTGTGTTGGCGACATCATGGAAGGTGGTATCGAACTCACACCTGTTGCGGTTAAAGCAGGTCGTCAGTTATCTGAGCGCCTGTTTAACAACAAGCCAAATGCGAAGATGGACTACAACCTAGTCCCTACCGTGGTATTTAGCCACCCACCAATCGGTACCATTGGTCTAACGACACAAGAAGCGGAAGAGAAGTACGGCAAAGACAACGTGAAAGTTTACACCTCTGGCTTTACCGCGATGTACACTGCCGTTACTAAGCACCGTCAGCCATGTAAGATGAAATTGGTCTGCGCGGGTGAAGAAGAAACCGTTGTGGGCCTACATGGCATCGGCTTCACAGTCGATGAGATGATTCAAGGCTTCGGTGTAGCGATGAAGATGGGCGCAACTAAAGCAGACTTCGATTCTGTGGTTGCCATCCACCCGACTGGCTCAGAAGAGTTCGTTACCATGCGTTAATCGCTGATGTGATATTAAATACAGAAAAGCAGGCCTAAGGTCTGCTTTTTTTGTTCCACCACTGAGACCCAGTAGCTCGCAATTGATGGTGATACCTTTTAGGTATAAGCAAAAAGAGAATTCAGCCCCTAATTCGATCATGAAAGAATTAAGCTCTAAATAAGGAGGCTTTATGCTTAAACGTGAACTTGCAAATGGGTTGACCGTCAGCTCAATTGGCTATGGTGCGATGGGGTTGAGTGAATTCTATGGCGAAACAAATGACCTACAATCTCTAAAGCTACTTGACCAGTTACTTGAGCTTGGTGTTGACTTCATTGATACCGCAAACTTTTATGGACGTGGCCACAATGAAGAGCTGATTGGTTATTACCTATCTAAACTGCAACCTTCTCAACGCCAGCAAATTAAAATTGCCACCAAATGTGGTATCGATCGCCCTGCAGAAGCTGCGTATGCTCGCAGCATCAATAACACACCAGACTATATACGCAAATGCTGCGAAGAATCTCTTCAGCGCTTAGGGGTCGAGTGTATTGATTTGTTTTACCTTCACCGAGTCGACAGTAAGATCATCGAACAGAGCATGGATTGCCTAGGACAGTTAGTCAAAGAAGGCAAAATTGCTCATGTCGGGCTTTGTGAAGTGTCCTCGAAAACACTGCTTAAAGCACACTCAGTCTTTCCAGTCACCGCTCTACAAACAGAGTACTCACTTTGGACTCGAGACATTGAGGAAGATATTCTTGGAACACTGAAAACCAATAACATCGGCTTAGTGCCCTACTCTCCTCTAGGAAGAGGCTTCCTCACGGGCAAGTTAACGCGTAATAGTGATCTCCCAGATGGTGATTTTCGCAAAACCAATGATCGATTCCTAGATGGGAACATCAATCACAACCGCAGTATTCTAGACATCATTCAGCCGATTGCACAAAAATATCAAGCGACACCTGGTCAGATCGCGTTGGCATGGCTGTTAGCTCAATATGAACATATCATTCCTATCCCAGGAACTAAGAAACGGCACTATCTCGAAGAAAATGTTCAGGCATCTCAAATAATCTTAGAGAGAGAAGACCTTACGACATTGAATAACATCCCACTTCAATTTGAAGTAAAAGGGCAACGTTACTCTGAAGAAGGTATGAAAGGAGTCAATGTCTAAAAAGGAAAAAGCCCAGCTAGCTGGGCTTTTCATTAACGATAGATACTCATCGCAACACCTTCTCCACCGCCAATACAAAGAGCAGCGAGACCTTTATTTTTATTATCTCTTATCAGGCTATGAATAAGAGTAACTAGGATTCTACTTCCTGAAGAACCAATCGCGTGCCCCAACGCAATACCTCCCCCATATGGATTAATTTTCTCATCAGGAATGTCTATTGCCCGAGCAACGGCGATTGCTTGCGATGCAAACGCTTCGTTACACTCTAGCTGGTCTACCTCGCTTGCTTCCCACCCAGATTGGTCAAGGCATTTCGAGATAGCTTCAATCGGGGCCACTCCCATAACATCAGGGCTAATGCCTGAATTGCTGAATTTCCCTAAGCTAGCAAGCACCTTCAATTGGTATCTTTCTGCAGTATCACGATGACAGAGTAGCAATGCCGACGCTCCGTCATTGAGTGATGATGCGTTACCTGCCGTCACTGTACCTTGCTTAGAAAACACGGGCTGCAAACTAGCAAGTTTGTCTACGCTTGTTTCTCGGGGGCCTTCATCCTGACTAAAATTACGCACATTGCCTTTTCGATCTCTGATTTCAATCGGCACTATCTCATTCGCAAACAAACCGGCTTTTTGCGCCGCAAGTGCTTTCTGGTGAGATTGAAACGCGAACTCATCTTGATCGGAACGAGCAACTCCATACTGATTGGCAACGTTTTCTGCCGTCACTCCCATATGATAATCATTAAACGCATCCCAAAGACCATCGTGAACCAAGCTATCGTGTAGCTCAGTTCCTCCCAATCTTTGGCCCTTTCTAGAGTTAGGTAAAATGTGGGGCGCATTTGACATACTTTCTTGCCCACCAGCAATAACAAATTCAGCGTTATCACAAGTGATTGCTTGCATCGCTAAATGAACCGCCTTTAAGCCTGAACCACAAACCTTGTTGACTGTTAAACACTGCGCGTTATGTGTTAACCCGGCTCCAATTGCGGCTTGGCGAGCTGGATTTTGACCACAGCCAGCCGTTAGAACTTGCCCAAGAATGACGCTATCGATTTGCTCTGGTTTAACGCCTGAATCAGCTAATAAGGCTTTGATCACCAAGCTGCCAAGCTTAGGTGCAGACAAACCAGAGAGCTCCCCCATAAATGCACCAGTAGGTGTTCGCTTTGCGGCAACAACAACAATGTCTTCCATTACGCAACTTCCTCTTTAAGACCTGGAAGGACTAGCCCTTTCTCATTCATAATCTTGCGGTAACTTGCTAGGCCATTCATACAAGCTGGCACGCCAGCATAAACAGCCATCTGAATAACCACTTCAAGCAACTCTTCAGGCGACACCCCTACGTTTATCGCCGCTTTCATATGCAGTTCAAGCTGGGGGGTTGCGTTACCTAAGCTGATCAGAGAAGCAACGGTCAGCATTTCGCGGGTTTTTAAATCTAAACCAGGACGAGCGACGACCGAGCCAAACGCGTAATCCGTAATCAATCGAGGTAAGTCACTATCGAGCTCGGAAAGTCGACGACTCACTCTTTCCGCTAAACCATCTTCCAAACGATCCATAACATGCATGCCTTTGATCGTAGTCTGTTTATCGCTCATCATTTATGCCTCCTGCGTTCGCTGAACATTCTCGGAATTCATCGGCACGATAGTGATAAATACCAAGGAAAGCGCGATCGCGGCACCAGCAAAAACGTACAGGAAAGATACATTGTAAGAAGCAACTAACCATGCCCCTAGAGACGCTCCGATACCAATTGCCAAATTGAAGAAGGCAACATAAAGAGCAGAAGCTGGAAACGCTTGCTCTGAAGCCAGTCTAAGCACCCAAGTTTGAAGGGCCACGAAAATACAAGATGCCGTCGCTCCCCAGATAGCGAGTGCTGTGCCGATATGAGCCTGATACCATTGCACGTGGAATTCACCAATAAGAACCAGCATTGATGCTGCAAATAGTACAGACAGAACCGCGATCGTCTTAAGGTGTTTATCAATGAATAACGCCGTGATGACATTGCCGGCAATACCTGCGACACCAAAAACCAACAATAAAACCGGGACGAACTCTTCACTAATGTGAGTTAAGGAATTAAGCATAGGCTCTATATAGGTAAAGGCGGTAAAGTGAGCTGATATGGTCAAAATGGTGGCAAAATAGACTTTAATCAGTGAACTCGATTTAAACACAGCCTTAATCGCCCCAATACCCACACTACTCTTCTCGCTAATCTGTGGGACTAAGCTAGCAATCCCAACAAGCGACAGCACGCTAAGCCCTGACATAACCATAAATGCGGAGCGCCAACCTATATGCATACCGATGTAATTTGAAATAGGCACCCCAAACACACTGGCAACGGATACTCCACCAAATACGATCGAGGTAGCTAGACCGATATAGTTAGACGGAACAATCGACGCAGCACTGACACCAATTATTGACCAAAATGCACCGTGGGCAACGGCCCCAATCACTCGGGCTAACATTAAGTTTTCAAAGGTTTCAGCACTAGCAGCAAGACCATTGGAAACAGCCAGTACTATGCTCAAAGCAATTAAGAGATTTTTTTTGCCGACCGCACCAAGAAAAACTGAAGCCACAAGTGCACTCAAAGCACCAACCCAAGCATATAAAGATACGGTCATACCAACATATGATTCAGAGGTTGCTAAGGCATTGGCCATTGGTGTAAGTAAGCCAATCGGAGCCAATTCGGTCGTGACGATGTTAAACGTCGACAAAGCTAATACAAACAACGCTAACCAGATTCGAAGCGTCATCTTCTGAGAACTTTCACTAATACTCATTCTTCATTCCATATGTTTTTAAAGAGTTTTCCATCTATGCTGTTTGGCATGACGAAGAAGGTGAGGGTTTTCTCCTACGCAAATCGGATTGCCTGTTGCTTCAAGCATATCAAGATCAGAGATATCGTCTCCGTATGCGTAGCAGTGATTGAGGTCGATATGATGCCTTTGGCAAAAATCAGACATAGCAACTTTTTTACCTATCCCTATAGTCTGCGGTTTACCGATTTGACCGGTTAGCGTCCCTTTTTGATCTAAGATCAGAGAGGTACATAGGATGTGCTCTACATTGAGAAATTGGGCAATGGGCGCCAAGATCGGACCCATAGAGCCGGAGACGAATACCACTTGATGGCCCGCTCGTTGGTGCTCTTTTAATGCAGCGACGGAAGGTTCGAGAAAGAAAGAATCATCGCAACGACTTTGAAACCACTCTTGACCAACACTCTCAAGTTCTTGGTACTGTTGTCCTTCAAACTGTTGATAGTACTCTCTGTTCAACTGTTCTCTTACAATACCCGCAGCTCTATCTGCATTGAGCTTTGCGTTGTAACTCTTAAACTGCTCACCTTGTCCGATTTTCTCACACCAAAATTCATAGAAATCAAACATGCTCTTGGTGTGAATTAGAGTTTCATCCACATCAAAAAATGCCGCGACTGTAGTCATAATCACTCCTCGTAGTTTAAGCGACGACTCTTCACTGGAAAGTCAGGCTCACTACCTACTACTCCAGCATCGGCCCAGCGGTTCGGAGCAACTTCTGTCACAGCAACAGAGATCTTATCTAAAGGGGCGCCAGTATTCTTATGCACGGCATGTGTGATGTCTTCGAGCATCCCTTTCACTTGCTCTTCGTTGTTCATTTTCCAAGTAGTAATATGGATAAAAGGCATATTAATCTTCCCTATTATTCGTAGTCACAAATTCATCAAACGATCGTTGTTTAAGCTTAAGCTGGGCGTGAATATCTCCACCGAGACCATGTAGGCCAATCGCTCCGCCATAACTTTGCCGAGAGCTCATATATAAGACGACAACATTTATTACTCGGTTGCCTTCTAATTCATGGGCCGGAAAAGGATCAGGCAACTCAGCCCAAAACTGAGCACTGCCTAAAGCGTCAGTAACAAAAACATTCGGAATACCTAAAGGACCTGGTCGAGTCGGAGATTCGGGGCAAAGATCCTTTTCTCTTAGACTCATCACGGTGTAGAGGCTATTCGGAACTAGGTTGCTAAATTGAAAATCAAAACGAGCCAACTGCTTGTCATTCTTCAAGCTAACTACCAACTCTCCTTTGGCTTGCAACCAATCGAATAAGTTGATCGGTGGTATATGCCGCTTACCGTCTTCATGGCGATAGTCCTCAATGTATCCTTGATGAAGAGGAATGCTGGCTCTCACCTCGCGATTGGCGTCCGGCCTCTGCTCTGGAGCAAAAATCATCGGATAGTTATTCGAAGGCAAAGGCAGAGGCAGTGTGAACAAGGTGATATCCTTCATCTGCTGATCAGAAAGTTGTTCTATTTGAGTCACAATGCGATACGGTTTGATCTCGCCAAATTCAGGCACAGGAGTTTCTGGCGCGACAATTGCGCCAGACCAAGAAACACCACTATCACTTGGGATTTGCCCAACAACAACAAAGTTGCCTTCTGCATCCATCACTTCTGCGGGAGGATAGAGCGGACCTTGCGTCGTAGCCGATAGCTGGTAACTTCTACGCACAGTCTTGCTCCATATTAAAATGGTCGTTAGAGCTCACAACCGCCTCAGTAGCGGATTCAGCGAGCTCCCCCTCTTTGGCCAGTATTGATTTAGCAGAGTAGACAGCAAAAGAGACGTCCATACTGGCGCACACGGTTTGATTCTGCATCACACTCATACGAGCTTTGAATCTTCCACGGCGCTCATTTACATCCTTTTCAACAAACTCAAAATGTACGATTGCAGGCAGAGGGAATAGGAAATTTGCAAAATCAATCGACATACTGTTGATGACGTAATACTTGTCACTTTGCTTTTGGTAAACAAACTCTTCAGTCACCGCAATAAAAGCTTGGCGGCAAGCCTCTACCAACAACATCCCTTGCACATGCTGCCCGGTCTGATGGTCTCCCATCAGTTCACAGTTATCATCAATGACGAGAGGCAGTGCGTACATATCCAACTTATGGTCAACCTTTTCTGCCTGTCCAATTAGGATGTTTCGCTCGTCCCATTTATGGGTATGTCGATTTTTGTGCTCAGAAACTAGCTTTTCTACTGAGCAAGTTTTGAGCTTGCTCTTCAATCTTTGATTATTGCCAATATCATCAATAACTTTCTTGGCTTTGTGCTTACAAACACCTTGCCCTGCAATCAACTCATGCTCATCAGGAAATAGATTGTCAGGTAGCTTTGCTAATAGTTCTAATTGAGAAATAGTTAAAGCTTTTTTTCCATTGGCATACTCTGAATATTTATCGCCAACGACTACAATTTTATTAACTTCCATATCACTTGCTCTTATATTGCTCTATACAGACGCGTATATAATCCTTCATCCCCACCAGTAATATAATCATCACCAGCTTGTCTAATAATCTCTTTATAGTTTTCATCATTAAATGGTTGCATGTATTCATCAACACTTCCATTGAATGAAGAAACAAACATAACACCTGGCTGTCCACTAATTAGAGAATGATAGGCTTCAAAGCTATTAATCTTGTCGGCATTATCTCGAACAACGTTAAATATTGTTCTATCACGCCACTCAAGATAGTCATCGTAACGATCTGCAGGCACTTCGACATGTCGCAGTTGCACAAACTCCGTATTTGGCAACTCTGACTCACTAGCGATAGGTGCCTCTACGAATCGAAGAAGTTCACGCCTTATATCGCCAGATAAGTAATCTTTATTAACAGTAAATACATCTATTAGATGTTTTTCTGAACTTGAAATATCTTCAATTTTATTTACTGCCTTTAATTCCAAGATCTCATTGCTTCCATCTTCGCTAATAAAATATCTAGCATCATCATTAAATTTAATGCTATCAATAGTTTCATTATCAATATTTTTTACTGGGTATCGAGAGACCAAAAGGTAGTTTGTAGACATGTTTAACTCCATTTAATTAAGGAGCAACAAAACTAGCAGCTATTGATAATTGTGGAATTACTAATTATGTAATTTAATTTTTGAATCAACATCAATTTTATAGACTATTTATGAATCACTACTAAATTCAATTTCATCATTAGTGCTAATGAGTAATGTACATATAAATACAAGCCTCAATAAGAGGTCGTTCAAATTTTGTAATATTTAGTCACTATCCAAAAAACAGCCACATTTATCTTGTTATTTATAAATATCAACCTTTATAATGCAATTTATTCACAACCTGAATAAATAAATTACTTTAATGTTATTACCGTTATTTTTATCCATAAGTTCTGTATGAGTATTAGATCCATTTTAACCAACAGTAGTTTGCCAACCGTAAAACAACTTCAGTGTTTTTTAGCTGTGGCACAAGAACTTAACTTCCGCAAGGCGGCTGAGCGTATAAATATGACTCAACCACCACTGACTAGACAGATAAGGTGCTTAGAAGATTTACTGGGTTATGAATTATTCACTCGTAACACTCATGGTGTGCACCTAACTAAATCGGGCAACGATCTCCTTATTGAAGCAGAGAAAATCTTATGCCTAATTAGTGGGCTAAAGGCACTGAATGCGAGAAATGTTGATAAGATTCGAGTTGGAGCGACCAATACCCTTAACTTCGAGAATATCTCTCCAATCGCAGGAGCTTTAAACGCTCTCGTTGGAATTGAAAGTGCAGACGTTCACAATATGAATTCAAGTCAGCTGATTCAAAGCTTACAGAAGAGTTCATTGGATATCGCTCTCATTGGAGAACAAAATACACGCGTAGAAGAAGATATTTCCTTTCATTGGATATACCGCGAGCCCCTGTTACTCGCGATGCCTTCTTCACATAAAGCAGCAACACAACAGCAAGTATCACTTGAAGATGTCTCTGAATTACCTTTGTTTTGGTTTCCTTGGAGTGCCAACCCTGCTTTTTACGAAAAGTGCGAAAAGCTGTTTGAAAAGCTCCCCTTCCCTCTCAAAAGAATCAAAGAGCCCGATGACACTATTGTAATGCTCTCCAAAGTTGCCAAAGGCAACGCTATCGCATTGATGCCTCGCTCCATGTGTACTTTTTACAATGAAGGCTTGTGCTATAAAGAGCTGACTGACAGTCATAGCAAGCATCTAAATATCGACGTCTATGCTGCGATTAAAAACAACGACCGACGACCGCACATCTTCGAGGCTATCGAGAGCCTAAAGTCACCCCTATAGCACTGGTACTTTCCCGATATCCGCCATGCCTCAATCAGAAACCCACTAAGGTGACTTTTCCTTGCAATGAATCATTAAGCTGACAAGTAAAATCAACCCGCTTATCCGCGTCTTTGTCGTATAAGGTTTTCAACTTATCAAACGCACTAGGAACAAAGCTGATGTTTTTTAGACGTAAGCTCTTACGAGTTTGACTATCCAAAAATGCCAAAGCTGAGCGGTCGAGAACTTGGTGGCAAGCATCTAATACCCCCTTGCTCGCGAGCTTGCTCTGAATCACTTGCTGAATATCCCCTTGAGAAATAGACGAACTAGCCTGAGCAAACACACAAATAGCATGAAGGTCAAGCATCGCAACAGCACGGGGGCGCTGGGTGGCCGTGTCTTCATACACGGCTAAAAGGCACGGAATCTTGCTCTCATCGAACAGTTGTGGGGCAATATTATTGAGCGTTAAGCTATCGCCGATCTCCCTTTGCAGTAGTTTCTCAAGTTGCGACAACTTAGGCAGAGCTAACTCTTTTTGCACTTCAGTGATCGAATCGAGCGTTTTCTTACTTTCTTCAACACCTTGCACTAGTGGTAGTAAATAGCGGTGTAGCTCACTGTCTTCGAAAGGCTTAGTAAGCACAAAGCTAGCACCGGCAGCTTGAGCTTGTTTGATTTGGCTCTTATCGTCGACAGTCGTAATCATACCCACTTTTATCCCAACTCCGAGCTTCATGAGCTCTTCAGTGAGTGTTAGCCCTGTCATATCAGGCATATACCAGTCAGTTAGCACGATATCTGGATGCCATTCTTTTGCCAGTTCTAATGCTTGTGTCGCACTGCAGGTTTTCTCGATCGATAAACGACAATAACCAAAGCTCTCTAAGCCCCGCCTGACAATCTCCAATGTCGCCTTACTGTCATCCACAATCAAAATTTTCACAGGTCGCCATCACCTCCGATACTGAACTGTCTAAATTATAGGCATATTTTCCACTGACAACTAAACTTACAGTCGATGAATGTCCCAACTTACGTATTTGATAGATGGATTTATTACCGAGATTAACCCTAGAAAACCTAATTGCCCTCGCAGTCGACTTTGGACTACTGATACTTTTGGTGTGGTTTGTCATACTACTTTTGATTTTGCGCGAGTTCCGTCAGTTTGCCCGCCAGGTCGTTAGTGGCCGTGATATGGATAGAAACACCTACGAGCTGTGTCAACAGTCTGTCGATAAGGCACTCAACTACTCTGCTGAAAATGGCGATACACTCAATGACCTAATTCTTATTCAGCAAGCTCTGGAAAGTCAGGTATCACAAATTAAAGCAGCGAAAGGAGAACTCAGCGCGCAAGAAAAAGAGTCGATTGACGAGCTGAATCAAAAACTCAATAAGTCCCATCGCCTAATCAAAAAACTAAAAGGAGATTTAGACAAAAGCGTTAAAGGCTTAAGAAACGCCAAAAGCCGTTTACTCAAGCAGACTGATACGGTCGAAAGCTTACAGTTAGAAAAAGAGCAGTTAGAAAAACAGTTTGAACAACTTGAGCAAGAGTACATACAAATCAGTGAATCTGGTGGAACAGCCAACTTAGCCAAAGAGTTCAAACAAGAGAAGCAACAACTGCTCGATCAGCTTGAAGAATACAAACAGCAAGCTAACTCACAAGACGACATAGCCGGTATAACAGCTGAGCTCGAAGCCTCTAAGCAGCAATTACACCATATGGCTAAAGAAAAAGACTTTGTTGAGAAGAAGTATTTGGAGCTGTTGCAAGAAGCAGAGAAAAAAAATCAGTAGCACTAGGCTACTGATTTTTTTGATTATTTCACACACATAACATTCAACAGTGAGGTGCCTTTTAGCTTATTGGTTTTACCACTGGTAAATAGTCCTGACTTCTCTGATCCCCAATAAGGTAAGTGCATTGGCCATTTGTCTTTCTGCATCACGTTAGAATCCAGCAGTGCTTGCCACTCCTTAGTGGTTGCTAAACGCATACCTAAACGATAACAGGTTTTATAAGCGCCTTCGTAATCGAGCCTGTTCCATGGTAATTCGTGTTCCATGTAGAACTGGTCGTCACTAAACATGGTATATGGCACTTTGTACTCGATGCCAGATACCATCGCTGTTAAGCGAATTGACACGTCAGATTGACGCTTGTTGGGCTCTTGAGCCATAGGTTTAATGGCAGTAGGCTCCGGCTTAGCTTTCACTGGTGCAGGAATCACAGTGGTCGATTGCTGCGACTTTGCAGCCGGCTTTGACTTAGGTTTAGGCTGTGACTTAACCATCGCTTGCTTTACAGGAGCCCCTTTCACCACTTCTCGGACAAACGCTTCCTTGTAGCCGGGCTCACTTTTCACTTTCGCCAGCTCCGCATTTGCTTGAGCGAAATCTTTATATGGGCCAATCAGACAACGATAAGCTTTGGCTTCTGGCTTTGCCCATACATCCGTTGAAATATGCTGGTAAAGCTTTTTAGCCTTTACAAGAGGTAGTGGCTTACTAAACACACCACACTGAATCCAAAATGTTGACTCTTGGCCACGTGGCTGAGATTTACCCCATAACCCTTTACCAATCGGGCACGACTTATCTAGCAACGGCAATTCATTGGTAGATGCCTGCGTTGCATCGCATAAAAATTCTTCAGCAAGCGTTGGGGCTGACAAAGCGGGCAAGGCCAGTACTGCAACAAGACTCCAACACTTTAAAAAAGTTTGTTTTGGCTTTGAGGCCATATTGATATCCATACTCTTTAAATTTAACTTCGAGTTTATCCATCTACGTGGATCACTATAGTGACTTTATTGACGATTCACTGCCCTGAAAATGAGAATGCAAAAAAAGAGCCGTAATTAATTACGGCTCTCAGTGTAGATAGGTTTTTATAATCAAATCTTAGGCTTGGATCACCCTTTGTAGATTTTTGGGTTAAATACATCACGTAACCAGTCACCAAGCAGGTTGATAACCAAAACCAAAGTCACCAGTACGATACCCGGGAATGCAGTAATCCACCACGCACCGGAGAAAATGTAGTTAAATCCAATGCTGATCAGTGCACCTAGAGAAGGTTGGTCTACCGGTAGGCCCAAACCTAGGAAAGAAAGTGCCGCTTCTGACATGATGGCATTTGCCACCTGTACCGTTGAAATAACCAAGATTGGCGATAAACAGTTCGGTAGGATATGGCGGAACATAATTCGTGGCGCTTTAAAGCCCATCACACGTGCTGCCTCTACGTACTCTTTCTTCTTCTCTGCCAACACTGAAGCACGAATTGTACGTGCATACTGCGGCCATTCGGCGACACCAATGATCACAACCAACATGACGACCGCATATTGACTGTAGAAATCACTGCCAAAACTCGCCTTAAAGATTGCCGAGACAATGATCGCCACCATCATGGTAGAGAACGATAACTGAACATCCGCGAAACGCATCAAGAAGCTATCAATACGGCCGCCGAAGTAACCCGCCGAAAGACCAATCACGATTCCTAGCACTAGCTGTAGACCTACCGCTAAGAAACCAATGGTTAGAGATAAACGTGAACCGTAAAGAATCGTCGACAGGATATCTCGACCTTGCTCATCGGTCCCTAATAGAAAGTTCTCATCACCATCTTCCATCCATGCCGGAGGAAGCTCTGAATCCATAATATCAATCGACGAAAGATCATATGGGTCAGTCGGTGAAATAATTGGTGCGGCCAGAGCCATCACCAAAAACAGCATAAATACGGTAAAGCTGGCCATCGCCACTTTATCGCGCTTGAAGTAATACAAGAAATCCGATTGTTTAAATCGCTCCCAACGTGAAGGAGCTGCTGCAGTTTGACTCATGATTAAGCTCCTTTACCTGTTAGATTTACGGTCGGGTTGATGATGCCGTATAGCAAGTCAACAATGGTGTTGGTGACAACGAAAATCAGGCCAACGAAAATAACGTAAGCGGTGATTAACGGCGTATCTACACGGTTGATTGCTTCAAGGAAAAGGAATCCCGTTCCAGGCCACTGGAAAACAGTTTCGGTTAGAATGGTATAGGCAACCATGGTACCAATTTGAACACCACCAACCGTCAGCACAGGAAGCATGGTGTTTTTCAATGCGTGCTGGTAGTAAATTTTATTTAGAGCCAGACCTTTCGCTTTGCCGAACTTGATGTATTCAGAGCTCAGCACCTCTAGCATTTCAGAACGTACGAGACGAATAAAGAGCGGTAACATGATGGAAGCAAGAGCAATACAAGGTAGAACCAAGTGCGCTAGGCCATCGAGAGTAAAGTAACCCGATTCCCAACCAAGTAAATTGGCCGTTTCACCACGTCCATAAGATGGTAGCCAGCCCAACTCAATTGAGAACACATACATCAGCATGATTGCGGTTAAGAACACCGGAATCGAAATGCCGATACTACTGCCAGCCATGACAATTTTGGTAAATATACTTTTTGGGTGAATGGCGGAATAGACACCAAGAGGGATTGAACAGAATACAATGATGAGCGTAGCGCCGAATACCAGTTCTAGCGTTGCCACCAATTTATCCAGAATCACTTCAACCGCAGGGCGCTTGAAGAAGTAAGAAGTACCAAGATCACCTTGTAGCGCATTACCTACAAAGCGAGTGTATTTTGTAATGAAGGGATCATTCAAACCTAGTTCGTCACGCAAAGCTTGGCGCTCTGATTCGGAAACCGACTGACCAACAAGCTCACGCAATGGGTCGCCGAGGTTATCCTGAATGGCAAACGCCACTAGACTGATCACAAACATCACTATCAGTGCCTGAAACAGGCGCTTGACCAGAAACGAAAACATTCCTTGCCCCTTTAACTTTCCATAGATTTCAGTCTGCAAAACCAAGCAAAATTGGTTGCAACTTTCAGTCTTAAAAATGGTACTTAACCCGACTGAAACAAAGCTAAGCACCAAAAGTCGACCAAGCACCCATTTCATTGAGTACTTGGTCTGATTCGCTAATGATTACTTAACCACTAGGTCACCAAAGTATGGGAAGTTCATACCGTTGATGATTGGACCAATCTCAACGTTACCTTTTGCTGCCCATGATGGATCTTGCCAGTGTAGAGGTACGAATGCCGCTTCGTTGTATAGAATCTCTTCAACTTTCTTAAGTGCTTCACTACGCTTAGCTAGATCAGTCATCTTATTGGTCTCTTCGATCAACTTATCAACTTCAGCGTTTGAGTAATGACCACAGTTATACTGGCCTTTACCGGTTTCAGCGTTACGCGTCATTGCAAGGAACTCAGTGAAGTTACCTGAATCTTCTGTATCTGGGTGCCAGCCGATCATTAACATGTCTGCTGCACACTTATCAAATTCAGGCCAGTATTGAGCTTTAGGCATTGTCTTAAGATCAACCTTAATACCAATCTTAGACAGCATCGCCGCTGTTGACTGAGCGATCTTGTCATCGTTCACGTAACGGTTGTTTGGTGCCATCATAGTCAATGAGAAACCGTTCTCATAACCTGCTTCTTTCATCAACTGTTTCGCTTTCTCAAGATCGAAACGTGGTTTCAAGCTTTCGTTATAACCAACGAAACCAACTGGGCTCTGTTGACCTGCTGCAGTGGCTGCACCCTTCATAACTTGCTTAGTGATACCTTCGTTGTTGACAGCGTAGGTAATCGCTTGACGAACACGTACATCCTTCAGTGCTGGGTTACTGTTTTGGTTCATTTGGAACGTAATAACACGCGTACCAGGCATAGTGTAAAGGTCGACACTGTCTGCTTTCTTAATACGGCTGTAGTCGTTTGGTGCTACTGGCGCAATCATATCTACATCACCAGATAGAAGTGCTGCGACACGAGTGGCATCTTCTTTGATTGGCACTAGTGTTAGCTTATCAACGTTACCACCAGAATTATTACCCCAGTAATCATCAAAACGTTCAAAGGTGACTTTTACACCTTGCTCACGCTGAGTGATAGTGAAAGGACCAGTACCAGACACGTTAGTTGATGCGAAAGAGTTACCGTGCTTAACTAGCTCAGCTTTATCTTTACCGTCTGCTGTTTTACCTGAGTAGAACTTGCTATCCATAGGGAATAGATAAGTCATGACGTTTTCTACTAGTGGGTAAACGCCGTCAGTTTTCACTTCGACTTTGTATTCGCCAACTTTAGAAATCGAAACGATTGGGCCAAAGATACCTTTAAAGTCAGGAGATTTCTTTAGACGGTCAAATGTCCAAACCACATCATCTGCAGTAAGCGTGTTACCTGAGTGGAACTTGACACCTTGGCGAATGTTGAATTGCATTGTTTCGCCATCAATACGTTCCCAAGATTCCGCTAGACGAGGCTCAAACTCCATCTTCTGATTGAAACGAATTAGCGGGTCAAAGACCATGTGTGACATTTGCAGAGTACCGCCAGATAGCTGCTCATGCGGGTCAAGTGACACTGGGTCAGCATCATAAGCAACAGTAATCGCTACTTCTTGTTCAACTGGTTGTGCAACCTTAGCGACTTCAGGTGCTACCTCTGTCTCTTTCTTTGATTGCATAGAAAGGTATATACCACCAACAGCCACGACTGCTACTGCGATTGCAATCTTGGTTTTCATACTCATCTGCATAACTCCTTATGCGGGATTGTCTATCCCTAGTTGTTTGTGTTTGCTTCTGTTTATTGCCCGTCAAAACGGGAAAGAACCACGACTTACGCCGTTTTTACTTCTTCTCTTAAGCCCGTAAATTCAGGCATTAAAGAAATCAGTTGTTTACTGTATTCGTGCTGAGGAGATCTAAATAACTGCTCGGTAGGCGCCACTTCCAGTAGCGTCCCCATCTGCATCACTCCCACTCGGTCACACATCTGACGAATAACGGGTAAATCGTGACTAATAAACAGCATGGTTAGATTTAACTCATCTTGTAAATCTTTCAGCAGGTTAAGAATTTGCGCTTGTACCGACACATCCAATGCTGAGGTCGGCTCATCACAAATCAGCAGACGCGGACGTGTTGCGAGTGCACGTGCAATCGAAATACGCTGGCGCTGACCACCTGAAAACTCATGTGGATATTTCACCCCTGCCATTTTGCCCAGACCAACGTGATCAAGTAGATCGTTGACGATCTGACGTGTTTCAGTTTCGCTATTGGTCAACTTATGGAATCGGATAGGTTCCGCGATGATGTCAAAAATCTTCATACGCGGATTCATTGAAGTGTAAGGGTTTTGGAACACCATCTGCATTTGGCGGCGCAGTGGGCGACGTTCTTTCTCTGATTTCAAAGACGTTAGGTCGATCCCTTCAAAGGTTACCTTGCCCGAGTTCGGCGCATACAAGCCTGCGATCACTCGTGCAATAGTCGACTTACCAGAGCCCGACTCACCCACAAGACCGAAAGTTTCACCCTCAAAGACTTCAAAGCTGACATTGTTAGAAGCTTGAACATACTCACGACGACTTTCGAACAGAGAATCTTTGGTCACAAAGCGTAAGTTAACATTCTCAACATTGAGCAACGAACCTGTGTAATCACGATGGTCTTGGCTTTGACCTAGCCAGTGGCTTTTAACATCGAGCGGCTCCATCTCGTGCGCTTCTTCGATGTAGCTAACCAACGGGAAGCGATCAAGCTTCATATCAGAGCGGGGTACCGCTGAAATCAGACTGCGTGTGTAGGAATGATCAGGATCACCGAGTACTTTCGCCGTTGGCCCAAACTCAACCAAATCACCACGATACATCACCGCAACGCGATCCGTTACGTTGGAAACTACTCCCATATCATGGGTAACCAACATACAACCAACATTGTTCTTGATACACAACTCGCGGATCAAACTCAGAATCTGGTCTTGGATAGATACGTCCAATGCAGTCGTCGGTTCATCGGCAATAATCAGATCAGGCTCACCCGCCAAAGCAATCGCGATAACCACACGTTGACGCATACCACCAGAAAACTGGTGTGGGTACTGCTTTAAGCGGTTCTCTGGTTGAGGAATACCAACTTGCTGCATTAATGAGAGCGCACGCTGATACGCCTGCTCATCAGAAACCTTCATATTGGCATGAATGGTTTCTTTCAGTTGCTGCTCAACGGTAAAAAGTGGGTTTAGAGAAGTCATTGGATCTTGGAAGATGAATCCAATTTTAGAACCTCGAACGCTGCGCATCTGTTCTGGGGATAAACCAGAGATCTGCTCACCGTCTAAGTAAACATCGCCACTAGCGATACGACCAGGTGGGCTCAGCAAATCAATGACCGCATTACCAACGGTCGACTTACCGGCACCAGATTCGCCAACAACGCCGACGATCTCTCCGCGTTCAATATTGAAGGAGAGTGATTTAACTGCGGCATGAACGCCATGACGCGAAGGGTACTCTATTCGAAGATTTTTAACTTCTAAAAGTGACATTACCAGACCTCTACTGCTTCGGCAGCTTTCTGCCCTGTCTGAAAAGTGAATCCATTCGTACCAGAATATCATTCTGGTAAATTACAAGGTCATCAATTTGGCAAAAAATTCACAGAAAAGCAACAAAGATAGGATAAAAAGTCGAGTTCGAACAAAAACCAAGCAGCATAGCAAAATAAATATGCAATAGAGCTATATCTTCGATTGGTCATACCTGCGCAAAAAATGGGCCACAGAGCAGAAAATACTTAACTTTTGGTTATTTTAAATGGCATTTAGTTATAACACCCAAACGAATAACCATTCAACAAAAACACTCCAACCAGCATTAACAAATTTAAAACATAAATCCGAATATTTTTCATTTATCAGGTTTTTAAGCCAGATTTTTAAATTAAATCAAAATTAAAACAAGGTTGAAGTAGGATAAATCAAACCTATTATCTACGATTTTTATTACCTTACTAAGGCTAGTTAATGCTTAAGTATGAGGGGTGCTAAAGAACTGGAGAACTGGAGAACTGGAGAACTGGAGAACTGGAGAACTGGAGAAAGCTTTCAGAATTAGAACCAAGTGACAACTCTTGTTCATTAAATTATTTTGTCATCCTCAAGAGCGAGGAACAAGAAGGATTGGAGATCTCATGACAATATGTATCTCGCAGGGCGAAGCCCGATCCCGTTTTCCAGAAGCGCAGCGTTCTATAGGGCGAAGCCCGTTCCAAAATGCAAAAAAGCCCTAGTCTTTCGACTAGGGCTTCAATAGTGATTCGGTGAAGAGCCATTCTTTGAACATCAGGCGAACCCTACTTTGGGTTCGAATCAATTTCCAAACACCAGAAAGTAAAAAGCCTCGTCATTTCTGACGAGGCTTTCTAATAGTGGTCGGTGAAGAGGGATTCGAACCCCCGACCCTCTGGTCCCAAACCAGATGCGCTACCAAGCTGCGCTATTCACCGACTTGTGTTTTGTTCTGACTTCTCAGAACAGGAAACCTAAGTTACCTAAATAAATGGGGTGGCTAACGGGACTTGAACCCGCGACAACTGGAATCACAATCCAGGGCTCTACCAACTGAGCTATAGCCACCACTGGCTTTGCCTTTGTTTACCGCTATTCGCGTTAAACTAAATAGTGGTCGGTGAAGAGGGATTCGAACCCCCGACCCTCTGGTCCCAAACCAGATGCGCTACCAAGCTGCGCTATTCACCGACTTATGTTTCGTTCCGACATTCATCCGAACAGGAAACCTAGGTTACCTTAAATAATGGGGTGGCTAACGGGACTTGAACCCGCGACAACTGGAATCACAATCCAGGGCTCTACCAACTGAGCTATAGCCACCACTGAAATTTTTACCGATATACCTTTAGGCGAATGGCACGCCCGAAAGGATTCGAACCTTCGACCTTTGGCTCCGGAGGCCAACGCTCTATCCAACTGAGCTACGGGCGCATGCCCTATCGGCGGAGTGGAATAATACGTATATCACACTATGCCGTCTAGTACTTTTTCAACTTTTTTTATCGTTTGGTGCCTTTTTCGGCAATTAAAGTGTGATAAACCCCTATTTCCCATTAGATACACCCCTGAAAGCGGGTAACTTGTTGTTTATTGCAACAACTTAACAGGATATAATCACCCATTATTTACATTGATTTAACAGCCAAGCATGCTTTCTGGCAAGGTCTGACTGTTGATCAAGCCACACTCTAATAATGGGTAAGCACGAACTTACCTTCAGGAATGTAAAGTGAGTTTAATGGATATGTCTCGAAAAATGTTAACCGCTTTGGTCGCTGCGATCACTTTTTCTAGCGCCACTTTTGCAGCAAATGTAAGCCAAGAAGAATATGATGCAATTGCAGAACGTATTAAACCTGTTGGTGATGTTTACCTAGCAGGAGCAGAGCCAGTTAAAGCTGAGCCAACTGGCCCTCGCGATGGTGCAACTGTTTACGGTACTTTCTGTATTGCGTGTCACGCGTCTGGTGTTAGCGGCGCGCCTAAAACAGGCGATGCTGGCGACTGGGCACCGCGTATTGCTCAGGGTAATGACGTGCTGAAAGATCACGCTATCAACGGCTTCAATGCAATGCCAGCGAAAGGCTCATGTATGGATTGTTCTGACGATGAAATCGTCGCAGCTATCGAACATATGATTGCTGGTCTATAAAGCTCCCTCTATATATAGAGAAAAGGCTTGGTTTTCACCAAGCCTTTTTAGTATCTGCCACAACACTATTTCTTATTGAACATCGATCTTATGTTGGCAATATGTGCTTGGCCTTTCGCCATACGTTCTTCCTGCGTCACTGGCTTCTTAACCTGCTCCCATTCCACATCATCAAATGGTAACTCGTCGAGAAAACGACTTTGTGTCGGCTTAATTAACTCACCAAACTGACGACGCTCTTTACACATAGTGAAGGTCAGTTCTCGCTGCGCACGTGTGATTCCTACGTACATTAAGCGGCGCTCTTCCTCAACGTTCTCTTCATCAATACTGGTTTGATGCGGCAAGATTCCTTCTTCTGTTCCTATCAGATAAACGTAGGGGAACTCTAGACCTTTAGAGGCATGTAGCGTCATTAGTTGAACCGCGTCGCTATCTTCGTCCTCTTCGCCTCGCTCCATCATGTCACGTAATGTCAGGCGCTGAACCACCTCTTTGATACTCTTCTCTTCTTGGTCATAGTTATCCCCTTCAAGGTCAGCCACTATCCAAGAGTAAAGATCGGACACATTCTTCATGCGCATTTCGGCAGCTTTAGGGCTTGATGATGTTTCGTATAACCAATCTTCATAATTGATATCTCGTACTAACGAGCGCACCGCTTCAACGGTATCACCACGCTCTGCTTGGTCGGCAATTTTAACTAGCCAAGCAGTGAAGCGACGCAAATTCTCTAACCCACGTCCACTCAATGACTGCTCCAAGCCTAGCTCAAAACTGGCTTCAAATAGGCTTTTGCCACGCATATTGGCGTAACTGCCGAGTTTTTCTAATGTTACTGGGCCAATTTCACGTCTTGGTGTGTTAACAATACGCAGAAATGCGTTGTCATCATCTGGGTTAACCAAGACACGCAAATACGCCATGATGTCTTTGATCTCAGCGCGAGCAAAGAACGAGGTGCCCCCAGATAACTTATATGGCACCCGGTTTTGCATTAAAGACTTTTCAATCAAGCGCGATTGGTGGTTACCACGATACAAAACCGCATAATCTTTATATTCCGTGCGATTAAGGAATTTGTGCGCAATAAGCTCACCAGTAACTCGCTCAGCTTCATGCTCTTCATTTTTTGCCAGCAGAACTTTGAGCTTTTCACCATCAGGAATTTCTGAGAACAGGGACTTCTCATACACGTGTGGGTTATTCGCGATAAGGATATTGGCAGCGCGCAAGATGCGACTGGTTGAGCGGTAGTTTTGCTCAAGCTTTATCAAGCGCAGATTTGGGTAATCCTCACCCAGCAACACCAAGTTTTGTGGCTTCGCTCCACGCCAAGAGTAGATTGACTGATCATCATCCCCTACTACGGTTAATCGGCCTCGTTCGCCGACAATCAGTTTAACCAGATCGTATTGACTGGTATTGGTATCTTGGTATTCATCGACCAACAAGTAGCGAATTCGATTTTGCCAACGCTGACGAACTTCCTCATTGGTACGCAGTAGAAGAACAGGTAATGAGATCAAATCATCGAAGTCGAGAGCGTTATAGGCTTTCATCTGCTTCTGGTACATCTCAAAACAGAAGGCAAACAACTGTTGCTGCTCGCCCTTCGCCTGCGCCTTGGCTTGCTCAGGCGTAAGCATGTCGTTTTTCCAGTTAGAAATCGTGCTAAGCAACTGACGCAGTAGATCTTTATCACCATCGAGCTGTTTTTCTGTCAGCTCTTTAAGTAGCGCCATTTGGTCTTGATCATCAAACAGTGAAAATCCGGATTTTAGACCTAATGATTTGTATTCACGCTTAATGATATTGAGGCCCAAAGTATGGAAGGTTGAGACCATTAACCCCTTTGATTCATTTTTACCTAATGTCTGGCCAACGCGCTCTTTCATTTCACGCGCCGCCTTATTGGTAAAAGTCACCGCCGCGATATTGCGCGCTTTATAACCGCACTGCTGAACCAGATAAGCAATTTTGTTGGTAATAACACGCGTTTTACCCGACCCTGCTCCAGCAAGCACCAAACAAGGGCCAGATACGTATTTAACTGCTTCATCTTGATTGGGGTTCAGCTTCATGATCATCTCAGCGGTAGGAAAAATGTGGCGCATATAATAATAGTGCAACAGACAGATTGCTATGTTTATAGCCAAGACAACATCGGCTAAATGTTTCTCAACAAGTGTGAATAACAACTTTTTTCATAAATCATTCGATAGTTTGTTGCATATTTGATGACTTCTTAGGCTATAATGAATGAACGTTCATTCATCAACCCACTATATGTCACTGTCTGGTTCTCATTTTATGGTAGATAAAAGACAACAAATCATAGATGCCGCAGAAAAACTGATTGCAGAATCAGGCTTTCAAGGTCTCTCGATGCATAAGTTGGCCAAGGAAGCTGGGGTCGCAGCAGGAACGATATATCGCTACTTCTCTGATAAAGAAGATTTACTGCAACAGGTTCGATTAGCGGTCATCCAACGCAATGCTGAAGCCATTCAGGATGGTGTTGAAGAATTTATGCCGTTAAAAGAACGATTTCGCAAAATGTGGTTAAACATTTTCGATCTCTCGGGGTCAAACATCGGCAACTTAAAGAATCGTGCTCAGTACGACTCTTTGCCCTGCGTCCGAAGCCATGAAACCAAAGAGATCGAACGCAAGATGTTTAGCAAAGTGGATCAACTCTTCACTGAAGGGCGAGAACAAGGGGTATTTAAGCCCCTAGAAAACCCAGTGTTGGCTGCACTTAGTTTAGAAGTCAGTGTCACTCTGGCACGTAAGCAATCTCTCGGATATTACCAACTTGACCAAGACGCCATTGACGCAGCGATCGAAGCAAGTTGGGATGCGATTATAAAACACTAATTTGGAGTTCTAATCAGAATGAAAAAGTGGACTTTCTTTATGTTACTTATCGCGATACTGCTGTTCGGCAGTGTGATAGGTTTCAATCTATTCAAACAACAGAAGATCGCTGAATACATGGCGAATCGTCCTGAGCCAGAGTTTCCTGTCACGGTAACCGAAGTAAACCCTGTTGACTGGGTACCTGTGATTGAAGCGATCGGCTTCATCGAGCCAAACCAAGGTGTGACCATTGCTAACGAAACTAGCGGTGTGATCGACAAAATTGCTTTTGAATCAGGCACTCAAGTTGAAGAAGGCCAGCCATTGGTTTTGCTTGACTCTGATGTAGAGAAAGCCAACCTTAAGAGCTCGCAAGCTAAGCTACCGGCAGCCGAAGCTAAATACAAACGCTACCAAGGTCTGTACAAGAAAGGCTCTATTTCTAAAGAAGCGTATGATGAAGCGGAAGCAAACTACTTCTCGCTTAAAGCGGATATTGAAAGCCTAAAAGCATCAATCGATCGCCGTGAAATCAAAGCACCATTTGCGGGTGTGGTTGGTATTCGTAACGTTTACTTAGGTCAGTACCTGCAATCGGGTACCGATATTGTTCGTCTAGAAGATACGAGCGTTATGCGCCTACGCTTCACAGTGCCACAAACGGATATCTCACGCATCTCTCTTGATCAGGAAGTCGATATCTTTGTTGATGCTTACCCAGAGAAACCATTTAAGGGTTCTATCTCAGCGATCGAGCCTGCGGTAAACATTCAAAGTGGTCTGATTCAGGTACAAGCGGATATCCCGAACAGTGACGGTAAGCTACGTAGTGGTATGTTCGCACGTGCAAATATCATTCTGCCTAAACTAGAAAACCAAGTAACGCTACCTCAAACCGCCATTACTTTCACGCTATACGGTGACAACGTGTACATCATTAGCGAAGAGAACGGCGAGAAGCGCGTTAAGCAACAAGTGGTTAAAGTAGGTGAACGCACTAAAGATATCGCCCACATCCTAGAAGGTGTGAAAGCGGGTGATGTTGTGGTGACTTCCGGTCAGGTTCGTCTAAGTAACGACGCGAAAGTTCGTGTAGTAGAAAGCGATGCAACTACTCCACCAGCTGAAACACCAATGCTGTAATTGGAGGCCTCATGCGCTTTACTGATGTTTTTATTAAACGTCCAGTTTTAGCGGTATCGATCAGTTTCTTGATCGCCCTGCTTGGTCTCCAAGCGGTGTTCAAGATGCAGGTTCGCGAATACCCTGAAATGACAAACACAGTTGTCACCGTAGATACCAGTTACTACGGCGCGAGTGCCGATTTGATCCAAGGCTTTATTACTCAGCCACTGGAGCAAGCGGTCGCTCAGGCAGACAACATAGACTATATGACTTCGTCTTCGGTACTGGGTAAATCCACCATTACCGTCAACATGAAGCTCAATACCGACCCGAATGCGGCGCTGTCTGACATTCTGGCGAAGACTAACTCGGTTCGCTCTCAACTTCCAAAAGAAGCAGAAGACCCAACCGTAACCATGTCGACAGGTTCAACAACGGCGGTACTCTACATTGGTTTCACCAGTGACGAGCTATCATCAAGTCAAATTACCGATTACCTAGAGCGTGTAATCAACCCGCAGCTATTCACTGTTAACGGTGTGTCTAAGGTTGACCTCTACGGTGGTATGAAATACGCACTGCGTATTTGGCTAGATCCTGCCAAGATGGCGGCGCTAGGCTTGACCGCAACCGACGTAATGAATGTGCTTAATGCCAACAACTACCAGTCAGCAACTGGTCAGGCAATTGGTGAGTTCGTACTTTACAACGGTAGCGCAGATACTCAGGTATCTAACGTAGAAGAGCTCTCTAACCTAGTTGTGAGTACTGACGAAGGTAACGTTACTCGTCTAAGTGATATTGCCAAAGTATCGCTTGAGAAGAGCCACGATGTTTACCGTGCAAGTGCTAACGGACAAGAGGCAGTCGTTGCGGCGATTAACGCAGCGCCAAGTGCCAACCCAATCAACATCGCAGCCGATGTACTTGATTTGCTACCTCAACTAGAGCGTAACCTGCCAAGTACCATCAAAATGAACGTGATGTATGACTCAACGATTGCGATCAACGAGTCGATTAACGAAGTAATCAAAACGATTGTTGAAGCAGCACTGATCGTACTAGTGGTTATTACCCTGTTCCTAGGTTCATTCCGTGCGGTAATAATCCCTATCGTTACTATCCCACTGTCTCTGATTGGTGTGGCAATGGTAATGCAAGCGATGGGCTTCTCATGGAACCTGATGACGCTACTGGCAATGGTACTCGCCATCGGTCTGGTAGTAGATGATGCGATCGTTGTACTGGAAAACGTCGACCGTCACATCAAGCTGGGTGAATCACCATTCCGCGCGGCGATTATCGGTACTCGTGAGATTGCAATTCCTGTTATTGCAATGACCCTTACTCTGGGTGCGGTATATGCGCCAATTGCCTTGATGGGTGGCATCACAGGTGCTCTATTTAAAGAGTTCGCCTTAACCCTCGCAGGTTCGGTATTTGTATCCGGTATTGTAGCACTGACCCTTTCACCTATGATGTGTTCGAAAATGCTTAAGGCTAATGAAGAGCCAAGCAAGTTCGAACAGAAAGTACATAGTGTGCTTGATGGAATGACTAACCGCTATGCGAAAATGCTTGGCGCAGTTATGCAGCATCGCCCTGTGGTGATTGCTTTCGCTATCATCGTATTTGCCAGTCTACCAATGCTGTTTAAGTTCATCCCAAGTGAACTGGCACCATCGGAAGATAAAGGCGTAGTGATGTTGATGGGTACCGCACCATCAAACGCGAACTTGGACTTCATGCAAAACACCATGAATGACGTCAACAAGATTCTGTCTGACCAGCCAGAAGTTGCGTTTGCCCAGGTGTTTACTGGTGTACCAAACTCAAACCAAGCATTTGGTATTGCCTCTATGGTGCCTTGGAGTGAGCGTGAAGCCAGTCAGTCTGAAGTGGCAAACCGAGTGGGTGGATTGGTATCGAACGTACCTGGAATGGCTGTAACAGCATTCCAGATGCCAGAACTACCAGGTGCAGGTTCAGGCCTACCGATTCAGTTTGTTGTTACAACGCCGAATGCGTTTGAAAGCCTATTCGCAGTAACCACAGATATTCTTGCAGAAGTTCAAACTAACCCACTGTTCGTATACTCAGAGATCGACCTGAATTACGACTCAGCGACGATGAAAATCAGCATCGACAAAGATAAAGCGGGTGCTTACGGCGTAACCATGCAAGATATCGGTATTACGCTAAGTGCGATGATGTCCGATGGCTATGTAAACCGCATCGACCTTAACGGCCGTTCGTACGAAGTTATCCCTCAGGTAGAGCGTAAGTGGCGCCTAAACCCAGAGTCGATGAACAACTTCTACGTTAAAGCGGCTGATGGCAAAGCGGTACCTCTAGGTAGCTTGATTACGATTGATGTTGTCGCAGAGCCTCGTTCACTGCCTCACTTCAACCAGCTCAACTCAGCCACTATTGGTGCGGTTCCTGCTCCTGGTGCGGCTATGGGTGATGCAATTGCATGGTTTGAAGACATAGCTTCAACTAAGCTGCCAGCTGGCTACAACCATGACTATATGGGTGAAGCTCGTCAGTACGTAACGGAAGGTAGCGCACTATACGCGACGTTCGGTTTGGCACTAGCGATCATCTTCTTAGTACTGGCAATCCAGTTTGAATCACTGAAAGATCCATTGGTTATCATGGTTTCTGTACCACTGGCGATCTGTGGTGCCTTGATTGCTCTAGCTTGGGGTGCAGCTACCATGAACATCTACTCTCAGGTAGGTCTGATTACTCTGGTTGGTCTTATCACCAAGCACGGTATCTTGATCTGTGAGGTAGCAAAAGAAGAGCAGCTACACAACAAACTGAGCAAGACAGAAGCGGTAATGGAAGCAGCGAAAGTTCGTCTACGCCCTATCCTGATGACAACAGCAGCGATGATTGCTGGTCTTATCCCGCTAATGTACGCAACAGGTGCAGGTGCAGCTCAGCGCTTTAGTATCGGTATCGTAATCGTTGCTGGTCTAGCGATTGGTACTATCTTTACGCTATTCGTACTGCCTGTGATTTACAGCTACCTAGCTGAAAAACATAAGCCTCTACCAGTGTTTGTTGAAGACAAAGACTTGGAAAAGCTAGCACGTGTTGATGAAGCGAAAGCCGCTCAACGTGAACTAGCAGAGAACAAGTAACCTGTCACTCCTCTAAGGCCACTTCGGTGGCCTTTTTTTATACCTGTAACTTGAGTGCCTACCCGGCTTAGTAGCTAATCAACTATTTATTCTAAATGGTATAACAGCTTCGAATTTTTAATATCGAAGTAGCGACTTTCACGTATCAATTACATAGAATGAGCACAAATTGAAAGGAGTTTTAGTCACCATGTTTGACCCAAAGAAACTAGAGCAAATCGCTAAACAAATTCACGATTCGATGCCTGCGCCAGTAAAAGAGCTAGGTGCAGACGTTGACCAAAAAGTTCGCCAAGTAATCCAAGGCCAACTAAATAAGCTAGACGTCGTAAGCCGCGAAGAGTTTGATGTTCAGACTCAAGTTCTTCTGCGCACTCGTCAAAAGCTAACAGAGATGGAAAAGAAGCTCGCGGATTTAGAAGAGAAGCTTGCGGATAAGTAAGCGAGAAGCGAGAAGCGAGAAGCGAGAAGCGAGAAGCGAGAAGCGAGAAGCGAGAAGCGAGAAGCGAGAAGCGAGAAGCGAGAAAGTTTTGTAGGGTTGGCGTTTTGCGTCAACCCTTCTTTTTATGGTCAATCAAGCTTTTTAGCAAACAAACGTAACCAACAATTTTCGACCGTTCCTCCACAAGAACCTCTCGAAGGACGGAGTCCGTTCTCGGAGCGAAGCGTTCTTCCATCTCGCAGGGCGAAGTCCGTTCCAAACGCTAAGCGCAAAACAAAAAGGCTTGGTCAACGGAGACCAAGCCTTTTAATTAGATGTTGTGTTTTATTTTGTATTTATCACCCCAGTCTGCCTGGAGTTCTTTACTAACCTAGGTTAGTGAATTTCGCAGTAATTTAATATTCACAGCTAAGAGCTTAAGTTCGCGGAGGTAACACGGAGTTTGCGCGAGCAAATGAGTATTACCGACAAAGAAATTAAGCTCCTTAGCGAAGAAGATTAGCCGCCTACCGCGATGTTCTTCATATCAGTCATATAACCACGTAGCTCTTCACCGATGTACTCAACTGGGTGGTTACGAATAGTATCGTTCACAGCGATTAGCGTTGCGTTATCTACTTGGTTAGACGTCTCGCCTAGACCTTTACCGATTACGTCAGTACCTACTGATGGCATGAACTTCTCACGTAGTAGTGGTGTTGCTACGTTCGCGAATAGGTAGTTACCGTATTCAGCTGTATCAGAGATTACTACGTTCATTTCGTATAGGCGCTTACGTGCTACTGTGTTTGCGATTAGTGGTAGCTCGTGTAGAGATTCATAGTACGCCGACTCATCGATGATGCCTGATGCTGTCATCGCTTCGAATGCTAGCTCAACACCAGCACGAACCATTGCTACTAGTAGAATACCGTTGTCGAAGTACTCTTGCTCAGAGATCTCGATATCGCCTGCTGGGTAGTTTTCAAATGCGGTTTCGCCCGTCTCTTCACGCCAGCCTAGTAGGTTTGCGTCATCGTTAGCCCAGTCAGCCATCATAGTGCTTGAGAACTCACCCGTGATGATGTCATCCATGTGCTTGTTGTAAAGCGGGCGCATTAGCTCTTTTAGCTCTTCAGAAAGCTCAAATGCTTTGATTTTCGCTGGGTTAGATAGACGGTCCATCATGTGAGTGATGCCACCGAACTTCAGTGCTTCCGTGATGGTTTCCCAACCGTACTGCAGAAGTTTACCTGCGTAGCTTGGGTCGATACCGTCAGCAACCATCTTCTCGTAAGATACGATTGAACCTGCTTGTAGCATGCCACATAGGATAGTTTGCTCACCCATTAGGTCAGATTTAACTTCCGCTACGAATGAAGACTCTAGACAACCTGCGCGGTGACCGCCTGTACCTGCTGCCCATGCTTTCGCGATATCCCAACCTTCACCTTTTGGATCGTTCTCTGGGTGAACAGCGATTAGCGTTGGTACACCGAAGCCACGCTTGTACTCTTCACGTACTTCTGTACCTGGACACTTCGGCGCAACCATTACAACTGTTAGGTCTTTACGAATTTGCATACCTTCTTCAACAACGTTGAAGCCGTGTGAATAACCTAGTGCAGCGCCTTCTTTCATTAGCGGCATTACTGTTTCAACTACGTTAGTGTGCTGCTTGTCTGGCGTAAGGTTGATCACTAGGTCTGCTTCAGGGATTAGCGTTTCGTAGCTTGCGACTTCAAAACCGTTCTCTTTTGCGTTCTTGTAAGATTGACGCTGCTCGTCAATCGCCGCCTGACGTAGTGCGTACGCTACGTTTAGACCAGAGTCTCGCATATTTAGACCTTGGTTTAGGCCTTGAGCACCACAACCAACAATAACCACTTTCTTACCTTTCAGGTAATCAGCTTCAGTTGCGAACTCGCTGCGATCCATAAAACGACAACGACCTAGTTGGTCTAGCTGCTCGCGTAGGTTTAAAGTGTTGAAATAGTTAGCCATCAGGGCGCTCCTTTAAAGAATTTTTCCGTTGAGGTCGGTAGCTTGGGTACCGAATGAGTCCATACTAAAACAGGTATTTAGTTGCTTAAAGTGATATATTCACAATTAGTAATTGCAATTAATGCAACAAGGATGTGACTATTTCATGAACATTAAGTGTCTGCAGTTGTTCATTCATCTGTGTGATAGTAAGAGCTTCGCTAAGACAGCTTCGGCGATGCATATTAGCCCGTCGGCCCTGAGTCGACAGATACAAAAATTGGAAAGCGACACTGCTCAAGTCCTGTTCGTGCGAGACAACCGCAGCGTTGAATTGACCCCTGCTGCAAAAAAGCTTCTGCCTGTCGCGTTAAACATTCTTGGTGAGTGGCAAAACTACAATGCCCAACTCAAAGGCCATGAAGAAGAACTGAAAGGTGAAATTCGTCTCTTTTGCTCAGTGACGGCCAGTTACAGCCATTTGCCTGAATTATTGTCAGAATTCCGTCTTCAACACCCGTTTATTGAATTTAAGCTTTCAACCGGAGATCCGGCACAAGCAATCAACAAGGTCCTGAGTGATGAAGTGGATATCGCAATTTCCGCCCAGCCCGAACAACTGCCCGCTCGAATCGAGTTTGAAACCATCAGTGAAATTCCCCTTTCCGTAATAGCTCCAGTCGGGGTAAGTAATTTTGCCAAGGAGCTGCAAAAAGAGCAGCCGGATTGGTCGACAATTCCATTTATTGTTCCTGAGTCGGGTACCGCCCGAGACCGCGCCAATGCTTGGTTTAAGGCAATGAAGATTAAGCCTAACATCTACGCCCAAGTCTCTGGTCATGAAGCTATTGTCAGTATGGTTGCCCTTGGCTGCGGTGTGGGAATTGCCCCCGATGTGGTGATCAATAACAGTCCTGTTAAGGAAAAAATCGAGCGCTTAAAAGTCGCTTCGATAAAACCCTTTAAACTCGGCGTGTGCTGCAAACGCTCGCAGCTTGATAATCCACTAGTCAAAGCACTGTGGGAAATGGCCCACGATACCTATATCGCCCCATAACTCATTAGTATTACTCCAGATACAACAAAGCCACCGCTTTTTCAGATCGAAAGAATAACGGTGGCTTTTGCATTTAAAGTAGTTTTCTAGATAGTTGGAGTCATAGCTAGGTGTCGAATATGACGAAAACTTAAATGACTCGGGAAAACTGCTGCTGACGCGCCTTAGCTCTTAAATACTTATCAAAGCACATGCAGATATTACGGATCAGTAGGCGACCACGCAGTGTAACGCGAATTTCTTTGTCATCCACTTCCACCAGTTCATCATTGATAAACGTCTGTAGTAGCTGCAAGTCTTCTTTAAAGTAGTCATTAAAAGTCACCTTAAACTCTGACTCAATCATAGTCTTATCGAGTTTAAAGTTACAGATAAGCTGTTTAATGACTTCACGACGTAGTAAGTCATCACTATCAAGAGCTACCCCTTTCCATAGAGCATGACGTAGGTCGTTCACTTGCGCGTAGTACTTCTTCAACTCTTTTTGGTTTTGCGCGTACGCATCGCCAATCATGGAAATCGCTGACACACCAAAGCCCACTAAATCTGCTTCACCTTGAGTGGTGTAACCTTGGAAGTTGCGGTGGAGCACACCATTACGCTGCGCAACCGCAAGCTCATCATCTGGCTGAGCAAAGTGATCCATACCGATAAACTGATACCCTGCACCAGTCAGTGTCGAGATAGTATCTTGCAGAATCGCCATCTTCTCTTCTGCTACTGGCAGGTCTTCATCTTTAATCTTGCGCTGCGCAGCAAATAGCTGAGGCATGTGCGCGTAGTTAAAGATCGATAAGCGGCCTGGCTGCATTTGTAATACCTGAGCTAAAGTCTCAGCAAAGCGTGCTTGGGTCTGCTTTGGCAAGCCGTAGATCAGATCTAGGTTAGTCGAACGGAAGCCCAGTTGTTTAGCACGTTCAACCATGGCAAAGATAAATTCCTCATCCTGCTCACGGTTAACCAGTTTTTGCACTTCCTTATTGAAGTCTTGTACACCAATACTGAGGCGATTAAAGCCCTCACCGCGTAAGTGATCAAGCATATCGAGTTCGATTTCACGCGGGTCAACTTCGATACTGATTTCAGCATCACCTTCGAAGTTAAACTCATCACGCAAGATATTCATCACTCGGCTGATTTGTGCCTTGGTCAGAAACGTTGGCGTACCGCCACCAAAATGCAGCTGAGTCACTTTACGCCCTTGTAGCAGCGCCGCACGAGTACGAACCTCAAGCTCTAATACATCCAAGTACTCATCCGCTTTATGGGCATGACGGGTGATCACCTTATTACAACCACAGTAGTAACAAAGCTTGTGGCAGAAAGGGATATGGATATAAAGAGACAGCGGTCTGTCTGGGTACTGAGTGCACGCCATATCGTAGTCCGCTACCGTGAACGCTTCATGAAACTCCAAAGCAGTTGGGTATGAAGTGTAACGAGGACCCGAATAGTTGTACTTATCAAGGATGGCTTGGTCCCAGACTATTTGCTGGCTTGCGACGACATGCTGCGACATGATGGTATTTCCGTTTGGGCTATAATGCATCGTTTGGCTACACGAGCCATTATTGTTAGCAGGCTATTTTGCCACACCTCGATATCACTGGTTGTGGGACAGGCTGCTTTTTGAGTAGCAATACTCAGAATTGATAACTCGATCACTCCCTCTAAAGGGTAGTCGATCGAGCTATAAAGCCAATCTAGATCATTTGGATGTTGATCTGATTGTTGAGAGGTTGAACCTTTTTCTGCAGAAGCTTCAGCTCTTCAACGATAGCATCTTGAAGACGAGACTCTGCTTTATGGCGCTCAAGGTTTTGCTTCATGCGCTCTTTTTTCGCTAGCGCCTGACGCTCTTCGCCACGAGCCATATCTTTAACGATGTGGAATAGCTCTGACGTCGCTGGAAATTCTTTTTCAAAATCAACGCGCTCTTCACCTTGAACATAGTCCATGATGTTATAGAGGCGAATGCTGATTTCTGACAGATCACACTGCTCTTGAATACCCGCTAAGCAAAGAACATGCACACTTTCAAAGATGTTGGCATTGCGTTTTTCAATGGCTAACTTTTGATGCTGCAGTTGCAATTCCTTTTGCTTCTTGAGCTTGAGCAGAAGGTAACCTGCATATGACGCTAGACCGAGGATGATGGCTCCGCCTGCAATGGCTAACAAGGTTACATTCATAATGCTCGATTATCCTTTAAATTGGTTCAAGTCTAAGTCTTCGAACTGAGAAAGTAACTCATCATCTGAGCCTGCTTTCTTACTGGCTTTCTTCTGCGCAACAGGTTGTTCTACGATCTCTTCCTCAAATTCTTCTTCAGGCTCTTCTTCGTAGATACCTAGCTGCTTCATCAGCACTTCGATACGTGCTAATTTTTCGTCAACGTATTTCTGTAGACCTGCACCTAGGCTATCACCATTGTCTAGACGATCGAGCAACACATTGAGTTGTGCATCGCTCTCTAGCATTTCTAGTTCTTTCTCTGCATTAATACGACGCTCAGCCTTAGTTGGCTTCTTGGCAGCTTCAACCACAAGAGGGATTTTCTTCTTGCTACCTAAACGCGGATCGCGCTTTTGCGCGGCAGTCTGCTGCTTCTGATCTTTTGCTTCAGAGTTACGACCGCCAGTCTTTAGACCTTTGCGCTTTTTGTCTTTCTTACGTAGACGTCCTTCAACGTCTGATTGAGTTCGGTTGCGAACAACAACTACGTCGCCATTGCCACCCGATCTTGCTTTCTTACTACGGCTCATTACTGGGCTTTCCTCAGTAAAATTACATCATTACCAATAAATTCAAGCTTGAGCTGATCCCGCTCTGCCAAATACTGAAACGTTTTACGACTAAAGAACACCACATGGGTCTGATCGTTTTTATAGTGCCATGAGGCAAACGCTTCAACATCGATGACCATCTTAGTCATTAGACCAATCCAGCCACCTGGCTTAACTAAATTCAACCATTGCTGCCACACCTTATTCGGTTCATAGAGGTGTTCTATAACCTCTGTAGCAGTAATAAAGTCATACGAATTTTCTAACACCGAAGGATTCGGGTGATAGTAGATATCGTAAAGACTCATGGTGTGTCCCTGCTCTTCCAACATCAGTGACAATGTTGGGCCAGGCCCACAACCAAAATCTAACCCGTGAGAGTTAGCCTCAATACGCTCTAATATGGGGTCTGCAACCCGAGATAAAAAGCGTCGGTACCCTTGATCATTTGGGTCATTCTCATGCAAATCGTAGTGGGCTTTTTCCTGTTTTGCATCCAAACGCTGATCTGGATTAACAAACACAAGCTCACATTGCAGGCACTGTAAATACTCTCGACGTTTGTCTTGGTAGTAGTGCTGAGTATCCAAGCTTTGACAAAGGGGGCAACTATGCATATTGGGTGCGTTTAACATATCCTCAAACGGGATGCGAAACATACCAGAAACTGGCGTTAGAGTGGAGCACTATTGTGCAAATAATCATCACTTCATAAAAAATAGCAATAAAAAAAGCGATAGAGTTATCTATCGCTTTCTAAATGCCTTGCGGCAAAACTGTGTTGCACTTACTTCAGTGCACCAATATTCCATTTGTTTTTAGTGCTTTCCCTGCCAAAAGTGTTGTTTGCCACCATCCTGGTGAGTTTTGGCTTTCCATTTACTTCCTGATGCCTGGGCTAGTCCTTAGCCTGATCCATTTCACTGTCTTAAACCATTAGACAAGTCGACCATCCTTATCAAGTAGGTTTCCTACCTACCCTTGCATCCTTTCTATAACTACCAAGTTTCCATTACTTGCGTCCGTGGAGACTTCCTAGTCTTAAATCCGTTATCAGCGCCCTGCCGATGAGTACACTTTATCGCTTTGGTCATTTTGAACAATCCACTCAAGCTAAAAAAGTGCACTTTTTTACTCCCACAATTTCATCACCCTATTTTTCAATGAGTTACAAATAACCGATAGAAACTTGCACATTCAAGTATGGGCGATCTCTTACAAGTAACGAGGAAAGATGACTCATCAAGGCCACGCGAGTCATGTGATCACGCTCAAACGAAAAAACCCAAGCAACTGCTTGGGCTTTTTCAATACAACTTTATGCTCGAACGAATAAGTAGGGCTTAGTGTAGGCCACCAACATATTTAGAAAGTGTATCGATATCTTCATCCGTTAGTTTTTTCGCAATATCACGCATCATAGCGTTCATATCGTTACCACGAGAACCATCACGGAATTTTTCAAGCTGAGCCTTAATGTAATCAGCATGCTGACCAGAAATTTTCGGGAAGCCAGAAAGTTCTGTACCGTTACCACGTGGACCATGACATGCGATACATGCTGTTAAGCCACGCTCGGCATCACCAGCGGTGTAAAGAACTCTACCTGCATCAACCACATTTTCAGGCGTAGTGTTGTGAGCAATTGGTAGAGAGGCATAGTAAGCCGCTAGGTCTTTCATATCTTCCTCAGACAGTGGCATAGCCATACCACTCATCACAGGATCCATACGACCTTGCTTACCATTACTAGTCATACCCAACTTGAATTCTTTCAGCTGCTTTTCAATATACTTAGCATGCTGACCTGCAATTTTCGGGTACATAGCGAGTTGACTGTTGCCGTCAGCACCATGGCAGGCAACACAAGTTTGGGATTTTGCTTTACCAGCTTCAATGTTACCTTGGGCCCACACGGAGCAGCTGGCTAAAAGACTCAAGATTAGCGCTAATTTCTTCATGACATTCCATTATAATTATCAAGCTTCCGGTACCACTCTGCGTTGCCACTCATGGTACAATAGGCGACCTTATGCCGAGCACGGTTATTTTACACAATTTCACAAAAAAGTAATCAATCGACTACACAAAGTCGAGATGGAGTTAACAGTGAGCGTAAAAATTCATTATCAAAACACCCATTTCATCACAAGTGCGCCGGATATCCGCGCCTTGCCAGAAGATGAAGGTATCGAAGTTGCGTTTGCAGGACGCTCCAATGCGGGTAAGTCTAGTTCTCTAAACCGCCTGACGAACCAACGTAGTTTAGCGAAAACCAGTAAAACGCCAGGCCGAACACAACTTATTAACCTTTTTAAGGTTACCGATGGCTGTCATATTGTCGATCTTCCGGGGTACGGCTTTGCTCAAGTACCACTAGAAATGAAGAAGAAGTGGCAAAAATCGTTGGGTGAGTACCTACAAAAACGCCAATGTCTAAAAGGCTTAGTGGTTCTGATGGATATTCGTCACCCAATGAAAGACCTCGACCAGCAGCTAATTTTTTGGGCAGTTGACAGTGGTATTCCTGTTCAGGTGCTGCTAACTAAAGCAGACAAACTAAAGAGCGGTGCGCGCAAAGCACAAGTTCTGAAGATCAAAAAAGACGCGGTGGGCTTTGGTGGCGATGTCAGCGTCGCCGCTTTTTCATCGCTAAAAGGCATCGGTGTCGATACGCTGCGTAGCAAGCTCGATGAGTGGTTCGCTCCAGCGCTGGCGGAATCAGTTGTTGAAGAGATCATCGAAGAAGAGAATATCGATAACAAGTCAGATTAAACACTCGACCAGACAATGATTGCTAAAGCCCTGCCGATAAAATGGTAGGGCTTTTTTTATCGGCATAGAAAAATAAAAGCCCCACCTTCCTGGCGGGGCAACGGGAGAGAAATAGTAGTTATTATTAATTATGCGCTTAGGATTATGTATCTAAAGGCGTAAATCAACACTCCCAACAGAGGGGTGCCGCTCAGGAAAACCACACCCAAACACCACCCATCTCATTGAAAAATAAAAATAAAAACCGAAATTAAAGCTATCTTTTCTGGCCTGTTTTTGTTTTGGTTTTTCTATCAAAATAACCAAACTGTGACTGGTATAAATTTACAAACTTTGGCCAAATTACACCAAGGTCAATAACCATAATTATTTTAATGGCTTTTAGATGGCATCAGGGAAAATATCAGGGAAAGGACTCGCTTGGTATGTAGCTTTTTGATAAGTAGGGATTTTTCTTTGGCACAATAAAAAACGCCCCAGTCAAAAACTGACTGGGGCGGCTGAATCAGCCTAATCCAATAACGTGAAACAAAAGGTCTGAAAGATAGAACATCTTACCTCTGTACCCTACGCAGATTAATGTACAACAATTGGTCAGAAATGAAAACTCTTTTTGTAAGTTTTTTTCATTATAATTTTATTAAACTACATTTATGCGAAATACCCGCTATCTTTTTTAGGGACAAAAAAAAGCCAGCGTTTGTGCGCTGGCTCATGCAAAAAGGGTGTTTTAGGCGATTTTTTGCCTAGTGTGCCTGATCCCAGTTGTCGCCATGCCCTGCCTCGGCAACCAGAGGGACATTTAGCTGTGCTGCGGATTCCATCAATTGTTGTACTTTACTTTCAATTTCGGCTAAAGCTGACTCTTGAACTTCAAATACCAATTCATCGTGAACCTGCATAAGCAGTTTCACTCGCCCGTCACCTTCAGTTTGAATCCACTCGTCGACTAACAGCATCGCCTTCTTGATAATGTCAGCTGCCGTTCCTTGCATTGGCGCATTGATCGCTGCGCGTTCTGCCGCTTTACGACGCATACCGTTACGTGACTTAATTTCAGGAAGGTGTAAACGACGGCCGAAGATCGTTTCAACAAAACCCTGCTCTGCTGCGGCACTACGTGTATCTTCCATATACTGCATCACACCAGGGTAACGCTCGAAGTACTTGTTCATGTAGTCTTGCGCTTCACCGCGAGGAATACCTAACTGCTTGGCCAAACCAAAAGCACTCATACCATAGATAAGACCGAAGTTAACTGCCTTCGCACGGCGACGCTGCTCAGTACTCACTTGGTCAATGGTGGTACCCATAATTTCTGCGGCGGTCGCAGAGTGGATATCTTTACCTTGTTGGAAAGCATCCAACAGGGCTTTATCACCAGATAAATGCGCCATAATACGCAGTTCAATCTGCGAGTAATCGACAGCCATAATTTTATAGCCATGTGGCGCGATGAATGCCTGTCGGATACGTCGACCTTCATCATTACGAATTGGAATATTCTGTAAGTTAGGATCGGTTGAAGAAAGACGACCCGTCGCGGTTACCGCTTGATGATACGAAGTATGCACACGCCCAGTTTCTGGGTTAATCATCTTAGGTAGCTTATCTGTGTAGGTAGACTTAAGTTTAGCTAGACCACGGTATTCAAGGATCAGCTTAGGTAATGGGTAGTCCAATGCCAGCTCTTGCAACACTTCTTCGTTAGTCGAAGGCGTACCTGAAGGTGTCTTCTTGATTACTGGTAGACCCATCTTTTCAAACAGAATAGCTTGAAGCTGCTTTGGCGAATTCATGTTGAATTCTTGCTCTGCAATTTCAAACGCTTTCTGCTCTAATTCATCCAGACGTTGGGCAATCTCTTGAGACTGTGCAGACAGCTTCATGTCATCGATTAGAACACCAGTACGTTCGATACGAGAAAGCACAGGCACTAAAGGAACCTCGATATCTTGGTAGATACCTTTCAGCTTTTCATCCTGCTCAATATTGCTCATTAAGCGGTTGTGAAGACGTAGCGTAACATCGGCATCTTCTGCCGCGTAAGGTGACGCTTCATCAAGGTCAATTTGATTGAAGGTTAGCTGGTTCTTGCCTTTACCTGCAATCTGTTCGAATGAAATACAGCTGTGCTGAAGGAAACGCAGCGCCAAGCTGTCCATATCATGTTTACCACCTACACTGTTATAGACGTAAGAGGCCAACATGGTGTCATGCTTAATACCTTTCATCTCAATGCCGTAACGCGCTAACACGCTCGCATCGTACTTAAGGTTTTGACCTACCTTCGCTTGGGCATCATCTTCTAAGATAGGTTTTAGTTGCGCCAACACCCAATCGCGCTCTAGCTGCGCAGGGGCATCTAGGTAGTCGTGGGCAACAGGAACATAGGCAGCAATCCCTTCTTCGGTCGCAAAAGAGAGGCCAACAAGGTTTGCAACCATGTAATCCAAACTATCGGTTTCAGTATCAAAGGCGAATACCTCAGCAGCTTTTAGCTTCTCTAGCCAAGCATTGAATGAAGACTCATCTAGGATGGTTTCATACTGACTACGGTCTATAGTCACTGCCGATGTGTCGATATCTGCCGCAGCACTGGCAGATGCACCACTCTGGTTGCCCGACTTCTCATCAGCCTCAACAACACCAGTGCCGCCATCAAGAAGTTCGTTTAGCCACGATTTAAACACCAACTGACCATAAAGTTTGATCAGCTCATCTTTGTTAGGCTCAGTTTTAAGCAGAGATTCAGGCGTCTCTTCTAACTCAACATCCAGCTTGATCGTCGCAAGCTCATACGACAGGCGTGCATTTTCTTCGTTGTCGAGTAGCTTTTTCGCCATGGTTTTCGAACCGCGGAAACCTAGTGGAGCAATGTCGTCGAGGTTTTCATACAGTTTGTTAATACCGCCAATACCTTGCAGCAAAGCCGTTGCGGTTTTATCACCAACACCCGGTACACCAGGAATGTTATCGACCTTATCGCCCATTAATGCGAGGTAATCAATAATTAGCTCTGGTGGGATACCAAACTTCTCAACCACACCTTCACGATCCATCACCACATTGGTCATGGTGTTGATCAAGGTAACATTGTCATCCACCAGCTGAGCCATATCTTTATCACCAGTACTGATCAACACAGGCATACCCGCTTGAGATGCTTGGTAAGCGAGCGTACCAATCACATCATCGGCTTCAACGCCCGGGGTACAGATCAATGGCAACCCCATCGCACGGATTACATTGTGCAAAGGCTCAATCTGGCAGCGCAGATCATCGGGCATTGGAGGACGATTAGCTTTGTACTCTGGGTACATATCATCACGGAAGGTTTTTCCTTTTGCATCAAAGACAACCGCAATACGATCTGAAGAGAACTGACGCATCATGCTACGCAGCATGTTGACCACACCATAAACGGCATTGGTTGGGATCTCGCCATTACTCATCGTTTCTGGATAAGCGTGGAATGCGCGGTATAAATAAGAAGAACCGTCAATCAAAATCAACGGATTATCAGGAATGTTGGCCATAGTCTTTACGTATCCAAAGAAAATGCAAAAAAGATCTGCTTAGGATGCCATGACTGGTTCAGCGAATCCATTTTAACTCTTTGAACTCTACTCACACATTTGGTTATTCCTTTATCACCCCACTCACCATTCTGTGGATAACTCTGTTTATATTATTTACCCACAGGATATAAAACAGTGCACAAAAAACTCAAAATAGACCACAACCCCTTGTAAATAATAAATAAATTATCCGATCGATCGTTTAAAGATCGATCCTGAAATGATCTTGCGTTGTGGAAAAGACTACTGGTGTCCTTTTGTTCGGAGCGAAATAGCAGGCATAAAAAAAGCGACATCTTTCGATGTCGCCTAGCAAAAAGGGGTCAAAGCAATTCAGGTGAATGAGGTGCTTTGCCATAAAGCTATAAATTACACTGGAAGCAATGTGAGCAATGTCGTGTCAAAAAGAACTCGTGCAAGTTCGATTAAGTTCAGTGTCATCACCGTCTCCAATTGTGAATCTGGTAACTCAACGTCCTTGTGAACTTCTCTCATTCCCTAAGACGAGATAAATAATAACCATTCTCATTTAATGCGTCAACACCTAAATGAGAAAAAATCTCATTTAATTTTTATGACACTCACCTAACTGCTTTACAAAGTGAATTCTGCTCTCTAGCAACGGTTCTTTTTGTTCATAATTTTCAATAAGATAATCATTCTTAATCAGCAATCTGAGCATGGCAGGAAATTGGTTACGTGATTTCACTTTAAGCTGTTTATAGCCTTGATCTGTTACCCATTGCTCCTGAATATCTAATAATTTTTGCGCCACCCCTTTGTTTCTCGCTAAAGAAGACACGCCACCAAACCAGCTGTAGAACGTCGTTTCGTCGATCTGGTAACCAATCTTGAACCCTAGGATGTCGTCACCTTGTTGCGCCACCTGAATCAAAGAGCACGACTTCCCTTCTAAACGTGCAGACAAACTCTCGACACTCTCTTTATGGGCAAACTCCGCGATCTGCTCAACGACTTGAACACACTCTTCTAGCGTCCCTAAACGATAAATAATACTCATCGATATTCTCCAAAATTAAAAAAGGCTGACAAACGCCAGCCTTTGATATTCTTTGTTTAACAGACCCTAATCTTCTTTTAAGAAGGTCGCTGCTTGGGCATTTTCTTCCGCTAACCACTCTGCGACGTCTTTAGCAAAATAGGTAAGGATGCCGTCCGCTCCTGCACGCTTAAAGCAGAGTAGCGATTCCATCACAGTATCACGCTCTTTTAACCAACCATTGGCAAATGCCGCTTTGTGCATCGCGTACTCACCAGAGACCTGATAAGCAAAGGTTGGTACTTCAAGTTCCGACTTAACGCGGCGAACAATATCAAGGTAAGGCATACCAGGCTTAACCATGACCATGTCTGCGCCTTCATTCACATCCATCGCCACTTCATGAATCGCTTCATCGCTATTAGCAGGATCCATTTGGTAGTTTTTCTTATTGCCGCCTTTAAGGTTGCTTGCACTACCGACCGCATCGCGGAAAGGTCCATAGTAACAAGAGGCGTATTTAGCAGAATAAGCCATGATCTGAGTATTGATGTGACCCGCTTGCTCAAGCGCTTTACGAATCTCACCAATACGTCCATCCATCATATCTGACGGGGCAACAATATCAGCGCCGGCTTCGGCATGAGACAAAGCCTGTTTAACCAAGACTTTGGTTGTCTCATCATTTAGCACGTAACCTTCTTCATCAATGATGCCGTCTTGGCCATGAGTCGTGAATGGGTCAAGCGCAACATCCGTGATCACACCGATTTCTGGCACATGCTCTTTCAAAGAGCGAACCGCACGCTGCACCAAACCTTCAGGGTTGTAGGCCTCAGCAGCACATAGGCTTTTTGCATCTTGGTTGACCACAGGGAATAGAGCGATCGCAGGAACACCTAGCTGAGCTAAGTACTGCGCCTCTTCTAGCATTAGATCAATCGACAAACGTTCGATACCCGGCATTGACTCCACGGTTTCGCGGCGATCTTTACCCATAAGAATAAACATTGGATAAATCAGATCGTTAACAGACAATTGGTTTTCAGCCATCAAGCGGCGGCTAAAGTCATGCTTGCGCAGGCGGCGCATACGACGGCCAGGGAATTGACCTTGAATCGAAACTGACACTCTATTCTCCTTGTGTGGTGAAAGTGCTTGAATTGCATAATATCACTCCAAGCTGACGACGCCAGAGAGAGTCGAGAAAAATGCAAAAAATGACCAAATGCTCACACTGCCGTATACTCTCAGCTCTGATAGAGAGTGAGATAAGCAATGATTGATACCCACGCACATATTTATGCTACTGAATTTGATACTGATCGCGACCAAGTCGTCCAGCGTGCGTTGGCACAAGGCATTGATAAGATATTACTGCCAAACATTGATTTAGAATCGATTGAGGCGATGTTACGCACTGAGGCTGAGTATCCAGACGTTTGCCGCTCGATGATGGGATTACACCCATGTTACGTCGACGCTAATGTTAAACAGAGCCTAGACATCATTCATTCTTGGTTTGATAAGCACAACTTTATTGCCGTTGGTGAAATTGGTATTGATCTTTATTGGGACAAAACCTTTAAAGCCGAACAAGAGATGGCGTTTATCACTCAGCTCAATTGGGCAAAAGAGATGAAGCTACCAGTGGTCATTCATACACGCGACTCAATAGAAGAAACCCTCACACTACTTCGTAAAGAGCAAGATGGTTCTTTAAGCGGTGTATTCCACTGTTTTGGTGGCAGTGTTGAAGAAGCCAAAGCGATCAATGATCTCGGCTTTCATCTTGGGCTTGGTGGCGTTTCGACTTTTAAAAATGGTGGCATGGATAAAGTGATTCCACATCTTGATATGGACTACGTTATCTTAGAAACCGACTGCCCTTATCTCGCTCCTGTTCCGCATCGTGGCAAACGCAATGAACCTGCGTATACCTCACTTGTTGCTCAACGCGTGGCTGACCTAAGAGAAATCAGCATCGAACAAGTGGATAGCCTCACCACTCACAACGCCAAGACACTTTTTAACCTCTAGTTCTCCAAAAACAAAACGGGGTTGATAGCTAGCTATCAACCCCGTTGCTCTATATGGCTTAGTGGAAACTCTACTCTTCCACCTGTTCTTCACTGTCGCCTTTACGCACATAAAAGCGTGCAAAGAACAAACCAACCTCGAACAGTAGACACATAGGAATTGCCAGTAGTGTTTGCGAGATCATATCTGGCGGCGTCAGCATCATCCCGACCACAAACGCACCAACAATAATATACGGACGCTTCTGACTTAAGCTCTTAGGATCAGTGGCACCAGTCCAACATAGCAAGATGATGGCCACTGGCACTTCAAAGGCAATACCAAAGGCTAAGAACAGCGCGAGAACAAAATCGAGGTAGCTCGATATGTCCGTGGCGAACTCTACTCCACCCAGCGAAATGGCGGTAAAGAAGCCAAATACCAGTGGAAACACCACAAAATACGCAAACGCGACACCGCAATAGAACAGCAGTGAGCTAGAGAACATTAGTGGCATGATTAAACGGCGTTCATGTTTATATAAGCCAGGTGCGACAAATGCCCATACCTGATAGAGAATAAACGGAACGGCGATAAAGATAGACGCAATCAAGGTCAACTTTAACGGGGTAAAGAAGGGTGATGCCACATCAGTAGCAATCATGGTTGCCCCTTCAGGTAGACGCTCTACCAAAGGTGCAGAGACAAACTCATAGATGTCATTGGCAAAATAGATCAGCCCGATGAAAACCACCAATACCGCTACAATTGCACGTAACAGGCGATTTCTCAGCTCTAGTAAATGGCTGATCAAAGGTTGTGTCTGCTCAACAGAAGACATGGAAACCTCTACTCATAAAGATCGAAAAGGAGCTACTCCATAGCAGCTCCTCCTATATGCGAGACTATTCGGCTTTTTTATCTGCCTGTGGCGCTGATTGAGTGTTTAGACTCTCAACCGCCCCTACTGAGTCATTGGCGTTCTGAGCGGGCTCAACAGTTTCGTTGGCCGCTTCAGCACTGTTCGTCGCTGATTCGCTTTTGCTCGCGTATGGGCGTTGAACATCTTGCGCAGCTTGCTTTAATTGCTCCACCGAAGATTTTAGCTCTGGAGATAAATCTTCCATGCCCATCTTCTCGGCTTTGCGCAAGTTTTCTTGTAGCTCTTGAACCTTAAGCTCATGTGAAAGTTCATCTTTCACACTGTTTGCCATGTTTTTCGCCGCACCAACAAACTTGGAAACACTTCGAATGGCATGAGGCAAACGCTCTGGACCAAGAACCACTAGCCCAACGACAGATATTAATACCAGTTCCCAAAAACCGATATCAAACACGATCTACGCCTGCTCTTTGTCTTTCTTAGTTTCAGCAGTTGCGTCTGTTTTCTGCTGCTCTAAATTCTTAGGTTCGAAGTCTGCGTCTTTCTTCTCTTTGTCCGACTCATCTTCGCTCATTGCTTTCTTGAAGCCTTTTACTGCTCCACCCAGATCGCCACCGATACCACGTAGCTTCTTAGTACCAAACAGTAGAACGACGATGACAGCAATAATCAGAAGTTGCCAAATACTAATACCACCCATTCTTTTTACCTCGGGTCTTATTAAACAAATTTATTTCAAGAGTTTAACGTCTATTGACGGTAAGCTCGCCAACTAAGCAACCAAAATGTGACCCCACCTAGGGCGCTGGCCAGTGAAAGTTGCTCATAAGTGCTGTTGACCAATATTGCCGAGCATACGACTAATGTGGCTCCAACACCAAATAAAAATTTACCTGTCGCCTGCTGACGCTTGCTTGAACGATAACCTTGGTAAAGCTGATCCATACGCTGGTTCATCATTTTACCTTGGCGCAAACTATCGTAGAGAAGCTCTGGCAACTCGGGTAGTTTTTCGGCCCAAAACGGCGCACGATCTTTAACCGCATTAATTACCGCTTGAGGACCAACTTGGTTCATCATCCACTCTTCTAAGAATGGCTTAGCCGTCTCCCACAAATCAAGTTGCGGGTAGAGTTGGCGGCCCAAACCTTCAACATAAAGCAGCGTCTTTTGCAGCAATACGAGCTGCGGCTGTACTTCCATATTGAAGCGGCGCGCTGTGTTAAACAGGTTTAGCAAAACATGACCAAACGAAATTTCACACAACGGCTTAGCAAATATCGGTTCGCACACAATACGTATTGCGAATTCAAACTCATCAATGTTGGTTTCACGTGGAACCCAACCTGACTCAACATGCAACTCTGCAACACGTCGATAGTCGCGATTAAAGAAAGCTAAAAAGTTTTCCGCTAGATAACGTTTATCTTCACCGTTTAGCGTCCCGACGATACCACAATCTAAACCTATCCAACGCGGGTTTTCTGGATGCTCTGGCTCAACAAACACATTGCCCGGATGCATATCTGCGTGGAAGAAGCTGTCTCGAAATACCTGGGTAAAGAACACGCTCACACCGCGCTCCGCCAACAGCTTCATATTAGTACCGTTGGCCTTCAACCCTTCAATATCAGAAACTTGGATGCCGTATATTCGCTCAGAAACCATTACAGTTTCATTACTGAAGTCGGTAATAACTTCAGGAACGTATAATTCTTCACTTCCTTCGAAGTTACGTCTTAGCTGAATCGCGTTGGCCGCTTCTCGGCGCAAGTCCAATTCATCAAGCAAGGTCTTCTCATATTCACGCACCACTTCGACAGGTTTCAAACGACGTGCTTCAGGAAGTGCTTTGGCGACTATACGCGCCATTCGGTACATCAGTTTTAGATCTGCATCAATGACCGGGCGAATATCTGGTCGAATAACCTTCAATACCACTTCTTGGTTAGTCGATTTCAGCTTGGCGGTATGCACCTGAGCGATCGAAGCAGACGCAAGCGGTTCAATCGCGAAATCATCAAACCATGTTTCTAGTGAACCACCGAGTGCTTGTTCGATTTGCTGCTTGGCAAGCTGACCATCAAATGGGGAAACCTGATCTTGAAGCAAGGCTAGTGGATCAGCAATTTGCGGCGGGAAAAGATCTCGACGAGTCGACATCATCTGACCAAACTTAATCCATACAGGGCCAAGCTCTTGCAGTGCTAAACGCAGCCTGTCACCGAGTGGCTTCTCTGGATGTTTGTTCTTAATCCAAAACAGGCTTTTTCTTGCCAGCAGTGGCGCTTTGGTCAACTGGTGTGTTGGCAGCAGCTCATCCAAGCCATACTCTAGCTGAACACGGATGATCTGGTATAAACGACGCATCTCTGTTGGGGTCATGCGCGCTCCAACAGTTGATTCAATTTAGCCTCAACGCGTGACGCTTGGCTTTTCACTTCATCCACTTGGTCACAGAAATGCGCCACCTCTAACGGTGCTGGCGCAATTTTCCACTCTTCTGTCAGGACTTGTGCAAGGTGGTCTTGATGCTTAGCGGCTTGTGACTTGAAGAATTGACCGACATTGGCAGCCCCCTGAACCACAGTATGCGCGACAACATCACCGGTCACGCGCGATAACCACTCTTCAATATCTGGTTTGCAATCCGTCATCAGCTGCGAAAACTTTTGTGCCAGTTGAATATCGCCTTCCAATACCAGTTTATCTTGCTTGATCAGCTTAGTGATATTGGACTGCTCACGCAGTTCTGGCAGTACCGAGAGGTTCAAGGATAGATAGCAATCAGGCTCACCTTCATAATTCGCCAAAACATCAATTTGCTGGCTAAAGATAAAGGTCAATGTCTTGTTCAGCTCTTTAAGATGAACTTGAATCACTTGCCCTTTTAAGCGAGCAAGACGACGACCCAGCTCAGGGTCATCGTTGATAAGGGTATTGAGTGACGTTTCAATCACTGCAGTAACAAGAGGCTCAAATGGCATAACAACCGACCTTAGAACTTATAACCACGGTGAAGGGCAACGATACCCCCCGTCAGGTTGTAGTAACTGGTTTGATCAAAGCCAGCTTCATTCATCATACCCTTCAAGGTCTCTTGATTTGGATGCATGCGGATAGATTCCGCTAGGTAACGGTAGCTTTCTGCATCATTTGCCACTAATTCGCCCATCTTAGGTAATAAGTGGAATGAGTAAGTATCATAAATCTTTGATAGCGGCTCTAAGATCGGCTTAGAGAACTCTAGAACTAGTAGACGTCCACCCGGTTTAAGCACACGGTACATAGAGCGTAGCGCTTTATCTTTATCAGTTACGTTACGTAAGCAGAAGCTAATCGTAATCGCATCAAAATAGTCATCAGGAAACGGCAACTCTTCGGCATTCGCCTGCACGTAATGGACATTGCCGACAATGCCATTGTCACGTAGCTTATCTCGGCCTACGTTAAGCATAGAGTTATTGATATCGGCCAGTACCACATGACCTTTTTCGCCAACAATTCGCGAGAATTTTGCGGTTAGGTCACCCGTACCACCACCAAGGTCAAGCACACGCTGACCAGGACGAACACCACTACAGTCGATAGTAAAGCGCTTCCATAGGCGATGAATACCACCCGACATTAAGTCATTCATAATGTCGTATTTCGCTGCTACTGAGTGGAAGACCTGAGCAACTTTAGCCACTTTCTCTTCTTTGGCTACGGTACTGAAACCAAAGTGCGTGGTTTCATTTGATTCTAAAGCTGTATTCGATTGCACGCTTGTATCCGTCATGATGATTCCTCTTCGAGCAGCGCATTGAATTAATACGACCTAAGCACTGCGGGCGATTAGTTTACTTTATCCTCATCCGGATGTCTTTGTACGAAAGAGTCATTTTTATCCAAGGCAGCATTTTCTGTGAAATGGTCATGCTGAGCGAGTTGCGCCAAATCATTGGAAATCGGTTTTTTCACTTCAACGCCCAGTTGTTTGAAGCTTTCCGCTTGGCGAATCACATTTCCGCGCCCTGTCGCGAGCTTATTCATTGCCCCTTGATAGTTTTGGTTGGCTTTATCAAGTGCCCCCCCAAGGCTCTCCATATCATCGACAAACAGGCGCAGTTTGTCGTAAAGCTTGCTGGCACGCTCGGCAATCACCTGAGCATTCTGATTTTGTCGCTCGTTTCGCCACAAGTTATCGATCGTACGTAGCGCTACAAGCAAAGTGGTTGGGCTCACCAAGATGATGTTTTGCTCCATCGCATCTTTGACCAGACCAGGATCTGCTTGAATAGCGACCTGAAATGCAGGCTCAACGGGAATAAACATCAGTACATAGTCTAGACTCTGAATGCCTTTTAACTGATGGTAATCTTTTTGAGACAACCCTTTTATATGTGCTCTCAACGCAAGTAAGTGTTCACTTAGTGCCTGCTCTCGTTCGTTATCAGTTTCAGCATTAAAGTACCTTTCGTAGGCCACCAAAGCCATTTTCGAGTCCACCACCACTTGTTTATCTTGCGGTAAGTGAACGATGACATCGGGCTGATAGCGTTTACCCGCTTCATTTTGCAAACTGACTTGGGTTTGATATTCATGCCCTTCACGTAAGCCAGAATCAGCGAGCACGCGCGCGAGTACCACTTCGCCCCAGTTACCCTGCTGCTTGTTGTCGCCCTTTAGCGCTTGAGTCAGGTTAAGCGCTTCTTTGGTCATCTGTTCATTTAAGCGTTGGAGGTTTTTTAACTCGTGAACTAAGGTGTGGCGCTCTTTGGCTTCCTGATTAAAGCTGTCGTTCACTTGTTTCTTGAACCCTTCCAGTTGCTCTTTGAGAGGAGAAAGCAAACCATCCAAGCTCTGGCGGTTTTGCTGGTCCACTTTGGCCGTTTTGGCTTCAAATAGCTGATTGGCAAGCTGTTCAAATTGCTGCTTGAGGCGCTCTTCTGCCTGCTCTAACAGTTGGAGCTTTTCTTGGCTAGCTTTGTTTTGTTGCTCATGTCGCGCTTCTTGCTCACGCAACTGTGCCTCTAATTGTGACTTTTGCTCACGAATTTGGTTGAGGTCATCGGCATACTGCTGACGTTCCTGCTTCACTGCCTCGAAATAGCGCAGCTTCTCTAGCACTGCCATTAACTTGCCGTGAGACTGTTTTAACTCGTATGCTGACTTGTCACGTTCACTATCTAGCTCGTCGAGTTCTTGCTGTGCCTCACGGAGTTCTTTTTCTAGCTGCGCAATCTGGCTACTGGCAAGGTGCTGATTCGATTCCAGTTGTTGTTCAAGAAGCTGATTGTCAAAGCGCATTTTCTGTTTGACCCACCAGCCAACTACCACGCCACTTGCGACGGCACCGGATAGGCCACTGATCAACATAGCTTGATGCTCAAGAATCCATTGCATAATAAAGATTTAACTGTTCAGAATGAGATACTTTCAATGGTATTTTAGCACTGGATAAATGTCCAGTTTGTCGGCTAGATATCGAACAGCTAGACTAGGCGCTCACTACCCTGTCCCATACTTGTCGCCAGTAAGTCTTAACTGGTTGGTTTTATTGAAGGAACATCATGAACGAGCGCCGTGCTTTAGGCTTAGGTTTATCAGCAGTATTACTCTGGTCAACGGTTGCCACCGCATTCAAACTCACCTTAGCTGAGTTTTCCCCTATTCAAATGTTGACTGTTGCTAGTATCGTTTCCGCGCTGGCACTAATGGCGATTTGTGCCGTGCAAGGTAAGCTTAAAACACTACCGAGTACGTTTCTCTCCAATCCTTGGTATTACCTACTGTTAGGCTTGATTAACCCACTCGCTTACTACGTGATTTTGTTTAAAGCCTATGACTTGCTTCCAGCATCACAAGCACAAGCGATCAATTACAGCTGGGCAATTACGCTTACCCTGATGGCGGCTGTGTTTTTAGGTCAGAAAATCCGTAAGCAAGACTGGATCGCTTGTACGTTTAGCTACTTGGGAGTGATAGTAATTGCCACACAAGGCGATGTACTTGGCTTAAGCTTTGAGAGCCCGCTTGGAGTTGGCCTCGCGCTATTCTCCACCCTGCTATGGGCAAGTTACTGGATTTTAAACACCAAAAACAAAGCGGACCCGATTGTTGGCGTTTTGCTCGGTTTTCTGGTCGCGATTCCATTCGCTATTGGCTTAACGCTGTATGAAGGGCTGAGCTTTAGCCATATATCTACCCAGGGATGGCTTGCCGTCAGCTATGTGGGCTTGTTTGAAATGGGGATTACTTTTGTTCTTTGGTTGAGCGCATTGAAGTTAACTCAAAATACATCGCGTTTGAGCAACCTTATCTTTGCTTCCCCTTTTATCTCGCTGATGTTGCTAGCAACGATTATCGGTGAACAAATACATCCAGCAACTTTGGTTGGCTTGGTACTGATCATTACTGGCCTAGTGATCCAGCAGATCAAATTTGGCAAAAAAGATCACGCCAAACAGCCTGTATAACAACACGTTAACACCGATAGGGTCTTGTTGACCTAGCCTATCTAAAATAGTTGATAGGCTAGCTCACTTCCTTGCCCGCGCACCTCATCAATCTTAGCGGCTAGCTCAGGTGATACATGTAGTGCTTTAGCCGCTTTACTGTTTTCCAGGTAACTCAGCTTTTCACTCTCTTCCAACATCATGTCCCAGCGTTGATGCGCATCTCGCGCCAGATACATCAAGCAAGCCAGTCGTTTCGACTCTACCGCTTTAGCTGGGTGATTAACATTGGCGATGGCATCAACAAGCTGATTAGGGAACTTCCAGCTTTCAGCAAGCACGGCTCCGAGCTCTTGAGCATCAACACCAAGTACTTCTTTTTGTACCTGAGCAGCATTTTCCCCATTGGCGACACGTTGGCTGATAGCGACCGCTTTTTCAGGCTCTAGAGTATGAATCATGAGTTCACCAATGTTATGCAGCACACCAGTACTAAACGCCTCATTGGGGTCAAGCTTGATGTCTCTCGCTATGGTGCTCGCAATTGTCGCTACTTCAAAGGTTGCCGCCCAATAATCTTTGATATTGAGGGTCTCTATCTTGGGAAACGTCGAAGCAAGTATCGAAGAAGAAATTAGGTTACGAATAGCACCAATTCCGATACGAACAATGGCATCATTAATATTCGCCACCCCTTTTACACCACCAAATTGAGCAGAGTTTGCCATCCTTAAAACCCTTGCCAACAATACCTGATCCATTGCCATCTTATGGGCGAGCTCACCGAAGTCGATCGAGTCTCGGTTGACCATCTCCAATAACTCTTGCAGTACACTTTCGATTCGCGGCAACTCGTTAATACGAGAAATCAGTGCTTGTTGACTCATAGAGTTTACTCCTTGCTCTCTTCTCCCCATTTAATATAGGACAGAAATTGATGAATAGGTCGATAAGCCATTCATAAATGGTAGCGGATTATTGCTTCAAGCCTTGTAACCATTGGCGTGGAGAGGTACCTAAAACATGTTGAAAAGCACGCGAGAATCCGGAATAACTACCATAGCCAACTTCATCAGCAACCCAGTTAAGAGGTTTATTCTTTAGTAATAAAGATTGAGCAACTGATATGCGCCATCTCTGCACATAATCTCCGGGGGTTTCACCGACGACCTGCTTAAAAGTCTCAATAAACTGAGTTCGTGACATAGCAGCTAACGAAGCCATTTCGGCAATATTGTAATGACGGACCGGTATCTGGTGAATTGCTGAAACTACAGCAGCCAAGCGAGGGTGCGCCAAGGCAGCAAACAGTCCCTGCTCTATCTGTTGCTCATCAATTAAGTAGCGAAAGATCAGTGCCATTAATGCATCGCTCAACCTATCCATCATAAATTGCTGCCCTGCAGATTCGCTATGCGACTCTCGAAACAACATGTCAATGACAGGGGTTAGGTTGGGTGCAAGTTCAAACGGGATGATGACAACGTCTGGCAAAGCTGACAACAAAGGGTTCACCGGCCCTGCGCGGTACTCGACACTGGCACAGACGAGTTCAGCCCCTTCACCAGTCCCTTCTATCACATGCGGCGTACTGTTAGGTAAATAGATGATACAAGGTTGAGTTAACTGATGCGCTATCCCCAATGAGCTTGCCAACTTCAAATGACCGGCTTTAAGCACATGAAGGTGACCTTGGTTATGTGGGCACTTCTTGAAAGAAGAGACACCGCATAATTGGCCAGAATAGAAAACACCGGTGCGGATAGAGAAATGCCCCATTATTTGTGACAGCAGATCCATGTGACCTCCGAACGATACGCGTACTTTTTAGACTTTTAGTCCCTCTATAGACCGGGAGAGTCGGCTAATTTATTTCATACAAGATAACCAAACATAGGCAAGGAGCTTGTTATGGCACGCATTAAATCAACCGGTAAAAAGCTGACTCTTATAGCAGCACTACTTGGAACCAGTGTCTCACTGATGGCAGCAGATATAGATATGAGTGTGGATGACAATGATCTAGCAATCAAAGGCTATGATCCGGTCGCGTACTTTACTGATGCAGGTGCCGTCCAGGGCAACCCACAGTTTTCCGCCACCTATAAAAATGCCATTTATCACTTCGCGAGCAGTGAAAACCGCGATCAATTCAAAGCAGATCCGCAAGCTTTCGCCCCTCAGTATGGAGGCTACTGCGCGTTTGGGGTGGCAATGGGTAAGAAGTTTGAAACAGACCCACAAGCGTGGAAAATTAAAGACGGTAAGCTTTATCTCAATCTAGACAAAACGGTACAACAGCGCTGGCTAGAAGATACTCAAGGTTTCATTCAAGATGCAAACACCAACTGGACCAGTATAAAAACTGTTGCTGCTGATAAATTATAACCCCTTCCATTCTGCTTATTTCCCTTCCATGGAAAACGGAAGAGCCTAGACTCTTCCGTTTTTTTCTATTTATTCAGGCTAAACCCATTGCCCTGCGACGAAACCGGAACTCCAACACCATTGGAAGTTGTAGCCACCAAGCCAGCCAGTGACATCCATAACCTCACCTATAAAGTACAAGCCTTGAACCTGCTTACACTCCATGGTTTTTGAGGATAGGTGGTTAGTATCTACGCCACCGAGAGTAACCTCTGCTGTGCGATACCCTTCTGTTCCATTTGGCGCAATCTGCCAGTTTTCAAGCTGAGCGGTGACCGCTTCTAGCTGATTAGCATTGAACTGCTTAAGGGGCTTGTCTGTAAATACCTTACGCTCTATCAGTACTTCGACAAGGCGCTTAGGTAGTACTTTAGCCAAGGTATTTTTCAGGCTCTGGTTTGGGTGCTTCTCTAGTGAGCGTTGCAGGAGTTCATTAACGTCAACTTCCGGAACCAAGTTGATCGCAACTTTCTGCCCCGCTTTCCAAAACGAGGAAATTTGCAGTACAGAAGGCCCAGATAAACCACGATGAGTAAACAGCAGTGCCTCTTTAAACACAGTTCCGTCTTGAGCGGTAATTTCAGCCGGAATGGCAATACCAGACAGCTCAGCAAACGCTTCTTTATCTTCTTTGTGCAAAGTGAATGGCACAAGACCAGCACTCGTTGGCACAACGCTGAGGTTAAATTGCTCTGCCACCTTATAGCCGAATGGTGTCGCGCCCAATTTAGGCATGGAAAGACCACCTGTCGCCACAACAAGTGACTCACACTCGATCACACTGGTATTGGCATGTAATTCGAAGCCAGCCTCAGTTTTCTCTATATAATGGACATCTTGCTGATAACGTTGAGTCACGCTTGGTAAGTCACATTCAGCCAATAACATTTTAACAATGTCTTTTGAGTTGTAGTCACCGACACAGAATAGCTGGCCATGATCTCGCTCTTCAAACTCAATCCCATGTTTACTTACCATAGAGATGAAGTCCCAGTTGGTATACTGGGAAAGCGCAGATTTGACGAAATGAGGGTTCTGACACAAGAAGTTGTTGGCTGACACATCGTAATTAGTGAAGTTACAACGACCGCCACCAGCAATTAAGATTTTACGTCCAGGCTTTTTGGCATGATCAAGCACCAACACTTTACGACCGCGTTTGCCAGCTTCCGCTGCACACATCAGCCCTGCAGCGCCCGCACCTATGATGACGACATCAAACTTCTCTGTCATGAACTACTACTCAAATAAAAACCAATAAAAAAGGATGTGCCTGATGCACATCCTTCGCCATTTGCGCGACTATTTTAACGGCATTTTGAGCGAATGCCAATTGACCTAGAGAATCATCGCAGCCAATAAGGTTACCGCAAGTAAAGAGGTCGAAAGAATAAATAGCTCGCGGACTCTATCGCATTTTCCGGTAAACACTTCATCATGATGGTGATGATACTCTTTGCTCTTGATGTAGTGGAACAAACGAACTTGCTTAGTGACGTTACCATGAGTGGTAAAGAAACCGTTACCATCAACTTGTTGGTAAAGTAATGGGTGGGCTTCACGCATGATGTATATTAGAGAACGCAGTGCAGTGAGGTAACGAGCCATATTGACTAGAGTTACCATCATTAGCGCAAATAGAATTGTGTCAGCATTGATCATCTTTTCCTCCCTACATCTTCTGGTATGCCCGGAGAAAAAGACGATCTGCTTAGAGTGTCTTACGCTGAAGTTTATTCAGCAGGGGCATCCATAATTGAAGATGAACCTTCTTTTGCCAAAGCTGCTAAATCTTTATCGATGAAGAACAGCGCTTTGCCATCTTCGCCAACTAGATCTAACTTATCTAAGATCCCTTTAAATAACTTCTCTTCCTCGTGCTGCTCTGCAACGTACCACTGTAAGAAGTTGAACGTAGAATAGTCTTGTGATGTAAACGCAACATGAGCTAGTTTGTTGATTTTTTCCGTAATCATCTGCTCGTGTTCAAACGTCTCACGGAAGACATCACCTAGGCTATTAAACTCGTGCTTTGGTGCTTCAATTGCACCCAGAATAGGCATCGCACCTGTCTCACTCACATATGTGAATAGACGCTGCATGTGCTCCATTTCTTCTACGGCGTGTGCGCGTAAAAATTCAGCTGCACCTTCAAATCCTTTGTCTTCACACCAAGCACTCATTTGTAAGTATAGATTGGATGAGAAAAATTCGAGATTAATTTGCTCATTCAATTGATCGACCATTGCTTGAGAAAGCATTTACCACTCCTACTAAGTCTATGAAGTTAAATTGACTATATCATGTTCACAACCATAACACTTTGTATGCCAAATGTGGATCTGAGATCACTTCAGCAAAATTTATTAATTCAAGGTGCTAATCTTTAATTAGTACCCTTACAAGGAGATAGCACTATGAGTTATCAACATATTTTGGTTGCCATCGACCTCTCTGAGGACAGCAAACTCTTGGTCGAAAGAGCCGTGTCCTTGGCAAAACCACTTGAAGCATCGGTGTCATTTGTTCATATCGACGTCAACTACGCCGAACTCTATACAGGCCTAATTGATATTAATTTGGCTGAAACCCAGCATCAGGCCATCGAAGCCTCACAAAAGCAGTTACAAAATTTGGCGGATCATGCCGATTTCCCGATCAAGCACACGCTCGTCGGCAGTGGTGATCTGAGCAATGAATTGTGCGACACCATTAAAGAGTTCAATATCGACCTCGTGGTGTGCGGCCACCACCAAGATTTTTGGAGTAAACTGCTCTCTTCAACTCGCCAGCTAATTAATTGCTCGCCAGTTGATATGTTGGTAGTACCACTCAAAGACTGATTGCTCGCCAATATTGGTATACACTGGCCCCATAGTTTTTGATAATGAGTCTTAGTTATGGGGTATCTATCTGCGGTCACATTATTGTGGGCGTTTTCGTTTAGCCTGATCGGCGTCTATCTTGCTGGTCAGGTTGATTCTTGGTTCTCGGTATTAATCCGAGTTGCGTTGGCAAGTCTGGTTTTCCTACCTTTTCTTAAGTTCAAAGGGGTCGATAAAGGGCTGATTGCCAAGCTGATGGTCGTTGGTGGCTTCCAACTTGGCCTAATGTATTGCTTCTACTACCAATCTTTCTTATTGCTTTCTGTACCAGAAGTGCTGCTGTTTACCGTCTTTACACCAATTTATGTCACGCTAATTTACGATCTACTTAAACGTCGATTCTCACCATGGTATCTAGTAACAGCGGTCATCGCTGTCGCTGGCGCAGCCTTTATTAAATTTGCCGGAATCAATGAGAATTTCATCGTCGGTTTCTTAGTGGTTCAAGGCGCTAATGTCTGTTTCGCCATTGGACAGGTTGGCTATAAGTATCTAATGGAGAAATACCATGTCGACCTGCCACAGCACGCGATTTTTGGCTACTTCTACTTAGGCGCTTTGTGTGTAGCAACGGTCGCGTTCGCCTTGATGGGCAACCTAGACAAGATGCCAACCACGACGACCCAGTGGAGTGTTTTGGTTTATTTAGGCCTGATTGCTTCTGGACTCGGTTACTTTGCTTGGAATAAAGGCGCAACTATGGTCAATGCGGGAGCCCTAGCAGTGATGAATAATGCGTTAGTGCCAGCCGGCCTAATCGTCAACATTGTGATTTGGAATCGAGATGTAGATATCACTCAATTGAGTATCGGTGGGGCAATCATCCTACTTTCTTTGTGGGTCAACGAGACTTGGGTTAAGCGTAAAGTAGAGCAGAGTTATCAAACCAATCCACAGTAAATAGAATCATTAGATGCAAAAAAGCTCTCCATTGGCGGAGAGCTTTTTTATTGTCTAGAGGATTAATGAAGGTTTGAGCTAGTTTGTGCTTCTGAGCTTTCAGCAATTAAGCGAGATATGCTCACCTTACTTTCCAATTTCTTCTGCTTTTTAATCAGCTTACGTTGCTTGTCAGCTAACTTGAGCAGTTTCTTCTGCTGTTTGTAGTGTTTCTTTATCGCTTTCTTTGCTTTCTTAAGCGCTTTTTTGTCCTCTAAATCAAACATTTCACTGGCTACAGTTTCGGTTTGGCTAGATTGAAGTTGCGCTTTTTCCAGCAAGGCTTTCTCTTTCACCCTCTCAACCACTCTTCTGACGGCTTGCGCTTTTTGCTCTGAGGGTAGATTTGCTTGAGTGTTAGGCAAGGCTTCTGCAAGTAAAGCGCAGCTCTGTTGTTGCTCTAACGGCTTGTTTTGACATGCTTGAGGAGGAATTGCACTTGGCTTACAAAGGGAGTCTTTAGAAGCGGACGAGCGAGCACAAGAACGGCAAAGGTATTTAGGCTCAACCACCAAACGATGAATATCACCCAAATTTTCCGCAATTTGCTTGCGATTCATCTTACAGAAACGTTTAGCCACGCTACAACTCCAGCTAAGAATACGAATAGTTCTTAGTAAGATATACCTGCTTGATAACCAATTAGCAAGGACAAAAATCGCACTATTGATACAGTGTTCGCTAAGTCATTGATGCATTAACATAAACATCAAAACGATTTTTTTTCGTCTCGATGGCCATCATAGGTTTTTGTTGGTTAAGCCAGTCTGCATAGTCAGGCCTTTTCACCACCACCCTTTTAGTAGCAAGGGCTAAGGCGGGTTCCAACAGTCCATCAGCGTCATGATCAGCACCGACCAAAGACTGAAAGACGCGCATCTCTTTTTTCACTAACGCGCTCTTTTTCTTGTTTTCCGGGTGCGGGTACATAGGGTCAAGATAAACCACATCTGGTTTAACAAACTCAGGGTCTTCAGCAAGTTGGCTGAGTGCATTGTGGCTAGATGCGTGAATCAATGACATCCGCTCACTCACCCACGCTCCGATTTCAGGGTCGTTGTTGGCTCGGGTTAGTCCGTCGTCTAATAACGCTGCCACAACCGGATGGCGCTCAACCATCTGAACTTCACAGCCCAGTGAAGCCAATACAAAAGCATCACGCCCCAGGCCAGCCGTACCATCAAGTATCGTTGGTGTGGCACCTTTATTTAAACCAGCCGCTTTAGCGATCGCCTGACCTTTACCACCACCAAACTTACGCCTATGTGCAACCGCACCACTTGCCAAATCAACAAAGATAGCGCCTAGTTTTGGCTCATCCAACTTACGCAACTCTAAACGTTGTTCAGTAAGCACAAGAGCGAATGGGCTGTCATCGCAATGAGTTAACTCCCAGCGTTGGGTTATCTGTTGAAAGCGCTCAGACTGTGTTTGGTCTTCACATAGCAGTTGTAGTTGCACGCAATGTTCCTAGGATATTGTCTCGACTCGGGCGCAGTTTACTGGATCTTGAGCCATTTCACTAAGTATTCTGTTGTGGCGTTAGCTCTGATACTAGCTCAGCAAGTGGTTTCGGTTTGCCGATGACGTAACCTTGAGCATAATCGACTCCGAGCTCCATCAATAGCTCAATAATCTGAGCGTTTTCGACAAACTCAGCGACGGTTTGCTTACCCATCTGGCGAGCAAGATCGTTAATTGAGCGCACCATTAAATGATCCATCTCATTGGTGTCCATATCGCGGACAAAAATGCCGTCAATTTTTACGATATCGACCGGAAGTTTTTTCAGGTAACCAAATGAAGAGAGACCCGAGCCAAAATCGTCCAATGCGATGCAACAGCCCAATGCTTTGAGCTGTCCAAAAAACTCAATCGCTTGATTCATATTACTCATGGCGGCAGTCTCAGTAATCTCAAAGCAGATTTTTTCGCAGGGCACTGAGCTAGACTCCAGTTTCTCTAGTAAATAGGCAGTGAACTCTTTATTGCCCATAGAGTGACCCGATAAATTTATTGAGCACAGCCCCAATTGTTCTAGCGCGTGTGGATGCAACTCAAACCAACTTAATGTCTGACTCACGACCTGCTTATCAAGTAGATGAGCGATGTTGTAGCGCTCTGATGCTGGCATAAAAATACCCGGTGAGATGTACTCACCATCTGCGTTTCTGATTCGAATCAGTATTTCGAAGTGCATGCCCTGCTCTTCACCCGTTAAATCGAGGATCTGCTGGGCAAATAGCTCAATTCGGTTGTTAGCCAGCGCATTGTGCACTAAATTAACACTTTCCATCTCTTGCTCACGACGACGTAACTCTTGGTCGTCTAAGCAATACATACTGTAGCGGTTACGACCCTCTTCCTTAGCAATGTGACAAGCGGTATCGGCTTGGGCGTGGACCATTTGCGGTGAGGAAGCGGTATGGTCTATCAAGCGAATACCTATCGAGCAGTTTAAGTTAAGCCTGATATCTTCCCAGATAAACGCATGTTCGCTTAGGGTATTAATGATGGTCGTCGCCAATTTCTTTGCATCGACCTCGGTACAATCTTTTAAAAGGATGGCGAACTCATCGCCGCCCATACGCGCCAATATCGTGTTGTAAGGTAGAATTTCTTCTAGCATGCTGGCACAAAACTGAATCGCAGCATCTCCCGCTTCATGGCCTGCCGTATCATTGAGAACTTTAAGCTGATCGAGGTCGATATAGAGCATAGCGTGAGTTCGAGTGTAGCTCTCTACCTCTCTCAGGGCCTTTTCCAACTCTGCCTCGAAGTAGTTTCGGCTGTAGGTGCCCGTAAGCAGATCATGTCGAGCCTGATACTGCAGCTGTTCTGATAGCGCCTTAGTCTCTGTTACATCCTCACCAACAATCAGTAAGTGACCAGATTCTGCTAAAGGACGAATATTTTCCCGAACCCAGACGGTATGGCCATTGGCGTGACGATATTCCACTTCACGACGCCATACCCCTTTAATGGCCTGCTTGGGCTGCAACAACACCTGTCGAGGTACCAAGGTTGCCTCATGAAAATAAAACTCTCTTAGCCGATGACCCAACACCTCTTGCGACCCATAACCTAGCAGCTGCTCTGCAAACTGATTCACTTGTTGAATTCGGTTTTGCTCATCGAGAGTCAACATCATGACTGGTTGTTGATCATAGTAGTGGCTTAAGTTAGCCTCGCGTTGGAACAGGCGTTCTTCGGTAATCTTGCGTGAAGTAATATCGCGCGCTTCGAGTAAATATTGAGTGCCTTTATTGGGTAATGGAATCGGTTTAAGGGAAAGTTCTAGCACCATTGAGCCTTGATCAGAGTGCCAAATTTCCGCTTCAAACTGAGCTAGTGTATCGTGCTCAGTGGTAAAGAACTGCTTCAACTGCTGTGATGCTTCAAGCTCCCAATGCCTATGCTGCCAAATGGGGCGGTCAACACTAAAATCTTGGTCATACAGCAGATCCTGAAGCTTACGATTACTCGAAATGATGTGACCATTGCCATCAACAACACCAATAAAGTGATAACTCTGATCAAAAACCATCTCTATTAGGGTTTGACTCTCTTTCGCCAGTTGCTCGCTGCGTTTTATCCGGCTCAAATAGTAAACCAAGCCCATGATAATGACTGCGAGAAATAGCACCACGCTACCGACAACCTTCAGTTCTTGCTGATAACGGTCAGAAAAAGATTGAGGCTTATTAAAGACGACCGAGGTTGCCTCCCCTTCAATACCTAACCCCCACTTAAGTACGGCCTGATAATCGAGCTTAATTTCTGGGATTCCAACTTCTACTTTAGGCAACGGAGCTTGCGGATTTTCGAGTACGCGCAACAAAAGTTTTGCTGTTTGCTGACCATGCTGACGTCCACTTTGAATGACACCACCCACCGCACCATAGCCAAGACCTAAATCATGCACCATATAGATAGGTGCTTTAGAGGCTTCATTTAATCGCTCCCATTGCTCTTGGTGTGCGACAACGGAGCCATCTCTTTCGCGGTAATAAATCCAAAACAGTACACTTGATTGGCTATCGAGTTTTGCGACCAGTTCAAGCAACTGCTCAAACGAACTAGGGATGAAGGAGATAACTTTACTGTAGTAATCAGGGTAGTTAGATAGAAACTGGCCGACTTGCGATCGCACAGCAGTACCAGTAACAGAGTGATCACTGATGATGTAAATAGACTTTACTTCAGGCTGGATGCGCTCAATTAATGAAATATTGCTGTAAAGGTCAATATCTTCTGTCACCCCGGTAGCGTTGAGATCGCGGTGCATAAAGGGGTCATAATCATTGATTCCGCCGAAGATAACGGGGGTGCTTCCCAACAATGGCGCCAAGCGATTCATCAAACTCAGTGCGTTATTATCGCTCACGACAATGGCTTTGAACTGTTCTTGTTCAAACTTGGTTTTATACAGCGAGTAGAGCTGATCAAAATATGCCTCACTCTGGATTCGCTTGGTATCAAGATATAGCACACGTGTCGAGATGTGAGCATTCTTCAACTGCTGCTCTAACCCTTTTTGAAAGGTATCAGTCCAGAAGAAACCTTGGTGATATGAGTGCACCACTAACACATCTTTTTCATTTGCTTGCGCAATAGAGCTGACAACTAGCGCTAGTAGTAAGAGGCACAAACGCACTAAAATAGTCTCAAAATCAATGGAATATGGATATAATTGTATCACCACTGGTGATAATTTGTACTTATTCCACCAAGTCAGGCTGATTTACAAGGACTTATATGCAGGCACACGCGATTAAACTTGATGACTTAGACAAAGCAATCTTGAAGACATTAATGGAAGATGCTCGCACTCCTTACGCCGAAATGGCTAAGCAGTTCGAGGTCAGCCCTGCGACGATTCATGTACGAATCGAAAAAATGAAAGCTGGTGATATTATCCAGGGTACTGAAGTCATTGTTGATACGAAAAAACTCGGCTACGACGTATGCTGTTTTATCGGTATTAACCTCAATGCCGCACGAGACTATCACTCTGCATTGGAAAAACTTAATGCTCTGGAAGAAGTGGTCGAAGCTTATTACACCACTGGAGCATATAATATTTTCGTTAAACTCATGTGCCGCTCAATTGAAGAGCTGCAATACGTTCTCATTGATAAGCTCCAAGCGATTGATGAAGTTCAATCGACTGAGACGCTTATCTCTTTGCAGAACCCTATCAACCGTAACGTTAACCCATAAAAAAACTCGCCGTAGCGAGTTTTAGTATTTGTTAAATACTTACTATTTTGAGTTTAGATAGTGCTTTAGATCATCGACCGAAATACCTTGTTCGGCGATCTCTTTCGCCAACGACTCTATCTGCTCACCTTTACGTGAGTCAATCACTTGCTGAAACTGATAAACCATATCGCGAAGAATTGGCAATGGTACCTGTTTTGCAGCGCTGCGAATACGCTCGCCACTTTGATTGCCTAATTCACTCAAAAGTTTACCAAACATGACCTTTTCTGGAGCCTCTTCCAGTTGCTCCAATAAACGGGCCATCTCGTATGTTGTCATTGACATCGTTGTGATTTATCCACAGAACTCGAAATAAGAAGCTCAAATATACATCGTTTGGTTAGATTATCAAGGCTTGTCAGTGCCTCTAAGCCATTGCGTGATGCCATGTTTTTCCGGCTTTAGACCAAAGAATTGCTAGCGCAGGGGCAACGATCAACATCAGCGTCGCAATCATTACTTGCGGTTCCATACCCATTCTCTGAACGGTGCCAACCACTAAGCCCGAACCACTCATCTGAAACAGTCCTAATAGCGCAGCTGCTGTACCTGCTTTATCACCAAAAGGCGCTAAAGCTTTACCTGCAGCGGCACCCAGAATCCACGCAAAACCAACGGAAGACATAAAGATTGGCAACATGAAAGCAAAGGCCGTTGCTTGGTTTTTCATTGCCAACATTGTAATACCAGCAATCGCCAAAGTAATAATACCCACAGACAAAGCCTTGTGCGTACCAAACTTATCCATGAACTTAGGCGCACTCATACAGGCCACGATGTTAATTGCCGCATTAATACCGAACCACATAGTAAATTGATTCATCGACAAGCCTAAGTTCTCCATCAGTACAACAGGTGCAGAGGTGACATAACCAAGAATAACAGCCATAGCCAACATGCATAGCGTTGCGTGGAAAAGGAAAGTAGGCGTTTTCACAACATCAAGATAGCGGTTGAGCTTGAAAACAGGTTCTTTGCTCAATTGAGGATTAGTCTCTTTTAGTCCTATCCAAAGCATGACTAGAACCACAACAGCAAATCCCGCCATAAAACTAAAGTTAGAGCGCCATCCGAATTGCTGTGTTAACCAACTGCCTAAAATAGGAGCCAAAGCAGGAATGAAACAGATAGCACCATTGAGGTAACTGATCATTTTGCCACTTTTCTGCGGCCCAAAGATATCGCGAACTGTTGCAAAGGCCGCTACCGATGTCGCGCACGCACCTAAGCCTTGTAGCAGTCGAGACATGAGCATCCATTCAATGTTCTGAGCGCTCCACGCCAATAAAGCGCTCACGGCATAGATACTTACGCCTCCCAATGCAACAGTTCGACGTCCTAGTTTGTCTGCTAAAGGGCCTGCAAACAATTGCCCTACACCCATAGCAAACAAGAACCATGTAATTGTGTCTTGAGCTAGTGCATGTTCCACGTGGAACGTAGAAGAGATCATTGGTAGTGCTGGCAAGTAGATGTCTATCGCTAATGGGCTGAATAGAACCAGCAGTGTTAACAACACTAACTGTAATTTACGTGGGGAACTTTCACTTACCGCTTGCACTTTGAACTCCGATGCACTTGATGAATTTGTCGATATTCTAAGCTAAACTAGATATGCCAACTAATGACGTATAGTCATCAATGTTATTCCCAATGAGAATTTCTAATGAATATTGAAAAGCTAGCTCGTATCGATCTTAACTTATTGGTTTGTTTGCGTGTCTTGATAGAAGAATTGAACGTTACTAGGGCGGCACACCGACTGTGCTTAAGCCAATCAGCAGTGAGCAAGAGCCTAGCCAAGCTAAGAACACAGTTTGACGACCCTCTGTTCGTTCGCCATGCCCATGGCCTTAAACCGACACCTAAAGCGCTGTTTTTAAAACCTAAGCTAGAAGTTCTGATTAACCAACTAGAACAGCTGACTCAGCCAGAACAGTTCTCGCCTAGCTCAAGTGACTATCGCTATCAGATCGCTGCGGTGGAAAGCGTTTACCCACTTATTCTTCCTCATTTTTTGCCGGAGATCTTCAAGCGTGCTCCAGGGGTAACCATTAGCACTCACGCCTGGGCAGAAGAGACATTTAGGCAAATACAACGCGGGGAAATTGATTTAGGCATTACTGGCAAAGACATTGATATTAATGACGCAAAGTTAACTATGCTGCCTCCCAGCGATATTTGTGAGCAAGAAATCTATCGAGATAACCAAATGTGCTTAGTCCGTAAGCAGCACCCTGCACTAAACCAAAACTGGAACCTCGAAAACTATCTAACTCAACGTCACGTACAAGTTAGGTGTGACGGTAATGAACGCTGGCTGTTAGATTATCGTTTGGCTGACATAGGTAAAGAGCGTGATATCGCGATTACGGTGCCTGACTTTAACAGCGCGGCGAGCTTGTGCTCATACACCGACTTTGTCTTTACCGCACCGAGTCACTTCGTCAAACTGGCATCAAAACAACTCGATTTAACTGTGCTACCACTGCCAATGGAATTTCCTCCTATGGCTTACACTTTGTTCTGGCACAGAGATAGAGAAAATGACCCTGCCTTGTCTTGGTTACGACAAATTATCCGCGATAAAACCGCTGCTCTTAGATAATTTGCAGGCTGACGGTAAAAAGAGTAGCTTATTCGCATCGTCCAATTTCAGTCACTCTCGTCGACATGGACGCCATAATAATATGAAGGATTAACATAGATGCTTACGACAACAGAACAGCGCCTAACCGCGATTCGTCACTGGATAGCGCAGAACAATATTGATGCCCTACTTATCCCACATGAAGACGAGTATTTGGGTGAATACGTACCTGCACATAACGAGCGTTTACATTGGCTAACAGGTTTTACCGGTTCTGCTGGTGCTGCGGTAATCACCAAAGATAAAGCCGCTATTTTTGTTGATGGTCGCTACACAGTACAAGTGACTAAGCAGGTACCTGCTGATCTGTTCGAATATCGTCACCTGATTGAGGAGCCAGCGCTAGATTGGATTAAAGACCAACTAGTTAATGGCGCATCTGTAGCCATCGACCCGCGCATGCACAACTCTTCTTGGTTAGACATGGCACAGGCAAAACTTGCTGATACACTTGAGTTAAAGATCCTCGACAACAACCCAATTGATGAGCTTTGGCACGATCGCCCTGCTGCTGTGGTTTCTGATGTTCGCCTAATGGCGACAGAAGCAGTCGGACAATCTAGTCAAAGTAAACGCCAAGAAATAGCGCAACTAGTTAATAAATCTGACGCAGACAGCGCAGTGATTACCGCTCTTGATTCAGTTTGCTGGTTGCTTAACGTCCGCGGTCTTGACGTATCACGACTACCCGTTTTGCTTTCTCACGCGATTCTTCATTCAGACTCAAGCGTAGAGTTCTTTCTCGATCCTGCTCGCCTACCAGAAGAATTTGATGCACACGTAGGGACAGGCGTAACGGTTCATCATCCTCAAGCTTTACAAGCGCGTTTAGAAACTCTAAACGGAAAGAAAGTACTGGTGGATCCAGCAACAAGTAACGCATGGTTTAAGCTAATTCTACAAAATGCAGGCGCAACTGTAGTTAGCAAAGCTGATCCTTGCTTGATGCCAAAAGCGGCGAAGAACGCAGTTGAAATCGCTGGCATGAAAGCATGTCATATTCGTGATGGCGTTGCGATGAGCAAATTCCTCTGCTGGCTCGATGCTGAAGTAGCCGCAGGTAGCCTGCATAACGAAGCAACCTTGTCAGATAAGCTAGAAGCATTTCGTAGTGAAGACCCAACTCTGATGGATCTTAGCTTTGATACGATTTCAGCAGCAGGCGGCAACGCAGCGATGTGCCACTATAATCATGAGAATCAGCCAGAGCCTGGTCAGCTTGAATTGAACACGCTTTACCTTGTCGATTCGGGTGGTCAGTACCTAGATGGCACCACAGACATCACGCGCACAATCGCAATCGGTCAACCTTCACAAGAGATGATAAAACAGTTCACGCTAGCTCTAAAAGGTCATATCGGTGTCGCTCGTGCGCGTTTCCCTAAAGGTACACGAGGTTACCAAATTGATACGCTCGCGCGTCAGCATCTGTGGGCAGAAGGCTATGATTACGATCATGGTACCGGTCATGGTGTTGGTCACTTCCTAAGTGTTCACGAAGGGCCAGCTAGTATTTCGAAGCGACAAATCGATGTTCCTTTATCTGAAGGCATGGTGTTATCGAACGAGCCAGGTTATTACCGCGCTGACGCATTTGGTATCCGTATCGAGAACCTAGAACTTGTTGTCGAAACGCCTACCAACGGTGATTTCCCTGTTCTGTCTTTTGAGTCTCTAACACGTTGCCCAATCGACAAGCGTAACATCAATGTAGATATGCTGACTCGACCTGAGCTGGCTTGGTTGAATGACTATCATCAAAAAGTCTGGGATGAGATCAGCCCTCTAGTAGAAGGTGAAGTGAAGGATTGGCTGCGTCAGGCAACCTTACCACTTGCTCATGGCTAGAAACTGGATAACTGGATAACTGGATAACTGGATAACTGGATAACTGGATAACTGGATAACTGGATAAGAATAGAGGGTTGATGTAATGCATCAACCCTCTTTTTATTGCGTGTGTTTCACGTGAAACACTATTTTTAAGACAAGCCTGAATAAGCCGAGTGCCAATCTCGCCAAACAGGATCGAACCCTTTCGCGCGAATCATATCTTCGACCGAAGCTGCGCTTCGCTCATCACTGATCTCAAACTGCTCCAGTTCAACGTCATCCATCGCATAACCACCTGGCTGAGTTTTTGATGCAGCAGACATGGTAGTAATGCCCAAGGGTAAAACATTATCTCTAAACTTCGGAGACTCACGAGTAGAAAGAGACAACTCAACTTCTGGATTCAGCAAGCGATAGGCACAAATGAGTTGGACCAATTGCTTATCTGTCATCACCGATTTTGGCTGAAGTGCTCCCTCACAGGGACGCAATCGCGGGAACGATATCGAGTAACGAGTTTGCCAATACGTACGCTCTAGATAATCCAGATGCGCCGCAACATAAAAGCAATCGGTTCGCCACTCTTCCAAGCCAATCAAGGCACCAATACCAATCTTATCAATGCCCGCTTTTGCCAATCGATCCGCGGTATCTAGTCGATATTCAAAATCCATCTTGTTACCACGCAAGTGGTGCTCAGCATAGGTAGAAGGATGATAAGTTTCTTGATATACCATCACGGCGTCCAAGCCTAAGGTCTTAAGTTCTGCATATTGGTCTTGATCGAGCGGTTGAACTTCCATCGCCAAATAGTTAAAGCGCTGCTTAATCATCGGCACCATTTCACGGAAATAGTTCATGCCAACTTTAGTTTCGTGTTCGCCAGTTACCAGCAAAACACTATCAAACTTCATTCGTTTAATTGCTTCAACTTCCGCAGATACTTCATCTTTGTTTAGGGTGCGACGCTTAATACGGTTCTCCATTGAGAATCCACAATAAGTACAAGCATTGGCGCACAGGTTAGACAAGTACAGTGGAATATAGAGTGACATAGTATTGCCAAACCGTTTACGAGTTGCCGTGTAAGACAACTGAGCCATCTGCTCCAAATAGGGTTCCGCAGCTGGTGAAATCAGCGCTTTAAAATCTTCCAAGTCACGCTTGGGCTTACTCAATGCACGTTCAACATCTTGTGCTGTCTTGGCATAAATCGACATCGAAATGTCATCCCAATTGAGCTGCTTAAATTGTTCAACAAAGCTCATGTTATTCTCGCTTAGAACCTATAGCTCATCTAAAAATGAAGTCAGTGGACTTGATGCGACTGCGTGAGACACCTTACCAGCAAGACCCGCTTCATAAGCCATTCGCCCAGATTCAACTGCCATTCTAAATGCCTGTGCCATAGCGACTGGATCGCTCGATGCAGCTATAGCCGTATTAACAAGTACCGCATCGGCGCCCATTTCCATTGCACGCGCTGCATGTGAAGGTGCTCCAATACCTGCATCCACAACTACTGGAACATTGGCCTGGTCGATGATGATCTCTAGGAAGTCGCGAGAAACGATGCCTTTGTTTGAACCTATCGGCGCGCCTAATGGCATAACTGCTGCACAGCCCACTTCTTCCAACCGCTTACACAACACAGGGTCTGCATGACAGTAAGGAAGTACAATAAACCCTTCGCGAACCAACTGCTCAGCAGCAGCTAATGTTTCAATTGGGTCCGGCATTAAGTACTTAGGATCAGGGTGGATTTCTAATTTCAACCAGTTAGTTCCCAACGCTTCACGCGCGAGTTGCGCGGCAAACACAGCGTCCTTCGCGTTCTTTGCACCAGAAGTGTTTGGTAGCAAGTTTACGCCCGATTGCACTAGAGGCTTCAAAATATCATCTTGTTGGTCGTTCACGTCGACACGCTTTAGCGCCATAGTTGCCAATTGAGAGCCTGAAGCTTGAATCGCTTGCGCCATTAATTGGCTATTAGCAAACTTACCGGTTCCTGTGAACAGTCGTGATTCAAACTGTTTATCACCAATTTTAAGCATCGACTTTAACCCCCTGCGATAGCTTGAAACAAAGAGATACTATCTCCCTGCGAAAGTACTGTGCTCGCCCACTCACTGCGCGGCACAACATTGTTGTTAATTGCAAAAACACACCCCATTTCAGGCAGCTCAAACTGGTGAATGATTTGCTGTATATTTGACACACTGGCAACTTGATGTGATTGGTCGTTGATGACAATAGTGATCACATCGAGTTCTTCAGCAAGTGCTTGTGTTGTTTGTTGTTCTGATAACGCCATTGCTTCCAACTCTCTTAATTCCAATCGTTACTTTAAGTAGACCAATTGGATATTTTGTTCTCGTTAACTTGCACTCTGATCTTGAGCGCAAACTTGGCACTGTTGGTCTTTGCTAATCCCCATGGTTTGCCACTGCATTTTCAAACCATCAAAAAGATGCAGCTTGGCGGTCTCGACATGAAACAGGCCAGTAGCAAGTTTTTGTATCGCCGCCAATGCTTGGTAATTGCCAAGTGTGCCCACCACTGGGCCAACAACACCACTCTCACTACATTTCTGCGTTTGTTGCAGTTCATCGAATGGATACAAACAGCGATAACAAGCCTTACCTTCTTCTCCATCAGCACGACTATTCGCTTGATAGTCAAAGACAGCAAACTGCCCTTGCCAGCCAATTGCGGCTGCAGATATAAGTGGCGTTGTTTGTTCAAAACAAACTTGGTTTATAAGCTGACGAGTTGGCATATTGTCAGTGCAGTCCAACACGACATCCGCCAGCATAATTTCAAGCTGCAACTGTGCCTTGTCGAGCCGCTTGTGAAGCGCTCGAACTTGTATCATGGAGTTAAGGTCAGAAAGCTGTTTAACCGTCGCTTCCGTTTTAGCAAGCTGGAGATCACGTTCACGATAGATGATCTGACGCTGTAAGTTACTACTATCGACCTCATCATCATCAACGACTACTAACTTACCGACTCCCGCCGATGCCAAATAGAGACTCGCAGCACTTCCAAGCCCGCCGCAGCCAATTATCAGTACTTGCGACTTGATCAGTCTCTCCTGACCACTTTCAGCAATTTCTGGCAAAGCGACTTGACGCTGATAGCGGAGGAACTGCTGATCAGTGAGCATGTTGTTCTCTCTCTTCATTAGTTGCTATCGAGATTGAATCAGTAAAGGTTGACTGTCTTTCCTTCATCAACTGGTTGAAAAACTCAATCACAGGCTTGGGTGACTGCGCCAACGTAATCGCTCTAACAACCGCCAAGCTCGAAATGCCGGTTTGCCAAACTTGCTCTGCGTTCGATTGGTCAATACCACCGATTGCAACCGTCGGATAACCAAGGGTCGAAGCACTAGCACCCTCATGCGTGAAACCATAAGGAATGCTATCAATCAATTTTTGATATAGAGCTAAGCGCACTAAACCTTGTGGCTTCGATGGCATCTGCTTAGTGGTGGTTGGGAAGATATGTCCCAGCGCGATGTAGCTAGGGTGGATTTGCACAATACGAAGCAGCTCATAATAGCCATGGGTAGAAAGACCTAAACGAATACCCGCTTTAGTTAGCTGAGCCAAGTTTGACTCTTCTATATCTTCTTGCCCAAGATGGACACCATAGGCACCATGCTTAATAGCTAACTGCCAGTAGTCATTGATAAACACTTGCGCTTGATATTGGCGACCGAGTTCAATCGCTCGAATGATCTGTTGTTCTAAATCGGCTTGTTGTGGGTTCTTAATTCGCAGTTGAATGGTGTTGATACCTAATGGCAGCAAGCGCTCAATCCAAGCAACATCATCGACCACTGGGTAAAGCCCTAAACTCTGTTTAGTTATGCTAGCAAAGTTGACACTCTCCCCTTGCGCAGACCACCCAACTTGTATGCCCAGTCGGCTATCTTCCAGTACGGGGGTTGGGAACTGATTGAAATTCTCAACCCACTGAGTCAATAATTTCTCATTCAACACTGTTTCACGTGAAACATTCGCTTGTTGAGTTGTCATTCCTCGTGCGAGTGTTAACGCATCTTCGATAGGAAAATCGAGTACGGACAACACGACTATCCAAGCAAAGTGATACTCAGGCTCAAATACAGAATTGAGTTTAGACTTAAGGGAAAGTGCTCTCACTTCATCGTTAATGGGATGACGCCAGACATCGAGCTGAAGCACTTCATCCTTTTTATCACAAGCCAAACCATCAGCAATGCCAATATAAATCGCATTAGATGGTTGCTCTGCACAGGCTTCTACCGACAAGCCTGAGCGATAATAAAGTGCAAATGTGTCATCTGACTCAAAGTCGTACCCATCAATGAGATCGGTAGCGATATGTGTAATCTGTTGGTCACGAACAAGCTTAACAGACTGAGTTGGGCTTACACCCAACTCAACCTCTTCGATGCAAAAACCCTGTTCTTTCGCCAACAACAAACATTGCTGAACTAAGCCTGTTAGCTCAATCAATGATGACGGAATTAGGATTTTGCTCATTAGTCACTTACCTCTGCATGAACTGCTGGGTGGTATAGCTCAGAACCTGTCTCTCGGAACTCTTGCGATTTTTGGCGCATACCTTCGAGTGGATCGTCGAGCATTTTGATCGAGATAGCTTGGTCCGCCGCTACTTGTTCAGTATCCTTCGCGTACTCGCGAACCTCTTGTGAGATCTTCATTGAACAGAACTTAGGTCCACACATAGAGCAGAAGTGTGCGACCTTTCCAGACTCTTGAGGTAGAGTTTCATCGTGGTAAGCTCGTGCAGTATCAGGGTCTAGCGAAAGGTTAAATTGGTCTTCCCAACGGAATTCAAAACGCGCTTTAGAAAGTGCATTATCACGGACTTGAGCACCGGGGTGACCTTTGGCTAAGTCGGCCGCATGTGCTGCGAGCTTATAGGTGATCATACCTACCTTAACGTCTTCTTTGTTCGGTAAGCCAAGGTGCTCTTTTGGCGTAACGTAACAAAGCATCGCACAGCCATACCAACCAATCATCGCGGCACCAATACCTGAAGTGATATGATCATAGCCCGGCGCAACATCGGTCGTCAGTGGGCCAAGGGTATAAAACGGCGCTTCATGGCAGTGCTCTAGCTGCTCTTCCATGTTCTCTTTGATCATATGCATCGGAATATGGCCTGGACCTTCAATAATGACCTGAACGTCATATTCCCAAGCAATCTTGGTTAGCTCACCTAGAGTACGAAGCTCAGCAAACTGCGCTTCATCGTTCGCATCGGCTACTGAGCCAGGACGCAAGCCATCACCAAGAGAAAGCGCCACGTCATACTTGGCACAAATTTCACAAATCTCGCGGAAGTGAGTATATAGGAAGCTTTCCTGATGATGTGCTAAACACCATTTCGCGATAATAGAACCACCACGAGAAACAATGCCAGTGACACGTTTTGCCGTCATAGGCACATAGCGAAGCAATAACCCTGCGTGAATAGTGAAGTAATCGACGCCCTGCTCTGCTTGCTCAATCAGAGTATCGCGCATCACTTCCCAGTTGAGGTTTTCCGCAATGCCGTTCACTTTTTCAAGCGCTTGGTACATTGGCACAGTACCGATCGGCACCGGACTGTTACGTAGAATCCACTCACGAGTTTCGTGAATATTACGCCCAGTAGACAGATCCATAACAGTATCGCCACCCCAGCGAGTCGCCCATACGAGCTTCTCAACCTCTTCCTCAATTGAAGATGTCACTGATGAATTACCGATATTAGCGTTTACTTTAACTAAGAAGTTACGCCCAATAATCATTGGTTCAGATTCTGGGTGGTTAATATTGGAAGGGATAATCGCTCGACCTTCTGCGACTTCTTTACGAACAAATTCTGCAGTAATGTCTTTGGGTAAGTTGGCCCCGAAGCTTTGACCAGGATGCTGTTGATTCAGCACCTCATCGCGATAATGAGCGCGACCCATATTTTCACGTAGGGCGATGTATTCCATCTCAGGGGTAACGATACCCTTGCGCGCATAGTGCAGCTGAGTGACACACTGACCATCTTTAGCACGTCTAATTCGTGGCAAATTGCCATAACGTAGCTCATCAAGCGTCTCGTCTTCTAAACGCTCCTTAGTGTATACCGAGCTAACATCGTCGAGTAATTCAGTATCAGCTCGTTCTTCAATCCACCCTTCTCTTAGCTTTGGTAGGCCGCTGTAAAGGTCAATAGTGTGTTCTGGGTCAGTGTATACACCGGAAGTATCGTAAACACGTACAGGCTCATTAGGTTCGAAAATAGGCGCTTCTTTTGTGCCTCCGATAAGACTATCCGCGAGTGAGATTTCTCGCATAGGCACACGAATATCTGGGCGTGAACCCTCTACATAGACTTTGCTTGAATTTGGGTACGGCTGTACCGAAAGTGTATCAATGAACTGTTTTGCTTCCAGTCTCGCTTGTTTGCGACTCGACATAGCATTTTTCCTTGCTTTGTTATTCTTAGATAAAAAGTAATGGGATAAAAATGCTTGGCGGAAAGATGCGACAAGAGGAATCGAATTATGACCTTATTAGTGTGCACTAATGGTATATAACAACATTCGACTATTTGATAGGTAACCAGACAGAACTCTGGTGTAGATATCTTCTCTTGTTCCCTTCGCAGATTTTAATCTGATCAGGTTCAACGGATCCCGAATTAACGGTCTCAGCCTTATGGCACTCCGACAAGTAATTGCAGTATATAAAAACGGCTTGGGTAAACCAAGCCGTGATGAACAATAATTAGCTAAATTTTAACCAACATTAGCTCTTGATGAGTATTTGAAAACCAATCCATGCAGCAGAAATGCTTAAAAAGACATTCAACAACACATTCAAACCCATCTTAAAAAAAGCGCCTTGCTGCATTAGAAGCACATTATCCATAGAGAACGTAGAGAAGGTGGTGAGTGCACCTAGAAAGCCCAATCCGATAATTTGGCGCCATGGCTCGGTGGCTAACATATCATTTTCAAATGCCGCAATAAGCAAACCCATAATGAAAGAACCAACCACGTTAACAGCTAGCGTACCGTAAGGAAATCCGCGCCCAAGAAGTGCAACACAAAGCTCAGAAACAAGATAACGAGAGCATGCACCAAATGCACCACCGAGTGCGATAAAACCCAATATTGAAAACTGACCCATAATTCCTCCGATTGACTGGGTGTATTGTAGCCAAAATACAAGCTCACGGAAGATCATAAATTAAGATTTAGCCATTACTAACTGCAAACATTTTAAAAGTTACAGGAGTCACTTTACTTCAATATACCCCATTAGTCCGGTTTTCATATGCTCGATCACATGACAGTGATACATCCACCGCCCTGGATTATCCGCCACGAACGCTGCGATAGCCGTACCGTTTTTGCCTAGTAAAACAGTGTCAGTATGGAAAGGCTGTTCGACCTTTTTTCCATTGAGCTCCAAAACTGTGAATGTATGACCATGGATATGAATTGGATGATGATACTGAGTGATATTCTTGAGATAGAAAATATAAGTTTTACCCAATTGCAATGAAGCGAGTGGCGCGGGGATATTATCTTTCGACATCCCTTCCCAAGCCCGTTTGTTGGTTAACCAAAACTTAGGAACTGACTTACCATCTTTTCCAACCGGTGAAATTGCTCCTTCCCATTCAAATACGAAATCAATTTTCTCCGCATTGGCCAAATCAAGATCAGGCACTGGATTAAGAGGAAGTTGAGGGATCGGTCTGTGATCGGAAAGATCAGACCTGATCGCTTCAAACTCACACAGAGGAAACGGAAATCTGCCTTTCATGTATCGGACGTAAACGGACTCTCCTTGCTTTGGAGCTCTTAAGGCAAGGTCAACCCTCATACCTGGACCAATTTTATGTTGAGAGAGCTTATAGGGAGTTTTAATCGGGTTACCATCGATGGCTATCACCCATGCTTCCGCCCCTTCAATAGCAATCGGATAGGTAATGGTATTATCGACGTTAGCGATACGCAGCCGAGTAGTGGCATTTTCCTTTAATTGATACATAGGCTCATGTACACCATTAACACTGCTCCACTCTCCGGGGGTTCCCATTCTCGCGCTAAGACGAGGGATCATTAACTCTTTCCACTGCCCCTGTTTATCAAGGTGCCAGTGCTTAAGCATCAACTCGTGTTCTTCATCAAACTCTACTGGAACCGCTTCTTCGACGATGATCAGTCCCACTAAACCCATACCAAGTTGCTTGACGCTATTCATATGTGGGTGATACCAGAAGGTGCCTGCATCAGGTGGGGTAAAGCGATACTCGAAAGTTTCACCCGGCATGATTGGTGCCTGACTTAAGAATGGTACACCATCCATTTCTATTGGAACTCTCAGCCCATGCCAGTGAATCGTGGTTGGCTCTGAAAGCTTATTGGTAAATCTGATCGTAACTTCTTGTCCTTGACGACAACGAATCGTTGGGGCTGGAATCTCACCATTAAATCCAAGTACATTCGTTGTATAACCAGGTACTAGTTCAGCCGTTGCTGGCTCTGCGGTGAGCTCATAAACAAACTCACCTTTACCACTCTTAGCACGAGTTAAAGTACACGCAGGCAAAACGCTTAATGCAGAAACAGCCAATCCTGTTTTAATAAAATAGCGACGAGAAATATCCATAAACTACGACTATTGAGTAAACAAGTTACCAAATGTAACAGATTAGTAAGAATAGTTCTCAACAAGAAATCTAGTTTGAGAGCTATGGATGAAGTACTCGCCTTTAGAAAAACAAAAAGGCTCTGGCATTTCTGCTAGAACCTTGAATATGGCAGAGTGGAAATATTCGACTGGGCTGGCACTCCAGCTCCCAGCACGTTCGTCTTTGGTAGTGGCGAAATCCGCTGCTTTGGTTTGACACACATACGAAAAAAGCCTCAGCATTTCTGCTGAGGCTTTCGAATATGGCAGGGGTGGAGAGATTCGAACTCCCAACACGCGGATTTGGAATCCGCTGCTCTGCCAATTGGAGCTACACCCCTGTAGAATCTTTCAAATTGTAGATTCGAAAAAACCTCGCCATAGCGAGGTTTCGAAATAAGTGGCGGAGCGGACGGGACTCGAACCCGCGACCCCCGGCGTGACAGGCCGGTATTCTAACCAACTGAACTACCGCTCCGCACTGGTTAGACTCTAAGTCTAAATTTAAAGCCTGGCGATGTCCTACTCTCACATGGGGAAGCCCCACACTACCATCGGCGCTAATTCGTTTCACTTCTGAGTTCGGCATGGAATCAGGTGGGTCCAAATCGCTATGGTCGCCAAGCAAATTCTTTAATTCGGAAAGCTGTTATTGTGTTCTCTACACATTCAATTCTGTTCTTGCTTTGAGTCCATCAAAACCCTTTGGGTGTTGTATGGTTAAGCCTCACGGGCAATTAGTACAGGTTAGCTCAACGCCTCACAACGCTTACACACCCTGCCTATCAACGTTCTAGTCTCGAACAACCCTTTAGGACCCTCAAGGGGTCAGGGAAGACTCATCTCAGGGCTCGCTTCCCGCTTAGATGCTTTCAGCGGTTATCGATTCCGAACTTAGCTACCGGGCAATGCGTCTGGCGACACAACCCGAACACCAGAGGTTCGTCCACTCCGGTCCTCTCGTACTAGGAGCAGCCCCCTTCAATCTTCCAACGCCCACGGCAGATAGGGACCGAACTGTCTCACGACGTTCTAAACCCAGCTCGCGTACCACTTTAAATGGCGAACAGCCATACCCTTGGGACCGACTTCAGCCCCAGGATGTGATGAGCCGACATCGAGGTGCCAAACACCGCCGTCGATATGAACTCTTGGGCGGTATCAGCCTGTTATCCCCGGAGTACCTTTTATCCGTTGAGCGATGGCCCTTCCATACAGAACCACCGGATCACTATGACCTGCTTTCGCACCTGCTCGAATTGTCATTCTCGCAGTCAAGCGGGCTTA